>JBMFWU010000039.1:2742-30837 GCA_049964955.1 Syntrophobacteraceae bacterium
AAGCGAGCCGGACCACTATTTAGAAAACCAAACGGCAAAAGCGAACCTCATCACCAAAGAACAGTAGCTTCCCCTTCCCCTAAGAAAGGAGATCCCCCATGCTCTACCTCATCGACATGGATGAACCCCCGCCCGCCCGCAACGCAGGCGGGCAACCCGTCGGCGCCGACACGGCGCCGCCCCCGGCCCCCGAGTGGCTGAGAGGATTTTGCTGCGGCGCCTTTTCAACCCTTTTCGCCTGCTTTCTTATCGCTTTTCTGTGGTGGGTGTTCTGATGATCCGAGTCTTTCCCCGCCGCACCTCCTGGACCCCCACAGACCCGATGGCCTTCGTGGGCGACCCCTCTCCGCTGCTTCCCACGAAGCTTCACCTCGAAGATCACCCGGTGAGAATATCCGTTACCTTCACCTGGGATAAACCTGAGGGGGAAAGACTTCTTCGAGCCTGGAGCCGCTTCTATCGCAACGTCGAACTGGGCGGCCCCGCCTACGCTTCCCCCTCAGGCGAATTTACACCCGGCCTCTTCGTAAAGCCCGGCGTCGTCTTCACTTCCCGTGGCTGCTCGAACCGCTGCCCGTTTTGTCTTGTCCCCCTTCGTGAAGGCCCCTTTCGTCCGCTTCTCCTTACCGAAGGCCACAACGTAGCGGATAACAACGTCCTGCTTCACACCGAAGAACGCCTCCTCGCCATCTTCGACATGCTGCGCCGCCAGCCTCACCCCGCCATCTTCTCAGGCGGCCTCGACGCCCGGCGCTTCAGCCCGTGGCATGTCTCTCTTCTCTCCTCCATCCGCCTCAAATACGCCTTCTTCGCCTGCGACTCTCCCTCCGATCTGCCTCACCTCCAAAAAGTCGCCGGTCTTCTCTCCTCCTTTTCCCGCGAAAAGAAGCGCTGCTATGTCCTGATAGGCTTTAACGGCGAGACTCCATCTCAGGCCGAATCACGCCTCAAAGCCGTCTACCACCTCGACTTTCTCCCCTTCGCCATGCTCTACCGAGGACCCGACGCCCGCACCCGAAACACTCCCGAGTTCCACGACCTAGTCGGCATCTGGCGCTCTCCCGCAGCCTACAAACTCCTCATGGAAGGCCCCCGCCGCCCCAGAAAGGGCGGCACGCAACTCACCCTCCACCCCTGAAAAGGATTGAACCATGCAACATGCCCGAACCGACTACAACGAACGCATCCAAGATTCCGCCGGCATCATTCCCGCCGACGAACCGGTCTTTCTCCTTCGCGCCCAGGATAAGCACGCCGCCAACCTCGTGCGCCAGTGGGCCATCCAGTACCTCATGGATAACGCAAACTCCAACCCGGACGCCCGACAGGTCTATGAGGCCCTAACCCGCCACGCCGACAAAATGACCGCCTGGCAGCCCAAAAAGCTCCCCGACGTTCCAGCCCAATTGATGGCGAAATAGTAAAATCTATCCTGAGACCTCCCGGCAAAAGGGTGCCAATGCAAATCGTTGACTTCTCGGAACTCTGCGATATCCTGAAGGCAAATCCGAGAACGCTGTCCAAAAAATGGCGTTCCCTGCCGCATCTGTTCGTTGGTGTCGGCTCCAACCTGAAGGGGGCGCGTTTTGACCTGGAAAAAGTCCTGAGGGCACTCGAAGATGAGCATCTGGTACGACAGAGCCCGAAAGCGCTACATCGCAAAGTTCGTCTACAAGGGGAAAACCTACAAGAACGAAAAGTCCCGGACCCGTGCAGCCGCCGAATCGTGGGAGGTGGACAAAAGGCGGCTACTCGAAAACCCGGCGCCGCCTCCGGAACCAGCAAAGCCCGAGCCCGTATCCTTTCAGTTTTTGGCGATTAAATATATCGAGGACTGCGAAGCCCGGATGCAGTCGAACACGGTAAACATGAAGTCAAACTACCTCGCTCAATTCCTCCGGGAACTCGGATCGAACACCTTCCAGGCCGAGGCTGTAAGCAAGGTCCAAATCATCGAGCACCTGATGGCTGTTCAGGAAAAGAGCGGTAACAAACTCGCCAATCGACACCTCAAAGAACTCAAAGCCCTCTATAACTGGGGTATCCGAAACGACTATGTGGCCGGAAATCCCGCACTCACCATCGAACCGTACAGTGAAGAACCGTTCATCAAGTACGTCCCGCCGGCCAAAGACATCGATGCAGTGATCCTGGCCGCCCCCCCCGAAGAAGGCGATATGCTTCTCATCCTCTACCACACGGCGGCCAGGATCTCCGAGATCCGCAAGCTCACCTGGGAAGACATCAACTTCGAACACAGATGGGTAAGGCTCTGGACCCGCAAAAGGAAAAGGGGGCAGCTTGAACCGAACCTGCTCCCGATGACCGACAAGCTCTACGCGGTTCTCCGTGAACGCTGGGCAAAAAGAGATACCCAAACGACTTATGTCTTCCACAAACACGGCGAGATGCTTTCCAGGAACTCCGGATTCATCCGGAATATGATGGAGAGGCTTTGCACCCGGGCGGCCGTCAAACGGTTCGGGTTCCACGCAATCCGCCACCATGTCGCCTCCATCCTTCAGGACTCCGGCAAGGCCACTCTTAAAGAAATTCAACTCTTTCTTCGGCACAAAAGGCAAACCACCACGGAAAATTATCTTCACCAGATCGACCCGGCTCTTACAAGGGTTGTGGGCGTTCTGGAAAATCGTACCGATTTCGTACCGATCGAGGGCGACAAAGAGGCGAAAAGCGGTGACTAGAGAGTTGGAAAGATCATACCCACGGCCGAATTACAGCCACAGCAAAATCCATACTCCCGCCTGCTAAGCGAGTGTAGGGGGTAAACCTCTACCGAGGGTTCGAATCCCTCTCTCTCCGCCACCATACACGAAAAAGCCCCGATCCGATCCCCCGGATTCGGGGCTTTTTCGCGCCACGATGTAAGAATTTGTATCGAACGATTCGTTGGAACGTCTTTCGGTTGTGCCGCCCGGGATAATCGCAAATACCTGCCATTCCGCCGGAACTTTCCATGTCTGCGGGCTCTTTCAAGCTGGGGGAACCGGATTTCGAAACGTTCTTTATTCGCGTGCGCCCGCCTTGCGATTTAATTGTGGCGCCCGGGCGTCGAATCCTATATTAAATTAGTCATGAGAGAGGAAAAAATAGTCCGAGTTCCGATCGAAGATTCGATCGACCTCCATACTTTCCGGCCGGGCGAGGTGAAGGACCTTCTGAAAGATTACCTCGAGGCTGCGAGCCGGAAGGGATTTGCGGAGGTTCGCATCATCCACGGGAAGGGCACGGGAGTCCTGCGCCAGGTAGTCCGCTCGGTGCTGGAGAGGCATCCTCTGGTGATTTCCTTTGGCGATGGCGACGAACGGTCCGGGGGCTGGGGGGCGACGGTCGCCCGAATCAAGGCGAAAAGGAAATAGAGCGCTCTTCTTTCGCGCCTTCGCGTGCCAAAATTTTTAACGCAGGCAGGAGCGATTCACTCATGACAAAGATTCGGCTCGGGGGAATCAAGATCCTGGAAGGCCGCTCGTATGCGGGGTGGTCGTGCGACAAGACAAAAGACGCGCTTGCGGACATCTGCGGCCACATGGGCTCGGAGCGCATCAACCTCAGCCAGGTGACTCACCTGGCCGATGACGGAAGCCGATTTTCCTCGAGTTCGCTTTGCACCGAAAGCGCCGGCGGATTTACCAGCTATTTTCTCATAAAGCTAGATACCGGCCTGGAGCCGCAGCTGCAGCGCGATACCACCATCTTATCCATCTTCCCGCACGATCGCAGGCCTCTTGTCATGGGGGCGCTTCTCGAACTGATGGGAAAGGAGAACATGCACCCTCTCGGGATCGCGAGTTCCCCTTCGGCCGTATCGGTCGTGGTCCCCTCCGAGGAGGTGAAAGCGACCATCGACGCCATCTTCAGCGTCTTCGAGTTTCCCGCCTACGGTTCGCCCCTCAAGTGGGAGAGCGCCTACGTGGGAAAAGAGGAGCTCTTCAAGGATGTCGTGGGCTCCTACGAGGAAGAGGACATCAAAGTCTATGCGGTTCTAAACCGGCCCGACCTCGACTTCTGGGTCCTCGTTTTGAATCGAAGCGATCTTCTGCGAATGGGGCAGGTGCTCCAGGAGATCGACAGCCCGGAGGCCGGAATGGATTTCCTCGTAGCCGATTGCAACCGTCCCGGAAAAGCCGTCCTCGGTTTCTGCCTACCCGGCTCACAGCGCAGGCTTTTTGGCGAAACGCTCGAAGCGCGCATGCCGCACGTCGCACACACCTGCAAGGAGGCTGCGGCCATCTTTTTTCACGGCCCTCATTTCGGGGACCGCTACCGGATCGCAGCCACTCTGACCGAGAGTCTGCAGTCCGCGGGGATACGCCCCCTGGCCTTCAGCTGCGCCGTTCATTCCATTTCGGTGATCCTCGAAGCCGGGGACCTCTCCCGCGGCCTGCAGGCCATCAGGGCAAAGTTCCACGAGCCGTGAGGAGCGGGAAACGATTTCCGCTTCTACCGTTTTTCTTCTCGCTTCCCGCTCCCCGCTTCACGCTTCTGTCTTTGAGCTTCCCGCTTCCGCTCTTAAGGCTTTTCCTGCGCCCCCCTGTTATAGCTTCCCAGAAATTTGAAAAACTCGGTTTTTTCCACCAGTTCCTCTAAAATCCGCTTGTTTTGCTCCTCGGCGATGTCCATCTCCAGGTCCACGTAGAACATGTACACCCAGGGCCGGCTGTGGATGGGGCGGGATTCGAGCTTGACGATATTTATATCGTTTGCCGCAAAGATCCGAAGCGTTTCGAAAAGCGCCCCCGGCTTGTCGCTCACCGAATAGATGATGGAGGATTTATTTTTGGGCCCCGGAAGAGAGCCGTTGCGGGATATGACCACAAATCGGGTGAAATTCCTCGGGTTGGTTTCTATGCCTTCCTTTAGCACCTCCATTCCGGGTATCGGTTCGGCCCCCTCGCCGATGGCGGCCTCTTTGGGATCACCGCTCTCTTTTACCCTTTGGATCGCAGAGGCTGTGTCCTTATAGGCTACGAGGTCCAGGCCGGGTAGTTTTTCCAGAAACTCGCGGCACTGCTGAAAGGCCTGCGGGTGGGAGTAGACCCTTTCGAGCTCCTCGATCCGGGCGCCGGCGAGTCCGATCAGGTTATGCTTGATTCTCAGGGTGAGCTCGCCGGCGATTTTCAGGTCATAGTCGAGAAGCAGATCGTAGTTTTCGTGGATGCTGCCCGTGAGGCTGTTTTCCACGGGAACCACGCCGAAGGCTGCCTGTTCGCTGTCGACCAGCTCGAAGACCTGCTTGAAGGAAGAACAGTTGTTGAGCGGAACTTCACTGCCGAAGAACTGGAGGCAGGCTTTGTGGGAAAAAGAGCCGGGCACTCCGGAGTAGACGACCGTTGCCGGCGCCTTGTCGCTGGTGCTTTGCGGTTTCATGATCGCTGCCTTGTCGAGATAGGCGTAATCGACCTGTTTTCCCACAACGGGGGCGATCACGTAGAGGTCTCGCATGAGCTGTTCGAACTGGTGCGGGTAGAGGCTCTGCGGGCCGTCGGAGAGCGCCTTGTCCGGGTCGGTGTGCACTTCCACGATCAGGCCGTCTGCGCCTGCGGCGATGGCCGCGCGGGCCATGGGGCTGACCTTGGCCCGTATCCCCGTGGCGTGGCTCGGGTCGACTATGATCGGAAGGTGCGTGAGTTTCTTTATGACCGGAACGGCGGTAAGGTCGAGCGTGTTTCGGGTGTATCGCTCGAAGGTGCGGATGCCGCGTTCGCAAAGGATCACCTGGTCGTTTCCCTCCGAGAGAATGTACTCGGCGGACATGAGCCACTCCTCGATGGTGGCTGAAAGCCCCCGTTTCAACAGCACCGGCTTTCCGATGCGGCCCACGGACTTTAGCAGTTCGAAGTTTTGCATGTTCCGGGCGCCGATCTGAACGACATCGACGTATTTCATCATGAGATCGGCCTGGCTGGGAGAAGTCATCTCGGTGACGATTCCAAGGCCGGTTTCTTCCCTCACCTCACGAAGGATCTTCAAGCCTTCCTCCCCCATGCCCTGGAACGCATAGGGCGAGGTCCGCGGCTTGAAGGCGCCGCCCCGGAAAAGAACCGCCCCGTGGCTTCGAACCGCGCGCGCAATCTCCAGGGTGGTTTTTCTGCCCTCGACCCCGCACGGACCGGCGATTACCACCAGCCGATCCCCGCCTATGGAGACATCTCCCACCCTGATCACGGAAGGGGCGGGATGCAGTTCGCGGCTCACGAGCTTATAGGGCTTCGATATGGGCACCGCCTTTTCCACTCCCGGCAGCGACTCGTAGTAAGAGCCCTCCCGGTAGGCCTTGCCCACCACCCCGAGGACCCGCTCCTCCGCATCCCCGATCTCCTTTACCATGTGACCTTCCGAACGGAGTATTTCCTTGAGCCTCTCCGTTTCCTCCAGCGTTGTTCCTTTTCCGAGCACCAAAATCATGACGAGCCCTCCGGTCGGCTGTTTAGATTGTTTCCCTTGCTCCGCAGGCAAAGACTACGGAGCGACCCTGCAGCGGCGACTCGCCGCTGCAAAAAAAAACCCCCGAGGAAATCTCCTCGGGGGTTTTTTTTACGGTATTTTGCGATCCCCGGAGGAGTGTTTCCGCTCCACCCGGGGCTTGTTCATTCAATCGCGAATTCCCGGGCGGGCGCTCCTAAAGAAGAAGAAAAAAAAGAAGCCTGCAAAGGACGAAAATCCGCGTCCCTCAGGCCTGGCAAAACCCGGAAAAAATGAACGAGCATCGAGTGTTGTTTCTCTGGACATAAACTTCCTTACACAGTTTCGCCTAACTAATAAAAAATCGGAAGCGTTTTGTCAATGGGATAATTCGACCGCGTAGGTGCTTTCGAGTTCGAGCAGCCGTTCGGAGGCCATTCTCCTTCCGGCGGCGGTAAGAAACCAGGCGTCCAGAGTCCTTCCGAGTCGCTCCAGGTTCTCACGGAAAGTCATGCCGAATCTCTCGGTGTTTATGTGCATCGCATGATCCGAATATCGCCACAGTTTGTCCGAATCCTTAACCACTGCGTCGGATTTGGAAATCGCCTGCTTTCGCGAGTCGTGGCCCAGAATGATTTCGGTGATCTCCTCGATGAGAGGTGCGGGATAGCCAAGCTCCGCAAGAATCCCGCCGGCGATCTTCGCCCCCTCGACCTCGTGGACTCTGTTGAGATTCATGTCCCTTTTACCGGGCCCGAAAGCGGTGAGTTGCAGTTCTTCGGGAATGCGCTTCCACCCGACATCGTGCAGAATTATCGCCGGAAAAACCACCTCCGGGTCTCCTTGTTCCTCGTCAAGCAGTCTGCCTGCAAATTCATAGGAAATTCGGGTGTGTTCCCCGTTTTCGCGCGTATCCAAAAAAGGCGAGGCCAGTTCAAAAAGCCTCATGTGCATCCGATCCATTGTAATTCCCCGTGCCCCCCGCAGGGCGGTTGATTCACGTGCAAATATGAAGAAGGGTAACCTACCTGGATAAAGAAGTCAAAATCATGGAGCGGGTCTTCTCACAATCCAATCGCATCAACCAGACCCCGCGAAATGAGGTACATCAGAAAGGGAATCAACTGCTGGGGAGCGGCATCGGAAATCCTGGAAAAAATCATCTTGAGGTTTCTATGCCCGTCTATCCTGCGCAGCAGTTTCAACTGGGCAGGATTTGCCGGCATGGGGAAATTCAGGGGATCGACAAGGTATTTCCTTTTGGCGGAAAGTTTAGCCGTTTGAAATTCCCTTGCGTTTTCCTGCAGAAGGTTCTCCATGGGAAATGAGGATTGATACACCGTATAGGGCAATTGTCGATGGAGAACAGTGGTTTTGAATTTCCTGGAGAGTTCTGCGCCATCCGTTTGCAGGATGCTGCCAAACCTTCGGAGCCTTTCATTTTCTTCCTGCCTGAGACGCTTTAAAATATCGGGACCGATTCTGAAATAGAGGAATCCATGGTTGGTGGACAAGGCGCCGACGTAAGGATAGTCGTTTATGGAAAACTTCTCTTCGAGCCTGTTCAACCGCTCGTAAAGAGCATTGACGGACCTGGCCGACATGCGGATTGACGATCTCCAGACAGGCTCCGGGGTCATCATCGGATTTTGTTCGTAGCTGATCGAACTTATGCCGTATTCCTGCGGATTGTCGTATAACTTCGACCCCGGGAGCACCATCAAAAGCCCCATTACGTAGTAAGATATCCGGTCGATATTTTCTTCCAGAAATCGAACCGTAAGCTCCCCGTCCCGTTCGGTTTCACCGGGGAAGCCGAAAATTCCCATCGCCTGCGTTGCGATTCCCGCGTCGTAAAAATTCTTCATGACCAGCCGCAAGGTATCGACATTATATCCTTTGGCCATGGAATCCAGGGTCTTTTGGCACCCGCTTTCAAACCCGATCGCAACGGAGTTTAACCCCGCATCGGCCAGTTGCAGACAAAGATCTGCGGTAAAGGAACTCTCGGCTCTCAGATCGGTATTCCAGAGAAACTTTTTCCCACCGGCCGCAAGCGCCTCGCTTAAATTCTTCAGATACACCGGATCGATTGCGTCGTTACTGAAGTTGAAATGGGTCGCGCCGAATTTTTCAGAGAGCAGCCCCATTTCCTCCACCGCCTTCTCGACCGGTACGACCTGATATCTTCTGACGCGGTTATCGCCGTACCGGTTCTGGCAGAAGGCGCATTTGCCCCAGTAGCATCCACGGCTGATGCAGTAGGGAATGACAGGCTCGGGCGAAAGATAGTCGGAGAGATCCAGGTCAGAGTAGTCCGGGGGGGGCAACCGGGAAAGGTCGGCATACTCCAGCTCGGAGAATCGGCGGATGGCGGATTGCGCCCGGTCCGGATAGATGAGGTTGGGCGTGCCGTCAAAGGGCCGCTTTTCCACCACACGCCGGAGAAGCTCCGAAAAGGGGGTTTCCCCTTCTCCGCAGACGACCGAATCCGCGAAGGAAAAAAGATCGAAGAGGTGCTCGTCCTTCATGAGAAGGACCCACTGGGAAAGGTATGCACCTCCCAGAGTGACATGAATCTGCGGGAAACGCTCCTTTATCATTTTCCCCAATACGAGGGCCTGTACGGACTGAGCGGAAAAAACCATTGATATGCCGACAATTTTCACATCCGTTGAGGCGATATACGGAAACAGGACATTTTCGTAGTATTGGACATAAGGGTTTATCGAACTGTCGCAGTGAGCGGCCACGGCCTCAAAGCTTCCAAGCTTCCCCGCCGTGGGGTATTCCGAAGAAGTCAACTGCGTGGGGAAGCAAACGGCGGAAAGCAGTCTATAGAACGCTTCCAGTAGAAGAGATGCCTTCCTGTAGACCGGATAGTCATAGAATTTTGTTTTGTCCTTGAGCGCGGTCATTGATTCTCGGATGAGCCCCGGCTCCAGTCCGAGTCCAACCGCGGAGACAAGCTGCGCGTAACGGTTGAGTTCCGCGGAGCTAAGGGAGTCTTTGGCCTCGAGTTGCTTTCTTATGACGTCGGCCCGCTCGAAGAGTTTTCGCAGGCGGCCCTCTTCGGTGAAATACCAGAGGGCTTCGATGCCCGGATCTTTTGTGAGTACCTTGTACCCCTCACGCTCCGCGGTGGCCTTGAGATAAGCAAGCGCCGGGTAGGGACCCGTGAGATCGCCCGGGGGAGGCTGAAGCAACAGCGCATGCGCCATGGATTTCTCAGTGAACATATCCTGTTCCGATGTCCTCGGCGGCATCTATCAGTGCGGCCAGAGGCGAATTCGCAAGGGCCTTCGAATGCACCACGCGGTAGGAAGGGTCGTTATGGCTCTTGTAGGCCGCAGAATGACTCAATACCGGCAAAAATCCCGTTTCCGAAGTGAAGTTTCGGACTTCCCGCATGAAGTCATCCACGACGTGCTCCGGAAATGAAAAGACCATTCCTCCCGCCTCCAGTTCCCCTGCGCTGTTTATCGCCATGAAGCATTCCAGAGCGTGGAAAAATTCGGCAGGCGAGCCGGGCGCCCTGGCAGCGGAGTCGCGGCACCAATTCACCAGGAGATCGCAGCCCATTTCCTCTTTCTCTTTAAAAAGAGCGCGGAAAGGCCGCAGATTGATTCTCATAACCAGGCCGTCCGGGGAAACCCTCTCCCGGAGAGGTTCGCAGTAGTTGCTGTCGGCCCTGCGGATCTCATTGAGAAGCCGGCTTCTGAAGTCGAGCGGATTATCTATCAGGTGTCCGACGCCGAAAACCCCCTGGTGTAAGCACTTGTAGATATCCTGCACACCATGGGCTACCGGTTCGACACGGCCTGTCGAAGTTCCGGGCATAAACCATCCTGCTTCATGAAGCTCGAACTGGCGCACCAAAACGTCTCGTATGCCTTCTTTCATGTTCGGATGCATGAACGCCTTTCCCTGTAAAGAACTGCAGTCATTCAGAATAACCGTCAAGGAAGCGCCGCACTCTGCTCAAAAGAGCATCGTCGGAGCTTTCGAAAGGATCTTTGAGATTTGCCTTAAGCCGCTTTACCATCCGCTTTTGCCTGGCGAAAGGGTGGTTGCCCTCCTCAGTATTTTTACCGATTATCCTGATCGATTCCCAGCTTTCAACAAGTACTTCCACGTTTTTCCCCGACGACTCCCGGATTATGCGGCCCCTCATGGCGGCCCTCGTATCCTGAGGCGGCGACTCCAGAGCAAGCAGAACGTCTTTATCTTCGAGCACCCGGTCGACCAGCCCCAGGGATGCGCAATGCTCGAAAAGGCCTGTGGTCGGATCGAGATCGTGATACCGGAAGTCCAGGTGCTGAATGTGCGGGTCGCTCCAGTTGAGATTCTTTTTCTCACGAGCCCTGCTCAGGAGCCAGAATTTTATGACCCAGTCGAGTTTTCGGCCCAGTTCCGCAGGATCGTCTTCTATGCCCTCCCGGCAGGATATTCTGAGATTTTTGAGTCCGGTAAGGGTTGTCTGCCACGACTCCAGAACAGCTTTTTCTTCTACCGTTGCCGCATGGGAGGCAAAGTAGCGGCACGCCTTGTCCAGGTAGACGGACTGAACATCGAGGGCCGTATAGCCGCTGCCTGCCCCGTGCACCTCGTGCATGCCCGCGGGGTGGCGCGAGATGGTTTTGAGCGCCTCGACCGGTTTGGAAAAAACGGGGACATTTTCCAGCCCGTCTTCGAGCATCCGGAGGACGAGCGCGGTGGTGCCGATCTTTAGTTTCAGGGCGTACTCCGACATGTTCGAATCGCCCAGAATGACGTGGAGCCTTACGTTATCCCCCCTTCGGGTTATCTCCCGCTTTCTGGTGTTGATGATGCCCCTTGCATCTGAAGCCCGGTCGCTAAAGACATGGTCTACAAAATCGGCCCGCTGGGAAACCGCAAACGGCGGCCAGTGTTGGGGGATCGCAGGGTTGTAGACGGATCGAATTTTCCCGGCACCGGCAAAAATCTGGCGGGTGATCAAAAAGGGGATGATGCGGTCGATTTTTTCCATGGCCCGCGAGGTGATGAGGTAATTTTCATGGCTTCCATAGGTCCTGCCACCCGGGTCCTGGTTGTTTTTGAACGCATGGAGCCTGCCGGGGATCAGTCTTTGGGCCATGAGGTTCGTCGCCTCTTCGACCAATTTTTGGACCAGCCGGTCGCCTGCCTTTTCATGGGTAACGACCTCGCACACGCTTCTGCACTCGGGAGTGGCGTATTCCGGATGACTGCCCCGATCGATGTAAAAGCGCCCTCCATTGGCGAGAAATTCTCCGGCCAGGGGGCGGTTTCGGGCGCGCAGCGCCTCGACCAGCAAAGCGGACATCTCCTGTAGAGTTTCGGAAAAGGTGGCCCCGGACCAACCGGCCGTTTTTCTCCCCTCTCCCCGGGGCCGGGGCGGGAGTTGATGGAAGAGCGCATACTCGCACTCGGTTCCAAAGATCCGTTCCTCCAAGGCATACTCCTGCGACCTTCCGCGGCCCTTCGGCCGGGACTTTCTGGGGCAATCTCCACTCGCGCTACTGGCCTTCGATCTGTTTGAACTCTTCCAGGAATTCTTCACCCGCCTGCTCGAGCACGTTCTCGATGAAACTATCGAGCTGCTTTAATTTTTTCTTTTTATCGGTTGCCAGAACTTGCGGGATATCTTCAGCCTCTTTTGCGCCTTTTTTCTTTTTCTGCTGTCGCACTTGCCGGGTTTCAGCCATACAGTCAGTCTCCTGCAGGAAGTGAAAACCAAAAGCGATCATCGGGGACCGGGCTGCGGCCCCATTTTTTCTATGAGGGCCAACAGTTCCCGGGAATCGGCCGCTTTGTCGAAAATCTCTTCGAACCGTTCCCTTGTCCCTTTAAGAGGATTCAAAAGCGGGACCATCCGGTGGATATCTCCATGGTCGAATCCCACCACCTCCCAATTCACAAGATAGATCTCGCGGGCAAATTTTTGCATACACCTGCTCCGGAACCAGGCCCTGGTGGAAGGGGGCGCCTCGTCGACAAAAGCGGCCACTTCGGCCTCACTCGCAATGGCTTCGGTGAGTCCCTGGTCCCTTAGCGAATAGAATATGGACTCCTCGCGGTCTATGTTGTGGTACTGAAGATCGAGGACTTTTAGCTGCGGATGGTTCCAGGATAGATTTTTCTTTCGCCGGTAGCGGGTGAACAGCCAGAGCTTGAGCACCCAGTCGAGTTTTCGCCGGAGGTCTCCGGGGTCGTCTTCGAGGTCGCAGTCGCGCGAGAGCGTAAGTGTTTCCAGCCCATCCAGAACGTCGCTCCAACTCTGCAAAATAAGGTCCGCATCCGGTACGCGGGGAATATCCCGGCTCTGGCAATAGATGCGGGCAAGATCGAGGAACCTGCGCTGCAATTCGATTGCGTTGGTTTTGCGCCCCTCGGCCATCTCGATGGGGCAGTCGTATCGAGCCGAAATTTGCTTCAGGGCGCTCAGTCCATCCCTGAGACTGAAATCGGACGCAATGTAGTCGTCTTCGAGCATCTGCAGCACGATCTGAGTGGTTCCGATCTTGAGGAAGGTCGAAAAATCACTCATCGTGGCGTCCCCGAGAATCAGGTGCAATCTCCTGAATCGTTTCGGGTCCGCATGATGCTCCTGCCTCGTGTTGATGAGGGGCCGGTGGAACATCGTATCGAGGCCGAACAAACATTCCATGAAACCGGCGCGCTGGGAAATTTCAAACTGCGCGCCCGGTTTTCCCGAACCCGCAAATACCTGGCGTGTAACAAGAAAGGGGATGAGTGTCTTTTGAGCCCTTCCGGGATTGAGGACCAGGCAAGCCTCATGGGCATTTGCGTCCATGAGATAGTTTTCATGGCACCCGTAGCTCTGCCCCTGATGATCTATGTTGTTTTTGAAGAGTTTTATGGTCGTTTGGGGAAGGATTTTCTCTGCCAGCCTCACGGCCTCATTCAGGATCAGTTCGCCTGCCTTGTCGCACGCGACGGCTTCGGTTGCGCTGAGACATTCCGGAGTGGAGTATTCGGGATGGGCGTGATCGGTATAGAGCCTTGCGCCATTGGGAAGGATGGCGTTTATAAGCAGATTGTCTTCCCTTCCGGTCACGTCTCTTGCCGTTTTTCTTCCGAACAGCTCTCCCCGGATATCCTGAAAGGGAGTTTCGTGGGCGTAATCCCAGAGCACGCCCATTCCCGGTTCCCGGATGCCGACTTTTTGCGCATAGGCGTTTACGAGCATGCAGGAAGCATGGAAGGCCGATAGATCGTCTGCTCCCTTCACGCTTATCGCATATTCCTGCTCGATTCCGACTACTTTTGGAATGCTCATAGCAATGTTTTCCCCGCCCGCCCGCAAAGCAGGCGGGCAACTCGGCTGCGGCGGCTCGCCGCGCCCGCCCGCAAAGCAGGCGGGCAACCCGGCCGCGGCGGCTCGCCGCCGCTACTCGAGCGCTTCCCCGGGCTCTATCGTCTCTTCGGGTTTTGCCTCACCTTCGTCCTGCCCACCCTGCTGTCCCAGCAGGGAACGAATCCTCACCACTCTTTCGCCCCCCCTGCCGATGATCCGGTACCATTCGGCAGGGTTGGTATTGCTCGGCAGGTCTTCGTTTTCCCGGAATTCCCGCCTCAGCCCCGTCAGGAGATGCTCCAGGCTTATCCCCGGTTCCCCTCTTTCGACCAGGGCCTTGACCGCAAAAAACTTGGCGCGCCGCACGATGTTCTCTATGATCGCCCCGCTTGCGAAGTCCTTCATGTACAGGATTTTGCGGGCCCCGTCGGCATAGGTTATTTCGAGCAGTTCATTTCCCGGCTTGAGGTCGTACATCTCGCTGACAACGCAGTTGATCATGAATTCCACCGCGGCGCAGCAGTCGCCAAAAGCCTCGAGGGCGCCAGGGGCGAGAGGCAGGTCTGCGGTGAGGTACTTCGAAAAAATTTCTACTGCAGCGGACCTGTCGGGGCGCGGGATTCGCACCTTCCGGTCGAGACGTCCCGGCCGGAGGATGGCGGGATCGATGAGGTCCTCCCGATTGGTGGCGCCGACTATCACCACATTTTCCAGCACTTCCAACCCATCGAGTTCGGCAAGAAACTGGGGCACTATGGTGGCTTCCATGTCCGAGGAAACCCCCGAGCCCCTGACCCGGAAAAGCGAATCCATTTCATCGAAAAAGATGATGACGGGAGTGCGGTAGGAGGCCCGGCTACGCGCCCGCGCGAACAAGTCCCGGATGGCCTGTTCGGTTTCACCGACATACTTGTTCAAAAGTTCGGGACCCTTGACAGTGAGAAAATAGCTTGCGCCCTTTTCGCCGCTCATCTTTTCGATACGCCTGGTGAGGCTGTTGGCGACCGCCTTTGCAATCAGAGTTTTGCCGCATCCGGGAGGCCCGTAGAGAAGAATCCCCTTGGGCGGGGCCAGGCGGTATTCCCTGAAGTATTCCGGATACAGGTGCGGCAGCTCCACGGCATCCCGTATGGCTTCGATGGCATCAGTCAACCCCCCTATGTCCTCGTAGCCGATATCGGGAACTTTTTCCAAAACGAGACTGTCGACCGAACTCTTTGGCAGGAGGTTGTATGCGAAAAGGGAATCCGGATCGTATTCGATATTGTCCCCGGCCAGTATCGTCTTCTCCTGAAGCGGATAGGCCCGGCTCACCACAAGCGATTCATCCCCCACGGTGCCGATGAGCAGTTTTTCATCGCTTAGCACCTGCCGGACGCTCCCGAGGCTTCCGCAAACAAGATCGAAGCCGCGGGCGGCAACGACGTTGAGTTCGTTACTAAGCAGCAGCAACTCACCTTTCCGGAACTTTTTCCCGGCATCCTTCTCTTTTCTCGACTCGCGTATGGCGTGAAACGTCCTGACGGTGGGTTCGCTCTCCTTTGCGGGCTCCTCCTCCGTTTCTATCCTCGCTTCATACAATCTCCCGTGATGCCGTATGACGGCGGTCCCGGGATCACTGCCATAATCGACAAACACACCGAAGGGTTGGGCCCTCTCCTTTTCCTCCTCTCCCGGCATAAACTTGCGCATCTGTTCGCGCGAAGCGTGAAGCGCCTGAGCCAGAAGCTTGCGTTTAGCCTCCGATTCCCTCATCTTGTCTTCGACGCTCTTCGCCTTGCTATCCTTGGCCTGCATCTCCGAGGCTTCCCGAACGATGGAATCGACAACCTCCTTGTGCGATTTGGCGGTTTTCGAAGAAGTGGCGCCGGATTCCTTTTTCTTTTTAGGACCCATAAGAATTCCCTGTACTCGTGATATCCGGAAAGGACGCAAAGGGGGCGAGCCGATGCGTCTTTTCCGGACGGCTCACATCTTTTTCCTGCCTTTTCCGTGATACCGCTGCCTGGTAAGAAGATCGAATTCCGAGCGATGAGCGAGCCAGGAGGTGGCTTCTTTTCGGTCAATTCCCCGATATTGGCTGACCAGGTCTACAACGGAACCGCCCACGTCCTGGCAGGATTTGCAGAAAAAAGTGTTTCGGGAAGGGTTGAAAAAAAGAGTCATGGTTTCCTGGTCTGCACCGCAATGATGCTCGCTTTTGAAGCACTTTCCCATGTTCCCCTGGACCTTGATTCCCAGTTCGATGGCAACCTGAAGGATGGGGCTTGCCTGTTCTATTTTTTGCAGATCGATTCCGTCCATGGCTCCTCTCGCAGATTGGCAAAATAGGTGGAACTGTTGCGAATCATTCGGCCGTGGTCGGATCTATCATCGTCTTTATCTCCGATATCCGATTGGCCGGAAAACCGCCCTGACGGGCATGCTCCTGCACCATGTCGATGCTTGGCGCTATATAGACGCAGTACACTTTATCGTCGGTAACATAGCTTTGGACCCACTGAATTTTTGGTCCCATACCGCTCAGGATTTGACACGATTTCTGGGAGATACCCTGAAGTTCTGCGGCAGAAAGCTTGCCGGCCCCGGGAATTTCACGTTCGATCAAATACTTCGGCATTTGTACCCTCCATGTGTGTTGATGTTTGGTGTAACCGGCCCCGGCCGGTTGGCGCGCCCAGCCTCCCGGAGCACTT
This sequence comes from Syntrophobacteraceae bacterium, assembly GCA_049964955.1. GTDB lineage: Bacteria > Desulfobacterota > Syntrophobacteria > Syntrophobacterales > Syntrophobacteraceae > SbD1. The sequence goes on from JBMFWU010000039.1 coordinate 19,183, forward strand.
CCGCTCCGCCCCGGGAAGATGACCTAATGAAGCGTTGTTCGTGTCCGAGCGATCCGGTCGATTGTTGCCTGCACGTACAGGGCGTCGGGTGCGTCGGGCTGCAGGGCGATGTATGTCTGCAAATCCCTTACGGCAGACTCGAAGGCTCCCAGACTTATGGACAGGAAGCCCCGCGTTTTGTGCTCCGCCGCCGCATCGGGGGCGAGAGCGATGATCCACTCAAGCGTCCGGAAAGATCTCGGAATGTCCCCGATGTTGCCGTAGATAGCTCTCAGGTTCCTCAGGAGCCGCACGATCATGGCCTTTTCCTCCGAAGGTTCAAGAAAGCGCGAGTTCCACACCAGAGCCCCCTGATGCTGCACCGCCGCCTTGCGGCGGCATTCCTTTTCGTTTAGAACCGTTCCGCTGTAAAAGGGATCGAGAAAGATTCGCTCCTCTTTTTCATAAACGCCGACCAGGAAATGACCCGGCATGCCGATTCCGCGCACATCCAAACCGGCCCTGCGACCCACTTCCATATAGAGCAGGGAAAGAGTGATCGGGATGCCTGTCCTTCTTTCCAGCACGCAATTCAGATAACTGTTGTCGGGATCGTAATAGTCTTTGGAATTTCCCCTGAACCCATCTTCTTCATAAAGCAGCTCCCCCATCGCTTTGGCAATCGCGCCGGCGCCGGTCAAACCGGAAACTTTCGCGCGAAGACGAGCCCCGAGACCATCGAGCTGAGCCAGGAGGGCCGGTTCATCGAGGTCCGGGTAGGCAAGACGGGAGACGAGCAACCCTGCGCGCGCCAGATCGATCCGACCTTCGGACGCCAGAACCCTTTTTCTGAATTCATCTTGCAGATCAGCAGCGAAACCGCCCAAAACAGTATCCTACGTAAGCCCGAGCAGTCGCGACGCATTGAGTCCGAGCACTTTGCGCCTCTCCTTTTCGGTGAGAAAGGTGTTTGCCTTGAGTGAGCCCGTGAGATACGCCAGGTTCACTCCCGCCGTCTTGGAAAGAGGATAGTCCGTTGCGAAAAGCACTCTGTCGAAACCGATCGTCTTTCTAATTTCCTTGACCACCATTTCACGGTCCATGAGCCAATCGACCGCAGCGAGATCGGCGTATACGTTCCGGTACTTTTTGCCCAACTGCAGCACCTCATGGAGCCATATGCCGGGAATATACGTGCTGTAGGCCCCGAAATGGGCAAGGACCAGCACCACACCGGGGTATTTTTTAAGAAGCGGTTCCCAAAGGTCGGGGTGAGAGTCCCGGCTCAACTCGGGAATTTCAAACGGACCCGCCCCACACCCGCAGTGGGAAAGAATTATCGACTGCGTATCCTCGCAGTACTGAAACAGTAACTCCATGTTCTCGTTTTCCGATGGATTGAAAAACTGGGAGTATGGCAGCAGTTTGATCCCCCGCAGCTTCAACCGCCGGATTTCTTCCAGCTTTTCTTCCACATACTCGCTGCTCTTCGATAGATTTACGGAGCCAAAGCCGATCAGGATATCCGGATAGTCGTTCACCCAGTCGGCGACATCGCGGTTCACGACGTGGGTTGGCGAATACAGACTCGCTCGCAGTTGGGTGAGCATTCGCTCAAATTCCACCTTTTCGGCTTGAGGCGACTGTGCATAGCTCTTCCGCAACTTTTCCCTGATTTCAGGACGGTCCAGGTCGGAAGGGTCCGTATCCGTTGCCAGAATGACGCCGTGGGTAACTCCCGCCTCCATCATATCTGAAAAAAATTGCAGATCCGGCAACTTGGGATGAATATGGAAATCCACCACCGGGAAAGGCCCCCCCTCCAAAGGTCTTTCCACGATGGAGTCCCGACGCCTGAACGCCCCCTTGCCCCTGATCAGAATGGTGTCGTTTGCCGATTGCGGGGTATGCAGGGCCCTCAAGGCCAGGGATATCCGGTATGCGATCCTAAAATCGGAAGCCTTCTGAACCTGTGGCTGAAGCATTTCGATCAGCGCCTTCCGATCTTCGGCGTCATTTACGCGAAAGAGGTCTCGTACCACTCGCCATCGAACATCGGGCGGGTCGTTCACCAGTGCGTCCACGATTTGCTCCCGACTCGGGAGCGGAGGAAAACCTTGATAGGCCGGATGCTCTTTCATGTTTCCGCCGGGTAGCGGCACAGCCCATGGACTGTGCCGCCATTCTGAGATTTGTAGCCGATTTTAGCCCGCGACGTTGGGACCGGTTACCCTCTGACGATCGGGCCCACAGGAAGAACGCCTCGCCCGAAAAGAGTCCCCCACAGTCCGGCAGCCGAGATATACAGGGCCAAGAGAGCATCGAGCATACCCACGTAGCCGGCCCACACGACGAGTTGCGGATGTCCTGCCAGGCCGAAGTCCAGCAGCAGGAAAACCACTTCCAGGAGTGCCAGGGTCAGGATAACGGCCCAGTTGGTCACAAACGATGAAATCAGCAGGTAGGTGTTGAATATGGTGTAGGCGATCAGGAATACGAGGAGGGCATGGGCATCCAGCGGGACCCATTTCATCGCTGCGAACAGATTGATCGAGCCGAAAGTGACCCAGAACAAACCGTATATGCCAAATGTAATCGCTGTAAATAGTTCGTTTTTCTTAAAACCGTTCGAGGCAACGAAGAAGTGAATGAGCGCGACGAAAAGACTCAGGGGGATGATCACGCCTACAGCATTGGGACCGATGAGACCGGCATTGACAAAGCTCAGGGTAAACAGTCCGATACCGAAACTGGCCAACCCTACTGTAGAAGGATCGGCTATATCCTGGTTAACCACATGCATCTTCTCTGCCATCTTTTCTCCTCTCTAGAGAAAAAGGATTCATTACCAATGATCAGATTCTTAACGATGCTCATTACGATACCGATGCACTCCATAGTGAGAGTTTTTGGCGCTCTCTATTCACCCCCTTTTCAATCTCGGTATCCGCAACTGTATAGCCAGGATTGGCTCTCCCAAGAGGCAAAATGCATACCAGAAGGCCGAAAATCTCGGCAACAATCGCCAAAGCGGCCTGGATCATGGTTTTTAGAACCTTCCGGAACCCTTTGCCAAACCAGGGAATCTCAGAAAGACTTTTCATCGAAGGCCTCTCCAAAACTGACCGAAGTACTCTATCCCCTTGTCCGGTAACGGAAAAATTCTCCGGTCCACTTGCCCCGGAAGGCCCCATTTTCGGTTTCCAAATAATTATCCATTAGTTAGGTCCTAATCCACGGGTCGAACGTGAGGCCATTCGCCTCACCCCCCATCCGCACTCGCAAAGTCTGGGGACCCCTTTGGGTGCAGGTACACCTCACCGTGGACCAAGTTGTCCGCCATTTTCCTTGCCCCATTTTACCCAACCGACCCCAGAGTCTATTTTGCGTTGTCTTTCCACTAATTTACAAGTTCACAAAAGGCCTGCGACTGAGGCGATGTTTCTCGTGGAGGTGTCCGTGCAACAGGCGCCTGAGCGCGCAGGGCTTTCGCAGCCTCGCTCCGAATGCAGGCGGGGCCTAAGGTCTGCGGTTCTTTCGATGGTATGGCACGCATGTTGCCAAGAATGCCCTGAGGGGAGCCGAGGGGCCGCAGGGGGATGGACGGCTCTTTTACCCGTTCAAACTCTCGGCGGCACTCGTTTACTGAGGGGTCTTAGCCTCCATACTGAATTGAGAGTCGGAATGCAGAGGGTGTAAATGCTTGAACACGACCCGTTGAAACGATTTGCCGGAACCTACAAACCCTATGACGAGTCGGTCCGGACCGTTTGCAGACAATGCACGGTCGGCTGCGGCCTTTTGGCTTACCTCAAAGACGGAAAAATAGTCGACATCCAGGGAGACGAAAACGATCGTGTCGGCAGGGGGCGGCTTTGCGCAAGAGGCATTGCGTTCCACCAGTGCCTGGACCACCCCGAACGCATCGGTAGCCTCCTGCGGCGCGATAGCGTTAACGAACCTTTCCAATCCGAAAACGATTGGGACAAATCCCTCGATATGCTTGCCGAAAGGCTGCGCAAAGTAAGGGCCAGGTGCGGACCCGGGTCCCTTGCGATCGGGTGCGACCCGGAAGCGGGCCTTGATTTCTTCATAGGGGCCATGCGCTTCGGGCGGCTCTGGGGCACAGCCGAGGTGTACCATCCCCTTTACGCGACGCGGGGAATATCGACCGGACCAAAGCCGGTGCTCCCCTCCGCGCCGCGCTGCACCGACTGGGGCAAGAGCGCGTGCATTCTTCTCGTGGAAGCAGACCTTGCGACGACGCATTCCGTGGCCTTCGGCCACCTCCTCGATGCCCGGGAAAAGGGCGCTGAAATCATCGCCCTGGACAGCAGATTTACTCCCACGATGAGTAAAGCCGATGTGACCCACCTCATACGACCGGAGAGCGGCAACAGATTCGGAATGGCTTTGATGAAGGCACTGCTCGAAGAAGACCCCCACGCCCTGGAGTCGGCGCAAACTCGCTTCGATCGATTCGACAAATGGAAGGCGGCCTTTGAATCGCTCGCCTACGAAGAGTTGGAAACGATGACCGGCCTGGGGGCCGACAAGGTCAAAGAAGTCGCCCGACACCTTGCCGCCAAAGGACCCGTGACGGTTATTACCGGGAAACGGCCATCGGGCCGGCAAAATTCCGATATCTGGCGCACCGTGGCACAGGCGTGCAACCGGGACGTGATGCAGGGCGGGGGCTGGTATCCGCTGGACGGAGGGCTTCCGCCGTTTCGCCCCTTCAGCGATATCGACGAAGCCGCAGAAGTTCCCCTAGGCCCGGAAAATCCCGTCAAGGCGCTCATCAGCTCGGGAAACTGGTTCTATGATCATATGCCCTCAATGCGTGAGGTCGCCAAAGACGCCGAACTCGCCATCCATTTCGGGGCTTTTGCGAACGAAACGATGAATCTTGCCCATGTTGTGATTCCCGCAACACTTTGGCCGGAACGCGAGGCGCCGGTCTTTACCAACGATCGCGAGATCCGGTGGGCGAACAGAATACTCGAGCCCGCGCCGCATCACCGCACGGGACTCGATTTTTGGACTTCTCTTGCGCAGCGCATGGCAGACGATCTTCACGGCGAATGGAAAACCTATTTTCCCTGGAAAACCGACGATGGTGTGGCCGATCCCCGCGCCTTCTACGGCTGGCTTCTCGACCAGTCGCCCTACACAGCCGGATGCGGGATCGAACGGATAATCGAAAATGACGGACAGAGGCCTTTCTTCTGGCCCGTAGATCCGGCCGCATTTGCGACCGGCCCGGGGAAAATCGAAGCCTTTGTCCCGCCTCCCGAACTCGTGCCCCTTTTCAAACCAGAAGATCGGGAACTCTTCCCGCTTATTTGCCAGACAACCCGAATCATTTCCCGATCCGGCAACGCGGATAACTTCCGGGCTCTTACCCGGGAACTGGAGGATGCCGAGGCGGTTCACATCCATCCGGAGACGGCCAGGGCACTGGGGATCGAAACCGGAGACCGCGTACTGATCCACGCACCCGGTGAAACCATCGAGGCTTCGGCATGGTTGACGCGAATGGTTCCCCGGTCTCTCATCTGGTCGGCGCGCAGGCTCGGAAGCAATTTGGCGGTAATCTGCAAAAAGGGTCGGCCCCGCGAGGAAGCCCACCGGATTTTGAAAGAGTTTTTGCGATGAACCAGAACAAGAAAATGGAAAAGCGCGGGAAAGCCCTGCTGTCCGATTCTTCGCGATGCATAGGCTGTTTTGCATGCGAGACCGCCTGCAAACTGGAACACGATCTGCCCCCGCAGACCCATCCGATCCGGACGATCACGATCGGACCGCTGGAACGTGACGGCCGCCTTGTCGCAACTTTCCAGCCGGTGACATGCGCTCACTGTGAAACGCCGGCCTGCGTGGCTGCCTGCCTTTGTGGCGCGATGCAGAAAAGAGAAGACGGCATCGTCTTTTCCGATCTTGAACTGTGTATCGGGTGTCAGGCCTGCGCGGTTGCCTGTCCCTTCGGCATCCCTCATCTCAATCCCGAAATCGGCAAGATCGCCAAATGCGACGGGTGCAAAGACAGGGTCGATAGCGGATTGTGGCCGGTATGCGCGCTCAGGTGCCCGACCGGAGCGCTCCTCTTCGGCTCCCCGGCGCGGGTGGTCCAGGAGAAAAGGCAAAAGGAAGCGACCCGAGTCGCAAATCGGGTTTTGGGAAATGAAACGAGCGGGTAATTGGCGGTTTTCGAGCCCTCCTTGCGCATCGGCGCAAAACACAGGAAATACGAAATGTTGACTCTGAAAGGGACCTCTTCGGAGAGGCAGTTTCTAGACCAGGTGATCCGTAAAAGCGGACAGAACTTGCTCGAGTGTCTGCAGTGCGGCAAGTGCAGCGGCGGATGTCCCATCACATCAAACGAAGTGGGCGGGCCGAGAAAGCTGATCGCCGAAATTCTTGCGGGAATGAAGGAAGAGGCCCTCGGCGATCCCACGTGGTGGTACTGCGTCAGTTGCGGGACCTGCGCCACGCGCTGCCCGGTCGAAATCAACATCTACCAGGTGGCTACCGTGCTGTGTGAAATGGCCGAAAGAGAAAATGTCACGCCGTGTGAACCCGACATTCATCGATTTGAAGAACTATTTCTCAAATCGGTCCGTGAGCACGGACGAGTCGAGGAACTCCAGACGGCGATGCTTTTCAACCTGCAGACGAGAAAGCCTTTCAAGGATGCGGGGAAAGGCTTGAGGCTGATGCTCCGGGGAGCGATCTCACCGAAGGATCTGCTGCCGGGAAAAAAACCGGCGCGCGCCCGGGCAGACCACATATTCCAACAGGTCCTGCGGGAAAAAGGGGAAGAGTAGCGTTATGGATGCCAGCTATTATCCGGGGTGTTCCCTGGAATCGACCGCAAAGCCCTACGATCGTTCCACCAGGAGCGTTTGCCGCCTCCTCGACGTCGATCTGCATGAACCGTCCGGCTGGTCGTGTTGCGGTTCCTCCCCCGCCCTCAAAATGGACCGGCTCTTATCGGTCTCTCTTGCCGCAAACAACCTGGCCCTCACGGCAAAAGAACTCTTCCGCGACCTGCTCGTTCCGTGTCCCTTTTGCTATCGCCGCCTGTTGAGCGCCCAACAGGAACTGAAGGCCGACTCCTCCTTGCGGGCAACGGTGGAATCGGCTGTCGGAGCGGTTGTCACAAACGACTTGAACGTCCGTAACATTCTGGACTTCTTTCACAATCGGGTGGGGCTTAGAAAAATAGAATCGAAGGTCGTAAAGCCCTTAAGCGGCTTGAAGGTGCTCCCCTACTACGGCTGTTACCTGTTAAAGCCCCGGAATGTCACCTCCTTTGACGATCCCGAAAACCCCGTTTCGATGGATGAGATTCTCGCCGCGCTGGGGGCCGAGGTGCTCGACTGGGATTTCAAGACCGAGTGCTGCGGCTCGGGCCTTGCTCTCAGCAAGACGCAAAAAGTGGTGGAACTGAGCGGCCGCCTGGTTCGAGAAGCCGCCTTTCAGGGCGCCGATGCAATAGTTGTCGTCTGCCAACTCTGCCAGGCGAACCTCGACATGCGCCAGCAGGAAATCGGCAGGCTCTATGGGACCAAATACAGGGTCCCGATCGTTTACCTGACACAGCTCATGGGGGTGGCGTTCGGAATCGAGGCCAAACCACTGGGCCTCAATCATCACCTGGTAAACCCGCAGCCCGTTCTCCGAAGGTACAAAGGATGATTTCATGAAGAGGATTGGAGTCTATCTCTGCCACTGCGGCACCAATATCGCCGGTAAGGTCGATGTGGAGCGCATCGCCGGGCAGATCGGCGAGGAGAGCGCCGAAGTCGTCGTGTGCAGGCACTACAAGTATATGTGCTCGGAGCCCGGGCAGAAGATGATCCGCGACGACATCGCCGAATTCGGCCTGGACCACGTCGTCGAGGCTTCCTGTTCGCCCAAGATGCATGAGCCCACTTTCAGAAACGCCGTATCCATGGCCGGAATGAATCAGTACATGTTCGAGATGGTGAATATTCGCGAACATTGCTCGTGGGTGTCCGAAAACGACGAATTGGCCACCACGAAAGCCAAGAGCCTGGTCATGGGCGCGATAGCCAGGGTCGTGCACCACCAGCCGCTCCAGGGGTCCCGGTGCTCGGTCAATCGATCGGCCATGGTGGTGGGAGGCGGGATCGCGGGCATCACCGCCGCGCTCAAAATCGCCACAGCAGGCTACAAAGTCTATCTGGTCGAAAAGGACGAAATCATCGGGGGCCGCATGGCCCAGTTCGACAAGACGTTTCCGACGCTCGACTGCGCCGGGTGCACGCTCACCCCCAAAACCAGCGAAGCCGGACGTCACCCCAATATAGAAATACTCACCAAGTCCGAAGTCCTGGACGTTTCGGGGTTTGTCGGCAATTTCTCGGTCCGCGTGCTCCAAAAACCCCGGTACGTGCGTCTGGATAAATGCACCGGGTGCGGCGATTGCCAGAAGGTTTGTCCGGTAAACATTTCGAGCGGTTTCGAAGTCGGGCTTGCGGCGCGCCATCCCGTAAGCCGCCCCTTTCCGCAGGCCATTCCCAACACCTATTCCATCATCCGCGCCGGCACCCCGCCCTGTCAGGCCGCGTGCCCGGCGGGCGTAAACGCTCAGGGCTACATGACCCTTGCCGGGGAAGGAAAATTTACAGAAGCCCTCGCCCTGGTCCGGCAGCGAATGCCCTTCGCCTCGATATGCGGAAGGATCTGCAACCGGTTGTGCGAAAGCGCCTGCAAGCGCGGCCAGGTGGACGCGCCCCTGGCCATCTGCCACACGAAACGATTTCTCGGTGATCTGGAAACCGCAACCGGCACTGATGATCCGCCGGCCGCAAAACCACGCCGGGAGGAAAGAATAGCGGTCATAGGAGGTGGCCCCGCCGGCCTTTCAGCCGCCTATTACCTGGCCTTGGAAGGCTATCCCGTCACGATTTTCGAAAAGCTCCCGATTGCCGGCGGCATGCTGGCCGTGGGGATTCCCGAATATCGCCTCCCCAAAAAGGTGCTGAATCTGGAAATCGAACGGCTTACCCGGCTGGGAGTCGAAATACGAACGGGAGTGGAAATCGGTAAAGACCTTACCCTCAATCAGCTGCGCGGGGAAGGCTACCGCGCCTTTTTCCTCGGGATCGGCGCCCACAGAGGGTACATGCTTGGAATCGAAGGGGAAAAGGACTTTCAACCCGTTTTGGACGGCGTCACGTTTCTTCGGGACCTCGGGCTTGGAAACCGCAAAGCCCCCGCAGACCGTGTGGTTGTAATCGGCGGTGGAAACGTCGCGATCGACGCTGCCAGATCTGCCCTGCGGTTGGGGTGTTCGAAGGTGCACATCGCCTATCGGCGCACCCGCGAGGAAATGCCCGCGCACGAGGAGGAAATTCATCATGCGGAGCAGGAGGGCATCGAAATCCACTATTTGACGGTTCCCAAACGCATCGTGGGGACGGACGGACGTGTTACCGGGCTTGAGTGCATCCGGGCGCGTCTAGGGGAACCGGACGCAAGCGGAAGGCGAAGGCCTGTTCCGATCGAGGGAAGCGAGTTCGTAATCGAGGTCGACGCAGTCATTCCGGCAATCGGCCAGGAACCGGACCTCGGGGGATTGTGCGCGGAAGAGTCCTTCGACACTACCAGGCGCGGGACCTTTGTCGTCGATAAAGACACATTCCGAACCGGAGTCGCCGATGTTTTCGCGGGAGGCGACGCGGTCCTGGGGCCGGCCACCTTCGTCGAAGCGGTCGCGCAGGGGCGGCTCGCCGCGGTCGGTATCCACGACTACCTGCAGCACGGGCTTCTGCATGAAGTAAAAACCGCTGAAAAGCCGGTCGAAAAAGCACTGAGCGAAGAAGAACGCTCAAGGGTCCGCCCGATCGAGCGGCAACGTATGCCGATGCTTTCGCCCTCGGTTCGCATGGGCTCCTTTGACGAAGTGGAACTGGGGCTTTCGGCCAAACAGGTACAGTTGGAAGGAAAACGGTGTCTCAGCTGCGGGCTCTGCTGCCAGTGCGGCGAATGCGCCTCGCACTGCGGCCCGCAGGCAATCGACCTTACCGAACGGGATCGCATCAGATCCCTCGACGTCGGGGCCATCGTGGTCGCAACCGGCATCGATATTTTCGATGCCAAAAAGTTTCCCGAATACGGCTATGGAAAGTATCCCGACGTAATCACCAATCTCCAGTTCGAACGGCTGTGCAACGCTTCGGGGCCGACCGGAGGAAAGCTCGTGCGGCCAAGCGACGGTAAGACCCCCCAAAGCGTCGTATTCATCCAATGCGTGGGTTCGCGGGACCGCGCGCGCGGCGCCGAATACTGCTCGAAGGTCTGTTGCATGATCAGCGCCAAGCAGCTGAGCATTTTCAAGCACTTCAATCATGAAGGACAGGCCTACGTCTTCTACATCGACAACCGCACGGGCGGCAAAGGCTATGAAGAGTTCCTGCGCCGCGCGATCGAGGAAGAAGGCGCCCAGTATATCCGGGGCCGGGTTGCCAGGGTCTTTCGGGAAGGAGGCCGCCTGAAGGTGCGCGGGGAAAACAGCCTGGCCGGCGGCCCCGTCGAAATCGAAGCGGACATGGTGGTTCTTGCCACCGGGCTCACCGCTCGAAACGATTACATGAATGTGGCGAGGGCGCTCAATCTTTCAACCGACAAGAACGGCTTCTTCATCGAACTGCATCCGAAGCTCGGACCGGTGGAAACCAGCCTGGCGGGGATCTATCTTGCCGGCGCGGCCCAGGGACCAAAGGACATTCCCGAATCGGTCGCGCAGGGCGGAGCGGCGGCCGCTGAAGCGCTCGCACTTTTCAGCGTCGGGCAGGTGGAAGTCGAACCCACCGTGGCAGGCGTGCTTGCGGAACGCTGCACCGGCTGCAGGACCTGCGAACATCTGTGCGCCTATCAGGCGATTTCCTTTAGCGTCGAAGGAAAACACGCCGTCGTCAACCAGGCCGTCTGCCAGGGATGCGGCACCTGTGCCGCCGCATGCCCCGTTGCCGCCATAGCCGTAAACCACTATACGCCCGATCAGATTTTTGCGCAGATCGAAGGAATACTCGGATGAATCCTTTCGAACCCAGGATCATAACTTTCCTTTGCAACTGGTGCTCTTACGTGGCCGCCGACGCCGCGGGAGTCTCACGGCTGCCTCAGAAAACCAACACGAGAACGGTCCGGGTTTTCTGCTCCGGAATGGTAGACCCGAGCTATGTGATGAAGGCATTTGCCCAGGGCGCCGACGGCGTTCTGGTAGCCGGCTGCCACCCCGGAGACTGTCACTACATAGCGGGAAATATCAAGGCACTGCGTCGTTCGTTCCTTCTTCGAAAGCTGCTGGAGGAACTCGGAGTCGATGAAAAGCGTTTCAGGCTCGAGTGGATCGCGGCCTCCGAACCGCACAAATACGCGAAGGTCATAAACGAGATGAGCGAACAGATCCGCGCGCTCGGCCCCCTGAGAGGGCCGGCCGGACCGATCCGTCTGGCGCAAGGCGCCTGATTCTCGGCTTATCGACCGGAGGAAGGAGTTGCTCGAAGTGGAAACAAAAAGAGTGGCCGTCTACGCCGCCACCGGCTGCAGAGGATGTGAAAACACCATTCTGGATATCGGCTTCCAGGTGAATTCGCCGGGGCGTCTGGCCCGCTTTGTATTCTGGCCCTACCTGCTCGGCTC
>JBMFWU010000039.1:30937-32085 GCA_049964955.1 Syntrophobacteraceae bacterium
TCTTGCCGCCGGCGGGAAGTGTATTTGCCGGAGAAAGGGCCGTCTGCGCCAGTTGCGGCAGGTTAAAGGAAGAAAAATCCTTTACTTCGCTTCAGCGCATCGACCGGTTCGAACCCGATCCCTTGCGGTGTCTTCTCGAACAGGGCCTTCTTTGCCAGGGAATCGCCACCCGGGAAGGCTGCGGCGGCCTTTGCACCGGAGCCGGTGTTGCGTGCAGAGGCTGCTTTGGAAAGGCCGAAGCCATATACGATGCCGGCGCAAAGATGGTTTCCGCGATCGGTTCCACCTTCGATACGACCGACGCCGGAGAAATGGAAAAAATTGCCGAAATGTTTGTCGATTTGGCCGGCGCCTTCTATCGGTACACGGCGCCCGCCGAGTGCGCTCTGCTCCGCCCCTCCGCATCGAAACCGGAGGCCGGCCGGGAATCGGAGACAGCCGAAGGGGGCGCCGGCGCGTAGCGGCAAGAATCCGGGCACAACGCCCGCTATGAAGGAAATTAGATGGCGACCACAATCATCGGTCCTTTGAGATGGCTCGAAGAGCCTTCCAGAATCTCGATCAGCCAAAACGGCGAAGGCCTGAGGTCCTACTACCAGGTCACCGCCCCACGCGATATCGGGGCGATGTGCCAGGGGCGGCCCGCAGAAGAGCTGCCGCGAATTCTTTCGATCCTTTCGCCCTCCCATCATATTGCCTCGGCAAAGGCCCTCGACAACCTTTTCGGAATAACCGCTCCGCCCGCGGCTAAAAATATCCGCAAGGCGCTCTCGGAGATACTCACTTTCATTCACCATTCGGAAAAGCTGCTGTTTCTTCTCGCCTCTCCGGAAAATCTCCCCGGATACGGCGAAAACGCGCGACGAAAGATTCCATCTCTTCCGCGCCGGACGGCCGATGAGATCATGGCGGGGCTTGCGCTCTTCAAGGAGGCCGCCTCCATACTCGGCGGCCGCTATCCCCATCCGGTGACAGCCATTGCGGGTGGCGTCAGCCGCCCCGTAAAGGAAGTCCATTATCTGCGCCTCCAAGAAATCGTCCAGACCTGCCTTCCGTACGCCTTGCGGTTGCGGGACATCTTCGCGGAAAAAGTCATTGGCAACGGATCCCATGCGACGACGAATCTTTTCTTCGATCCCATGAGTTCG
>JBMFWU010000039.1:32095-35623 GCA_049964955.1 Syntrophobacteraceae bacterium
AGTTCGATCGCGTTCAGCGAGGCGGAAAACGTCGTTGTGGCTACCGACCCCTCGGGCGCCGAATCGGGAAGATTTGCGCCGGAACGGGTACCCGAGTTCCTGGAAATCATCCGCGAACCCTGGACCTATCTGCCGTTTGTGCACGAGCGGGCAAAGAGTTGGGAAGGACCCGTTTCAGCAAGAACCGAGGGCCTTTTCTTCGTCGGTCCCCTCGCCCGGCTGAATCGCTGCCGCCCCTTTGATACTCCCCTGGCCGAAGAAGAAAGACAGCGCCTCGTAAGTTTTCTCGGCCCTCCGCCGCTCTTTAACGCTATCGCCGGATACTGGTCGATGATTGTGGAACTGATCGGCTCAGCCGAGGAGGCAGAAAATCTTTTCTCGCAGGAAAGCCTTTCCGGGGCAGAAATCAGAGTGGTTGGAACCGATCCGGGTCGTAGCGGGCTGGCCGCCTTTGAAGCCCCCGAAGGCTTCGTCTTCCACCGTTACGAAGTGGACGAGCGCGGTCTTGTTGAAGAGGTGACCATCCTGGATGCGGCCTCTCAAAACAATTCCCTGCGGTCTATTCTGACTCAAAAAGCGTCCGAAGAAGCCATGGCCCGCGAAGAATCGTGGGAAGAGGCGAAGAATAGCATGGAGCGGAGCCTCGTGCCCTTCTGATCCAAGGAGAATGCAATGTTCAAAACAGTGATTATCGACGCCGAAAAATGCTCAGGATGCCGTTCCTGCGAAACATACTGCTCGCTCAAGCACGAATCGCTCTGCGCTCCGTCCAGGGGAAGGGTCCACGTTGTCAAATGGGAGCAGGAAGGAATCTTTGTGCCCATCAGCTGCATGAGGTGCGAGGAGCCGGCCTGCGAACTGGCCTGCCCGCAGCACGCGACGTATCGCAACTATTCCACGGGTGCCATGGAGGTTGACGCGAGTCGCTGCATCGGATGCATGAGCTGTGTGTTTGCCTGCCCCTTCGGCGCGACTTTTCTAGACCAGGCGACGGGGAAAGTCCTCAAATGCGATCTTTGCGACGGCGACCCGACGTGCGCGAAAGTGTGCCCCACCGGAGCGCTGACATGCGAGGAAATATCCAGGGAGACGTACCTCAAACTCATCCGAAACGCCGACCAGATACCGCGGCTGGTGAGAGAGGCCCTGGGAGGCAGCGCCCCGGACGCCGCAGGCTGACAGTTACCCGAACCATGGAGGAGAGATTCCCGTCATGATTACGCCGATTCAGGTGCCACGCTACATTCTGGGCCTGCACACCCGCGTCCCCAAAAAGAGCAGAAAAATCGTTATCCAGCAGTGGCTGAAGAAAAACGGGGAATTCGTAGCCGATGGCGAAACGGTGCTCGTCCTGGACACGAGGAAGGCTGCCGTGGAGATGGTCTCGCCGGCTTCCGGCCTCTTGTTTCAATTGATAGATGTCGATGTGAAGGTGGATGTGGGAGATACACTGGCCATCGTTGCAGACAGCGAGGAGGAGTTCCGGGACTACGCGCGGCAGGCGATCGCCCGGACAGCAGGTGAAGCCCTGGCCGAAAATTAACCGGGAGGATGGTTCCATGAAAGCCGATATTCCGGAAAAAGGCGCCGTCCTGCAAAGAGACGGGGAAGACTATGCGATCGCCCCGCATATACCGGGGGGATTCATCGAAGTGGCCCAATTCCGAAAACTTGTCGAGGCCGCCGAAAAATTCGAGGCCCCGGTCATGAAGCTGACGTCCGGGCAGCGCATAGCCATCATAGGCGTAAAGCAGGAAGACGTGCCCGACGTATGGGGCCGGATCGACATGAAAATAGGCCATGTGATCGGGCTGTGCGTTCGGATGGTCAAATTTTGCCCGGGGACGACCTACTGCCGGCACGGCAGGCAGGATGCCATGGGAATGGGGTTCAAACTGGACGAACTCTATCACGGATATTCGCTTCCCGCAAAATTCAAGATCGGGGTCGCGGGATGCGAATACTCCTGCGCCGCCCCGCTCACCAAGGAAATAGGCCTGAGAGGGGCGCCCGAAGGCTGGATACTTACCGCAGGCGGCAACGGCGGCGCAAAGCCGAGGTTCGGACAGCTTCTGGCCGAAGGACTCGATGACGGACAAGCGCTTGAGGCTGTAGCCCGCATCGTCGATTTTTTCGAATCCTGCACCTGGGCCAACAAAATGCGCATGGGGGCTGTTATCGACAAGATCGGGTTCGATGAGTTCAAAAAGGCGGTATCCATCGGATAAACCTTTCCGGGGTTCACACTGTGCCCACTCCTTTTGAGGATGTCGAGTATGGGTAAAGACGACATTTTGAGCAAAGCCGCTATTCTCCAAAGAGACCAGAAGACTTACGCGATTGTCGCCCCTTTGCCGAACGGCGTGATGGACGTGGCGACCGCCCGCCGCATTGCGGATACGGCGGAAAGGTTCGGCGTAAAGCATCTCAAGGTCACCGGCGCCCAGCGCCTGGTGCTCCTTGGCATCGAGGAAGAAGACATCGATGCCGCCTATGAGTCGCTCGGCGTAACGCCCCGTCAGGGCGGGGCGCTCTGTCAGCAATACATCAAGGTCTGCCCCGGCAACGGTTTCTGCGCGCGCGGCCAGCAGGACACCCTCGCATTTGCCCAAAAGGTTTGGGAACGGTTCTACCCGGTTCCCAAGATAACCTCCAAGGTGAAGATCGGCGTTGCCGGCTGCTACAACTCCTGCGTGGAGCCGGCCATCAAGGATATCGGCCTCATCGGTCTTCCCGGCGGCTGGATCATCATGGTTGGGGGCGCCGGAGGCAAGGACCCGAGGCTTGGGGAAATCATCGCGAGAAACCTCGATAGCGACCGGGCGCTTGAAATAATGGAGAAAATTCTCAAGTATTATCGCGGCGTGTCCTCACGGCCCCAGACCAGAAATCAAAGGCTTGGCGTGATCCTCGCCCGTGAGGGCAAGGGACCGCTTTTGCGCGCGTGCGGACTGGAGTGATAGGGATTTGAAATTCACTTTCGCAAGGGAAGGGGGATACCGTGGAAAAATGGGAATGTTCGGTTTGCGGTTATATATACGATCCGGCTGTCGAAAACCCCGGGACTGCTTTCGATGCGCTTCCCGATTCGTGGTTTTGCCCGAATTGCGGCGTGGGCAAGGAATTCTTTAAAAAGATCGATTAATAGTTGGGAAACCCTGGAACGCGCCGGATGATTTGGCCCAAGCCCCCCTTTGACAAAGGGGGATTTAGGGAGATTTAACAAATAAATCGGATGTATACGCCTTTAAAATCCCCCCCGCCCCCCCTTTTGCAAAGGGGGGAGTATCTGGTCCGCTTTGCAAAGGGGGGAGCAGCCGGTCCCGTCAACGCATTGGGTTGAGTTTCCGATCTGGTCGGCGCGTCAGGGTGAGTTTCCGGATGATTCGAACCAAAGTCCCCCTTTGGAAAAGGGGGATTTAGGGGGATTTGGCTACTATTTCGGATGCATACACCTTTAAAATCCCCCCCGCCCCCCCCTTTTGCAAAGGGGGGAGTATCTGGTCCGCTTTGCAAAGGGGGGAGCAG
>JBMFWU010000040.1:0-35516 GCA_049964955.1 Syntrophobacteraceae bacterium
AATGATATTGGGATAGCTTTTGATGATCGAGAGTTTGAAATGTTTGGCTTGAGAATGCTTAATGGTATTATTGATGGCTTCCTGGGAAATCCGGTACAGGATGGTCTCGATCCGCGGATCCATGCGATTTTGAAATCCCACCATCCTGAAGTCGATCTCCAGGGGAGTGTATCTGGAAATGCGTTCAAAACAGGACTCCAACGCCGGTTCGAGGCCGAGTTCGCTCAATATCGCCGGGTGCAGTCTGTGGGAGATGCGCCGTATTTCCTGGTAGGTGTGGTTGATCTGCTTTTTGATCTCAAGGAGCTGCTCTTCTACAGGATCCGCCTGAGGGCGGAGGGCCTTCACAATCGTATCCAGAGCGAAGCTGATACCCGTAAGAGCTTGCCCTGTCATGTCGTGTAATTCACGAGCAATCCTTTTTCGCTCCTCTTCCTGAGAGGTAAATAACCGGGCGGTGAGCTTTCTCAGTTCCTCTCGATGCTGACCGACCGTTCGGCTCAGGCAGGCATTATCGATCGCGCTCCCCAGAAAATTTCCCAAAGAACCGAGCATCTGATAATCCCGGTAGGAGAGTTGCCGGTTGGGGGCAAGTTGGAGGGCAAGGAAACCCGATGCCGTTTCTTTGGCCGTGATGAGAAAGCAGAGAAGCTCGATTCTTTCGCCATGCCCGCCGACCTCCAGGCTGGCCTTGAACGGCGGGAAGGTCCGCTGGGGCTTCAAGAAGCGGTTGCGCTCGAGCAGCGACTGCATGAGGGCCTGGTCGTAGAGCGTCAGAGCAGGATCTCCCGGAAGACCCTGGAACAATCCCTTCTGCGCTTTGAGGAGAAAAGCGGACCTTTCTTCGTCGATCAAAATTACGGCTCCGGAACCCAGGCTTAGCACTTCCAGCACCTTGTCCAGCGCCAGCTCCAGGATTTCTTCCAGATTCTGTGTGACATTCATTTTCATCGCGATGGAGTGCAGAAGCGATAATTCCCGATTCTGATGATGCAGGTTCCGCACACCGTCCATACGCGCCGTGATATCTTTAAGAATTGCCTCATAGCCGGTGATCCTGCCGTCGGCACCCCTTACCGCGTGGCCGCTTCCCAGGCAGTAGAGGCAGGTCCCGTCCCGCTTTTTGAGACCGATCTCAAAGTCTTTCACAAATCCAAAGCTATCGATTTGCTCCTGAAACACCTTTCTATGCACCGGGTTGATATAGATCCTTTCCACCGATGCAAGAGAGAGCAGTTCTTCCTTGCTGTCATAGCCGAGCGTATCGACACAGGCCTGATTTACATCTTTAAATATGCCCCCTTTCGTGTGGGTGAAAATCATATCCTTTGAGCCATCGAAAAGAAGTCGATATTTATCTTCCGTCTGCCTGAGACTATCTTCCAAGCGTACCTGAAAT
Source organism: Syntrophobacteraceae bacterium (assembly GCA_049964955.1). Classification (GTDB taxonomy): domain Bacteria; phylum Desulfobacterota; class Syntrophobacteria; order Syntrophobacterales; family Syntrophobacteraceae; genus SbD1. Next base: position 1,400 of record JBMFWU010000040.1, read on the forward strand.
GTCCTGTCCTCGATGAGATGTAGCTTTGCAATTACTTCCCCATTCGCATCCCTGATTGAGGAAGCTGTGTGCTCGATACAAGGCGTTTCCTCTCCGGGGCCGCTCGGGCCCCCTTGCGGCAAAGATCCCATCGCCGTTTTTCCGATAAGCTCACTGGCAGGCAGTCCTGTAAGCCTCACCGCGGCTTCGTTGGCGTAGCGCACGCAATCCGTCTCATCACAGATCAGAATGCCTTGGTCCAGTCGATTGAAAATCTCCAGCCACATCTTCTCACCGATCCTATAATTTTACTCCAATCAGTACCGTTCCGAGTCCTTTATCGTCCGTTCCACCAAAGTACGTGTTTTTCAAAAACATATCGCCGGGAACCGAAGGGGAGCCGTAGACGATGCAGTCAAAGTCGAGCTCGTCCCTGTTTGCATCACACCAATCCGGGGAATGGCCCGGTATTTCGAAATGGCAAATTTTTTCCATGATATCCCGGGGGAAGCTGATTCTGTCTCTATACACGACAAAGTTTTTGTGCATGAACCATACATTCTTTCTGCCCGAAAGCTCGGAGATCACCTGTTCATCGGTGACCTCCTCCCCCACTACTTCCTCTCCCTTTTTCAGGAGCAGGTTGGGTTCTCCCCTCCAGTCAAAGTCCATATTCGTCAGCGCGACATAGACCCAGTCACTTTCGAGCACCTGACAAATTCCGGCATTGATTACTTTCCCCAGTCCCATGAGAGATTTGGCTTCGGCTTCCTGCTCGAGCTCGATGATTCTTTCACGGTCCACATCCTTGAGCGCCTTCGCCTCCACTAATCCCTCGACCCGCATCAGGGACTCCAGGATCAATTCGTCCACCTTTTGCCTCTCCAGCATCACCTCTCCCCTTTCACGGCAGCACTAACAGGTGAGAAGGGCGATGAGATCAAATCCCTTTGTCTCGCAGGCTCTTTCGCATCTCCTGCAGGCCACACCGTTGCACAAAGCCATATCGAGGGTAATCTCGTAAACATCTCCCCTTCGTTTCATCTGCAAAGCCTTCTCCGGACATTCCAACACGCACTTGGCGTCGCCAAGGCATCCTTCAAAAGCGATCGTCTTTTTCTCCCCGATATCCGGAATGATCCTGAGGCCCATCACACCCAAATCGGGGATATCCCTTTCGACGGTTTTTATGACTTCGGGAGGCTCTCCTGCTTCCACCAGTGTCGGCAGTCCATATTTGGTCAGAAACTTTTGGTACTGCTCGCGGGGCATCCCTTCGGTCCAGTAGGAGAGCTCGAGGATGTAGACTTTTTCAAAAACTTTGGATTCTGCGAACATGCAATGATTCTGGCGCAGAGTATCGGCGATGGCCTGCATTTTCCAAAGATTACCAACGTCTTTTACCACTTCTCCGGCCATGGCCAGCGAGGTGTTTCCCACCTGGCAGATCTTTTTCACCCGCGCCGGGACCATCCCGACCTCGAGGGCCTTCAGCGCATCGACATAAGTGCCCGAGGCGCCGCACATGTAGGCGACTTCAATGTCCTCCAACCGGATGCCCGCCTCGTTGCACAAGGTCACGTGCCCTGCCCGAACGGCGCCGATCGCCTTTCCCGCCTCGAGCAGGTCCTTTTCGGTGAATTTGAGCTCGTCGGGCAGGTGAATTTCCATGTCCAGGGTGTTGATGCGAGGAATTCGGATGAGTCTGGCCTTGAAGCCCTGGCTGAGAAGGGCCACCACGCCCGTCCCGGTGATCCCGACCGCTCTCAATTCGCCCGTTTCGCTCACCCTGCCCGAATCGGGGTCTACCGTATCCCCCCGGCGAGGCATCATCTCGTGGTCGAGCACATAGGTCTTGAGCCTTCCCTTGAGCGGCCTGTCATCGCCGACAGGACTTCCCCTGGCAACCTCGGCCGCAACGCCGTCGGGTTCGAACTCGACATCGGAGATCGCGCCGGGAAGGGCCAGAATGCCGTCTTCTATCTGTTGGCCCTCCAGGGCAGGTCCGGCTGCGGTCGATCCCGTGTAGACAACCCCCTTCACGATGAGGGCCATCTCCGCATTGGTGCCGTAATCGGTTACGAGGGAGATCTCTTCTTTTTCGAGCATTCCCGTACGGATCATCATGGCCAAGGCATCGGCCCCGATTTCATGGCGAACCGCGGGAGGAATCAGGATCTCGGTGTGAGCGGGAAGAGCCAATCCCGGAATTTCCAGGGCCTTTATGATCCTGGCGTTTCTTTTCGGAGGAACGACTCCGAGGGCTTCCAGTTTGCGTTTGCCGGCGTAGGCCAGGTCCCGTATCTCGATTCCTTGAAATAGCGACAGCTGAATCGGGTTGCCGCATACGGCCAGTCGAACGATCCGGTCTTTTTCAACCGGCAGGCTGTCGAGCACCCTGTTCACCGCGTGCACGATCACCTGGTTGGCCTTCTCGATTCCAACCTCCAGGGCGAAATGAAGATGATCGATGACATTGGCTCCGGGGAAGGGATGGCGGGTAGTGACGGCCGTGCAGAGGATTCTTCCCTCCGCATCCAACTCTATCGCCTGTCCCCTGAAACCGCTTGTGCCAAGATCCAGAGCAATTCCTAATCCTGTCATTCCATTCCTCCGGTGGGTGCCCTGCAGAAAGCATGGAAACACGAGGATGGCGACCGATCCAACGACTGGAGCTGACATGCATAGAGAGCTACCTCACCGCAACCCGCGGCGGACGGACCGAAAAGCAAGGGGGTAAAAGACCGGCGGCAGCGAAAAGCCATCCGCGACCCTACCCCCCTAATTGTCAATATAACTTAAGTTGCTTCAAACTCCAACTACAATCCGTACGATTTCGGATTGAAGCCCTTCACATTCTTGTACTTGCTCAGGCACTGATCGATGAAATCCCCCTCTTTTTCGGGAAGCTTTCGCAAATCGTTCATCGCATTGTCCAGGGCGGTTTTTTCGATCCCGGTGAGTTTCATCTTGGGATCTCCCTGAATGATCTCGCCGGCCTTCAAAGCCGCGGCCTTGGCACTTGGATAGAAACCCTTGCTGCGCTCTTTCACGATGGCATTCCCGATCTCCCAGGCGTTGTCGGGAGCAAGAATGAGGCTGTGGGAGTCGCGGTACATATCGGAGGTGACGAGCACCTCTTTTAGCGCTTCCTGATGCCCCAATTCGATGGCCGAGTTGAGAATCGCGCAGTCATAGCCCAGGATCTCGGCAAATACCGACGTCGTGGTGGCCCCGAACATATCGTGGTATTCCACGGCCTCGTTGCTCCAAAGATCGGTCACGGCCATGATGAGGTTGCTGCAAAGGTCGGAGTGAGCGCAGGCGCTGGCCTTGCCCTCACAGGAAATGGGAACGCCCGTCATCGCCTTGATGATCGGATCTTCATAGGCGCAGTCCTTGGTGGGACCCGTTGCCCCGCATTCATAGGCAACCAGGGTCCTGGAAGCCGAAATCGCCCGGGAAAGCGCTGCGATCACGTGCGGAACGTCTTTGGAGGTCATGCCGCCGGCCATAAACATTGCGGTGTTGGCCTCGGAGCAGTTCGTGTCGCCGCCCGGGATGCAGTTATTCTGCTTGGCGATCGCGACGATCTGGTTCCACATCCATTCCATGTCGATCGAACCCAGCACTCCGATGCCGAAGAGGATCCCGCCGATATCGTTTCGGATGATGGCGTGGTCGAAGATTTCCTTGCCACCCATCGACTCGATGGAAACGATGTCCGCATATTTGGAGACTTCCTTGAAGGATTCGATGATTTCGTGCGTGTAGTCGCTTTCCCGCATGTGGTGCATGTCGGGTTTTCGCAGGTCGGCGGGCGTTGAGCGGTAAGCTGCCTTGAGCCCGTACTTCTGGAGGTAATCGTCCATCTGCCTGGCGGTCTGGGCCGCAATCTCTCCGCCCCACTTCGGATTGTGGGTCATCTGGAAGACGTGCTCATTTTCGATCTGCAGGGTGGGATGGCCCACGATGACCATTCTTTCCAGGGCGTCCCCGTTCGCCCTTTCATATTCGCGCATGAGCGTCTTCATCGTTTTTTCGCTTCCCGGCCGCGGATGGGGAACCACCTCCGGATGCACAAATCCTCCGCCGATCACGATGCCCCGCTTGGTGGTAACCGGCTTTTTCGCTGTCCCGAACATCATTTCCGCGCCGCTTTTGTACGCCATCTGGGTAACAGGTTGTCTTGCCATGTTGACCTCCTGATAAGGTTTAAGATGTCTTTAGAGTTTCCAGAAGAGCAACCCGTGTGCCACTTCCGTGCCCGAAAACGTTTCTGTATGTATTGGCAATTACACACTTTATTCGCGACACCCCCTTCCCTTCCCCGCCGCCCTGTCACCTGCGGTGACACCCTCGCCTCTACCGTGACATCGGGCTACACATCCGCCCGGGAAAGACCATATTGAGCAAGGCGCAGGTAGAGGAGGCGCCGTGTGATTCCAAGCATCCTGGCGGCATCGCACTTGTTTCCCGAGGTCCTTTCGAGCGTCTTGAGGATCAGCTGTTTTTCCATCATGTGAAGCGGGACTCCTTCTTCCGGCAATTCCTTCAGCAGTTCTGCGGCCCGGCTGGAAAAGCCCGCCGTCTCCCGCACCTCCGGGGGCAGATCCTCTAGGGTGACCGGGCCGGGAGGACACATGACGAAGAGCCGTTCGACGATGTTGGCCAGCTCCCGGACATTTCCCGGATAGCCGTAGTTGAAGAGTGCCTCCAGGGCGTCCTCGCACACGTCGGGAGCGGGTCGACGCAACGCGCCGGCGGTTTTTCTGAAAAAGTGCTCCAGGAGCAAGGGGATATCGTCTTTTCTCTCTCGTAAGGGGGGAAGGTATAGGGGGACCACATTGAGACGGTAGTAGAGGTCCTTTCGGAATTGATCGAGCTGCACGGCTCTTTTCAGGTCGTGGTTGGTCGCAGCGATTACCCGCACATCGGTTTTGTAGGTCGAGTTTCCGCCCACCCGCTGGAACTCCTTTTCCTGGAGCACACGCAGCAGTCCGACCTGAAGCTCCGGGGCCAGGGCCCCGATTTCATCGAGAAACAAAGTGCCCCCGCAGGCGATCTCAAACTTGCCTTTCCTCCTGTAGAGTGCCGTCGTAAAAGCTCCCCGCTCATGGCCGAAGAGCTCGCTTTCCATCAAGGCAGCGGGAATGGCGCCGCAGTTGAGAGCCACAAAGGGTCCCGTGCGGCGAAGGCTTGTCTCATGAATCGTTTTCGCGACCAGTTCTTTGCCCGTACCGCTTTCGCCCTGGATCAAAACGGCAGCGCCAGACCCTTTGAGGCTCTCGATCAGCTCATAGATCTCATTTAGAATCGGGCTTCGACCGATTATCGCGCCAAAGCGCTCCCTTGGCTCCTTTCGTGTAAACCTGCATTCCGGGTGCTTTTGGTTCTTTTTTCCTTTCACAGCACCATCACTGATTTCGTGGAGAATCGTGTCGATTTGCTCTTTCAGCGTTGGTCCGCAAAACTCGTAAAAAGAGCCCCCTTTATACAAAAAGGGGCCCAGGGGTCCGGTGACCAGAATCGCGGCCTCGGGGGCGATCCGCCTCGCCTTGTGCAAGAATCCCCCTCCACCCATTTCCGACGAATTCAGATCGATTATGACGATCCAATCTTCGTGGGGCTTTTTTCGCAACAGGTCCAGCGCCTGCTCTTCCTCGGAGACCCACACGGGCGAAAAGGCCCCCGGCGAGATGAAGCGCAGCAAAGAGTGAAGGGTGCGGCGCCGATCGTCGACAATCAGCACCACAGGCTTGGATGTGCGGGCCTCTTTTGCCATGCAAAATCCCCCTAAATCCCCCTTTTCCAAAGGGGGACTTGGGTTCGAATCACCCGACGCGTTTCAGCTTTCCGGATGGCACACCAGCTCCTGCGCTCACACCGGCAGGACGGATCGGCCATAGAGCGTGCCCAATAGACCCGCCGCCGAGACGTAGAAAGCCATGAGAGCATCGGCGATTCCCACATAGCCCGCCACCGCGATAAAGCTCGGAAACCCTGCCAGCCCGATGGACACCAGCACGAACACGGCGAAGAGCAAAAAGACCGTGATGATCACGGCTGCATTGGTGGCAAAGGATGCAACGAGCACATAGAGACTGAATATGGCATAGGCGATGATGAAAAACAGAAGAGCCGTCGCATCGAGCTCATACCATTTGAGGGCTACGCCCAGATTGATCAGGCTGTAGACGATCCAGAACATGCCGTAGAGCCCGAACACGAGCGCGGTGAACAGTTCGTTTTTCCGAAAGCCGTAGAAGGCTACGATTATCTGGATAACGCCGGAAATGAGGGCCAGCGGAATCATTGTGCTCACTCCCTTTGGCCCGATGACACCCGCGTTCAGAAAGCTCAGCGTAAAAAGAGCGATGGCAAACGCGGCCAATCCCACGGTCGAGGGATCGGCTATAGGCTGATTTGCTGCATTATTGTTGGTTTGTTCCGCCATCTTCTCGACTCCTCTCTCCGAAGGGATAACCTTCACATGGAGGCGCCATTGTCCTTTCGTGTGTCTTCCGCTTTGACTATGCATCGTTCAATGGCGGTCCCGATCTCCTTTCGGTTCAATTTCCTGCCGATGATCGAAATCCTGCTCTGGCCGCAAGGGCTCACCGGCTGTGAGGAAAATTCTCCCGAGGCCAGTTCCAGGAGCATCGACCTGTTTTCAGTACGAAACAGCCCCTTGGCCCTGACGATCTCGCCCATCTCCGGGGTGCTCAATTGTTCGAAAAAACGGGACAAATCCGCTTCATCGAAGGTGAGGTCGCTGTAGACGAGACCAAAAGACTCAAAACCCAGGGCATCCTCCTCCTCGTGCAGGTGAACCGGTCTCGCATCCTGTGAGCCTGCATCCTGCAGGTGGTCGAGGCCGATCCGGACGGTTTCAAAATCCGGGGCCGCCGACAAAGCCAGGTGATACTGGCCCCAGTCGACCGCCCCGAATTCGGTACTGATGACCGTCGCATCGGGATTGATCGATGAGATGGCATTGCGGGTAAGCGCGGTCCTTCTTTTGTCCACCCTGTCACACTTGTTTAAGAGGACTACGCGCGCGTTTTTCACCTGGGATTCAACGAATTGGGGATTGGCCTTATAGAGGCCCATAAAACCCGTGGCGTCACAGATGAGCACGTAATTGATCCTCTCGATTGCCTTCTCGAAGAGTTGGGTCTCGACGATGTTTCGAATCTGCGCAATGGTCGCCACCCCGGTGGGTTCGATGATCACTCTTTGGGGGTGGATCGTCTGTGTGATGTCGAGCATCTGCGATCTGAAATCGGCCTGCAGGGTGCAGCAGATGCATCCGCTCGGCATCTCTATGACCTCGCCCCCGAGTTGATCCAAAAGAGCGCCATCGATACCCACCTCGCCAAACTCATTGACAAGAACCACGATCTTTTCCCTATCGCCCCATTCCCTGAGGACACGGGAGATAAACGTGGTTTTGCCCGAACCCAGAAACCCGAAGACAATATCTACGATCATCCCGGCACCGCCGCCTCTAGCCGTTCCATTTCTCACGCATGCTCGCCCACTTCTCGCCCGCCAGGGCATCTTCGGCCATGCCCGGCGCCTGGCTGGCCTCTTTTCCCCAAATTCCCAGTTCGAACCCCGTCACGTACTCTTCGCTAACCGCTCCTCCTCCGCAAACGAAGGGGACCTGAATGCCTGCGGCTTGAAGCTGATGAGCGATTTTGGGGAAGGCGGTCATCGTAGTGGTCATGAGAGCCGTTCCGGTGACCATCACCGGCTTGTGCTGCTTTACCGCCTCAACGACCTTGTCCACCGGCACATCGGCTCCGAGGTTTATCACCTCGAATCCATTGGCGTTTAGAAGGGCGTTAACGATTACCTGACCGATATCGTGAATGTCTCCCTCGGCGGTGTGGGTGACCACCTTGCCCTTTCTATCCATCGATTTTCCCATGGACTTTTCACACTCGGCAATGCCCACATTCATCGCATCGGAAGAAAGGATCACCTGAGGCAGGAAGTAGGACCCCTCGTCCCACAGGCGACTCACCTCGTTCATCCCCGCGATGAGCGCCCCGTTTATCACCTCCAGGGGCGATTTGCTTTTGAGCGCGCTTTGCACGGCAGGCAAAATTCCCTCGTCATCGCCGTTTACAACGAATCGTGCAATTTCCTGCAACACCGCATCCGTTGATACGTCCCTGGCTACTCCGGCCTTTTCGGTGTCCAGATCGTACCGCTTGAAGATGTTCCCGTAGCTTTGCAATGTTTTCATAATCAGCGCTCCTCATCTTCTGTTTGCAATGGTTGCATTGGGTTTCCATCAGGCGAATCCGGCAAACCCGCGGATCGCACACGGTTGAATGTTCCTAATGTCTGCTTGCCACCTCCACCATCGCCAAAAGGTTTTCGGGGGGCGTACCGGGCGCGACCGCGCACCCGGGGGCAAGGATCTGGATGCCCTTTGCGATCGACTCCTCACACGCCCGCTTCACCGTCTCGGCATCCTTCATAAAGAGCGTGGTCGCCGTATCGACTCCTCCCATCAAGACGATCTCGGGCCCGCACTTCTGGCGTGCGAGCGCCGGATCGGCCTTTGGCTCGAGGCTCAGGACTTTTGCCCCGGTCTTTCCCATCCACTCCACGATGGCATCGACGTTGCCGCAGATGTGCAAAATCGTAGGAACCGAGATGGACTCGAACACCCGTGTCTGATATTCCAGTTCGAGGTCCCGATAGGTCTTGGGCGCAATGAGTTCCGGGGAGGCCGTCATGTCTTCGCACGAAATGATGTCGGCCCCGGCCTCGACAAGAGCCCTGCCCAAAGCCGAAGCCGCCTTTGTCGTTACTTCCAGAAACGGCCGGATCTTGTCCGGGGCCTTGAAAGTGGCCTTGAGCAGCGGGACCGTGTCCAGTAGAGAACCTGCGATTGTAAACGGCCCGATGATCCCGGCCACCACGACCGCCTCGTTTCCCACCTCCTTTTTGAGAATCCCCACCGCCTTGAGAAGCTCCGGAATGACTCCCCTGGAAAGAAAATCCGAAGGGAACTCGGGCGTATCATCCAACTTGTATGGCGGGGGGTGTTCGATTCCCGGTATTCCCTCGGTCCCCCCGGATTTTATCCGGCAGCCAAGAGCCCGCGCCTCGAAGGTCTGGTCGAAGGGGACCCGTACCGCATCGAAGCCGACGATCGAATAGGCGGCAAGGGCCTGCCTGGCCATCGCCTCGCCCTCTTCGTGTCCTTGGGGCCAAAACGCTTTCACCTTCTCCATCTGGGAGTAGGTGACCGTCGAATTGGCCCCGAAGCAGGGCATTCGATCCGGCTTTTGACCCTGTAGCACGCACATCACCCGTTCTTTCGCATTCATCTACACGCCTCCCATGCTGTCTTTTGAGCATCCTGAACGCCAGGACAGCGCGGCCGTCCACCTCGGGCGCCGAATGCTCCGGGGTTCCAGCCCTCTACGGCGCCACTGCGCCAACCCCTCCCGAGGGGCTATCGCATACGGCCCTGGTCACAAAACGCATGGCACGTCACTGGGAATACCGGTTGGAGCGCCGCTCCCCTCGGAGCAACAGCACTCTGGTCAGGTAGGTATCTGGCTCGTCGGTGATCTTCGCTCACTCAGGCTCTTTAGAGAAGGCGGAAGAGGAGAAACGAAGATCGCCGCTCACAGTTGCGGGGCAGCGATGGGCTTGCACCATCTTCCCTACTACACGTACGAATTGTTCGATGTCGCTCTCTACCTCAGGTCAATCCTTTCACCGAGAGAAAAGAAACTCGGAACAACTCCGCGCTCTTACTCCAAACGAGCACGACAGACGATTCGAAAACTGTGGAAATATCCGAGCACTTTCCGTGCCAGATTAACGGGCAAGAAGAAAACAGACGCCGGAGCGGCACCAGAGACCAAAAAACCGGCCACGCCAGGTCGAACCCCGGGAACCGCCGGCCGGAAAATCCAGCCATCGCTATCCCGCCCTTGGCTCTCCGATAGACGCAAACCACGTACTTTCGCCACCTTACGATGTGTGACACCGGCGTCACACCGTGACATCGATTTCATGTCGCCCTCCTGGCCTTAAAGCCCATCGGGTCAAGACCATGCTCTTTTAGCTTGCGCCACAAGGTTCTGGGGTTGATGCCCGTTTTTTGAGCGGTTCGGGTCACGTTTCCCTCGCACTGCCCCAGGGCCTCCTGGAGGTAGGCTCTTTCGAAATTTTTGAGCAGCCGCGCCCGGGCAACGCTGAAAGGGACATCGGCATTCACCGCCATCCGGGCATCCATCGGGGACGATGGGGGAAGGCCTTCGGACTGCTTGGGAATGGGAAACTGGTCAATGACATGTTTGTCACAGGTAATGAAGGCTCGCTCGACAATATTTTCCAACTCGCGGACGTTGCCAGGCCAGTCATAATCCATCAATTGTTTTAAAGCGCGCGGGGCGACTTCTTCAATGTTACGATTCAGGTTCTCGTTATGCATGTTAATGAAGTGTTTCATCAAAAGGGGGATATCTTCGGGCCTCTCCCGTAGCGGTGGGACATGTATCGGGATTACGTTAAGCCGGTAGAACAGGTCTATTCGAAAATCGTGATCGTTGATCTTTTCCTTGATATTCTGGTTAGTGGCCGAGATAACCCTGACATCAACATCTATGGGGTGGGTCCCGCCTACCTTTTCGACTTTTTTTTCCTGCAGAGCGCGCAGCAGCTTGACTTGCATGGCGGGAGTAATCTCCCCTATTTCGTCCAGGAACAAAGTTCCCTTGTGGGCGCATTCGAATTTGCCCGGCTTGGATCGGTAAGCGCCTGTAAAGGATCCTTTTTCATGGCCGAAGAGCTCTGATTCGAGAAGAGTTTCCGTCAGCGCGCCGCAATTGATTGCTACAAAAGGTCTGGTCTTTCTTGCGCCGGTGAAGTGGATCGCTCGTGCGACCAGTTCTTTCCCCACTCCGGTCTCCCCGGTGATGAGAACGGTGGAATCAACGTCCGACAGGCGCGCGATCAGTTGAAGCATCTGCAGCATCTTGGGGCTTTTTGTGATGATTCCCCGGAAACCATGGCCCGTGTCCTGCGGGAAAAGGATGTCGGTCTGCCTGACACATCGCTCCTCCAAGGCCTGCCGGATCGCCGGAAGAACCGAGTCGAGACCGATCGGCCCGTGGAGATAGTTGAATGCCCCGGCTCTTTTCGCTTTTTCCATCGAAGAGTCCATACCGTTATCCGAGGCGATTATCACCGGGATATCGGAGCCGGTCTGGATGGCTGCCTGTAAGAGTTCCTCATTTCTCATCAGAGATATTTCGAAATTGATAAACAATACATCATACTTTTGCGAATCGATTGCCTGCAACGCTTTTATAACATCTGTTATAATAGTTATTCTATATCCTTCCTCCTTCAACACTGTCCAGATGTGTTCTTTAATAGACATGCCGCATTCTACAACCAGTATGTGTTTTCTGTCATAAGCCATGCGATATATACTCATATGTTTATGTCATTTTACACATGCATCCCCTCTGGGTTATCGAAAATTCCGCATAGCGAATATAATTATTACCGTTAGAGTTATCCACCCGAAAAATGCCGTGAAATTGCTGTCTAAAAGATACGGGCAGAGAACGGAAAAAGGACGACGACAACGGGGACGGTTCGAAAGAAGATCATTGCCCAGTGCCCGTAGAGAGCCTGCGACAAGTTTCGCCGGCAATTGACGGCATCGTCATGGATGCAACCCTGATTGTACCGAGAAACCGGAGAGTGGTTCCATCGTCCCCGGGAGGATTTTCAGGGGAGAAAGAGACTATTGTGAGGTTGTCGCCCACGAATACGGCAAGGCTTACGGCCAACCTTGCCGCAACGGGGCACCAAGCCCCGCACTGTCTGTTGGCTACAAGAGATCGGCGGCGGGATCGGATCGAAAGGAGAGCCGCTTCATTCCACTTTTTCCGCGTAGCGCGCCATGATGTAGATGAGGGTTCCCAATCGGTTGACATATCGTAGCGTTTCAGCGCGCTCGAGCAGCGCTGTTTCCTGCATGGTCACCATGCTTCGCTCCGTACGCCGCAGGACGGTGCGCGCGACATTGAGAGCGGCACTCACGGGATTGGCTCCGAGTGAGACAAAACGAGGCGAAAGAGAAACCTCCTCTTGCAGCTCGTTGATCCAGGTTTCGAGTTTTGCGATATTTTCCTGTTCGATGCGACTGGAAAGCCGGTCGGGATCGGTGCTCGAGATTTCGGCTCCCAGGAGAAACAATTCGTTTTGAAGGTTCAGGATGATGTTGCTGAGTTTTTCGTTTTTGGTCAGCGACCGAGCGAGCCCCAGCACGGCGTTGAACTCATCCAGGTTGCCGCCGGCTTCGATGCGCAGGTCCGACTTCGATACCTTTTCCCCCGATAATAGACGCGTCTGCCCGCTGTCGCCTTTCTTGGTCGAGGTGATGAACCTCACCTTGGTATCGACCTTTTCGCTTTTGTCTTCCACTTGCAAACTCCTGCTCCCCCCTGGCGGACCACAACCGCCGAATTTCCCGGCCCCCCGAAACAGAAAGGGCCGCCCCCAAACCTTTCATCTTATATAGGCAAATCGCACGAATATCAAATTCTATTCTTCCGGACAACTCAGGGAAAAGAGCGGGGGCTTTCGCCCCCTTGTACCCCCTCGCCGCTACGCGGCTCTTGTGGCGCTTCGGCGCTCGGACGAGCGGGCCGCGGGGGGGGGGAGGGACATTTTCCCGCTTGCTCTGGAACGTGATCCAGGGTATGAATTCATGTATAGATCGTCTATCTTCTCTTTTTGACTGCGTGCGTCTCGGGACGCAGGGGGAGCACATTTCAATCGACTTTTGACAGGAAGCAAATTCATGACAAAAGTTCGCGTAGAACCTGGAGCGTGTGGCCTTACCTGCCTTATCGAAGTGAATCGAACGGAAAAATACCGGGCGATAGTTTCGCTGCAGAGTGAGTGCAAACAGATAACCAAACTGGCCGAGGAAATCACCGAAATCGATTTCCTGAAAGTTATGCAGGGGGCCTTCGGACAGAATCACCTATTTCAGTCCGTGCCTAAATGCAAACTACACCAAACCTGTGTAATTCCTACGGCAATAATGAAAGCGGTGGAGGCGGAAGTCGGGATGGCGGTGAAAAAAGATGTCGTCATCGCATTTACAGAATGATTTCCGACGCTTATCAGACTATCGTCCCCTCATCGTTTCAGGCTGTCATATTCTGGTTTCATCCCCGGCGGGGCGTTGAGGAGGCCTGCCCCTTCCCGTCCTTTATAAGTCATCGGAATCTCAGACATTCCATATCATCACTGCATCCGAATCGCTGGCATGCTAATTGCTGTAAATCTTTCCAGGAACATCTTTTTCCACGTCACATGGCTTGATGCTGTGTTCCCCTTGCCCTCGGTCCTCGGGGGACTTCAGAAAAGGAGAACGGCAATGGCGAAAATCCTGGATTATCCCCTCATTTGGCTCCAGGGAGCCGGCTGCACGGGCTGCTCCATCTCCATGCTCAATGCGGCAGGCCCCACCGTAAAAAATCTGCTGCTCGATGAACTCATTCCCGGAAACCGCGTGAGTCTGCGGTTCCATACGACCTTGATGGCGGGGTGTGGAGAGGAAATCTTCACGACCCTGGAGACCACGCGCCGGGAACACAGAGGCGGGTACGTTCTGGTGCTGGAGGGGGCCATACCCACTCGTGGCAACGGAAGGTTCGGCAGCCTCGGCGAGAGGCAAGGAACTCCGGTGCCGATAGCCGACAGAGTGGCCGAACTGGGCGCAAGCGCCTGGACGGTGATCGCGCTGGGAACTTGCGCCGCTTACGGGGGCATCGCTGCCGCTGTACCCGATGTTTGCCGGGCCGTCGGCGCGAGCCGGTTTTTTCGCTCAATCGGAATCGAGACTCCCCTGATCAACGTCCCGGGGTGTCCGCCGCATCCCGATTGGTTCATGGGGGCTCTGGCCGGGCTTTTACTGAACGGTGTGCCCAAACCGGAAGAGCTGGATGAGTTTGGACGCCTCAAGTCGTTCTACGGAAAGCTCGTCCACGAGAATTGCCAGCGCCGGGCATACTATGACGAGAAAAAATTCGCTGCGAATCCCGGTGAGGAGGGTTGTCTCTACGAGTTGGGATGCAAGGGACCGGTGACCCATGCGGACTGTCCCGTGAGGCTTTGGAACGGCGGGATCAACTGGTGCGCGGGCTGCGGCTCCATGTGTATTGGCTGCGCCAGCCCCTGGTTTCCCGACCTGGTCTCCCCCCTGTATGAAAAAACCCCCGATGTCGCCTTGCCTAACATCGGCGCCGCCGGATAGAGGAGAGGTATCCCCATGAGCCGCATTTTGTTCGACGCGGTGACCCGCATCGAAGGACACCTAAAACTCGAAGCCTGCCTGGAAAACGGGATCGTGAAAGAAGCGAGGAGCACCGGCACGCTTTTTCGCGGCATCGAACTCATCCTCCAGGGACGCGATCCCCGTGATGCACAGCATATAACGCAGCGCATCTGCGGGGTATGTCCGACGAGCCATGCCATGGCTGCCACACTGACTCTCGACTCCGCTTTCGGAATAGCCGATAAGGTCCCGGAGAACGGCAGGCTCCTTCGGAACCTGATCCTGGGCGCGGCACATCTTTCCGACCACATTCTTCATTTTTATCATCTCGCGGCTTTGGACTTTATCGATATCACCAGGGCGTCCGCATACGATGGTGAAGAAAGCACCTTGAAGTCTCTCAAGAGCTTGATCGCGCGGGGAGAAGTCGGCCCATTTTTTCCGCGCTACGAGGGGGATTACCGTTTTCCGGCCGAAGTGGACCTGGAATTGATCGACCATTATGTGCAGGCGCTCAAGATCAGGCGCAAGGCCCAGGAGATGATGGCGATTTTCGCCGGGAAAGCCCCCCACAACCCCGCAATAGTTCCCGGCGGCGTCACCGAGATTCCCACACCGGATAAGATCGTTTCGTTTCTTTCGCGGCTGAATGAAATCAGGGACTTTATCGACAACACCTACCTTCCGGATGTCTTCACCATTGCCGAAGCCTATGGCGACTACTTCGAAACGGGGCGCGGCTGCTGCAGACTGCTCGCCTTCGGCAACTACGACCTTGACGGGACCAATGGCGACTATCTCGTAAGAAACCGGCTGATGATGCCGGGAACCGTCTCTTCGGAATTGAGCTTGGCGCCGGTCGATCCGGGAAAGATCGCCGAGTATGTGGCCAATTCCTGGTATGAGGATTCGACCACCGGTCTCCACCCTTCCCGGGGCAGGACCGAGATCTTGGAAAATCGGGCCAAGGGCTACTCGTGGGTAAAGGCGCCCCGTTATGAGGGCGAACCATACGAGGTGGGGCCGCTTGCCAGGCTTCTCACGAGCTATCTTTCCGGACAGCCCGAGGTCAAAGTCGAGGTGGATTCGGCCCTTTCGGTCGCGGGGATCGGTCTCAAGGAGCTTTTCTCCGTACTGGGACGACATCTGGCGCGCGCCCTCTGCAGCAAGGTGCTTGCCGATCGGATGGGGGACTGGCTGCTCGGGCTAAAGCCCGGAGAAGCGGTATGCGTCCCCTATGAAGTCCCGGAAGAGGCGCAGGGGATGGGCCTCCTTGACGGTGCGCGGGGCGCCCTGGGCCATTGGATAGAGATCAAAAACAAACGAATCAGCCGCTACCAGTGCGTGGTTCCAAGCACCTGGAACATGTCCCCGAAAGACGACCGGGGGCAGCCGGGACCTCTCGAGCAGGCCCTCATCGGCACAAAAGTCAGGGACGAAGGCAATCCTTTCGAACTGGTTCGCATAGTCCGGTCGTTTGACCCCTGCCTTGCGTGCGCCGTTCATGTCATGGCGCCCAAGGGAAGGACACTGGCGAGATTTCGCGTGGGGTAGAGGAAATGAGCCCGGGGGATGGCAAAAGAACAGTCATTCTGGGAGTCGGAAACGAACTGCTCCGGGATGAGGGGATTGGAGTGCATGTGGCTCGCAGAATGGCCGGAATGGAGTTTCCTTTTCCGGTGGAGGTCATCGAAGCCGGAAATGTCCCCGACTGCTGGCAGGCAAACGAACCGGTAGGCAGGCTGGTGGTGATCGACGCGGCTTTTGGAGGCGGTGAGCCCGGAGCCGTGTACAGGTTCGGTCCCGAAGAGGTCGATTGGGAGACTCGCCTTTCGACCTCGATGCATCAGCTGAGCTTCCTGGAGAGCCTGAAGCTTAGCGAACTCGCGGGCGAGAGGCCCGAAACGATCGTCATGATCGGAGTCGAGCCCAAAGAGGTGTCATGGGGCATGGAGCTTTCCGAGGAGGTGCAGCGCTGCCTGCCCGGCGTCGTGGACTTAGTGGTAAACGAGATACTCCGAAACCGATGAAGTATCGGAATGAGGGTGATTATGCTCATAAGCGAACAGAAACCCATGGAAGAGATCCTCTCCTACCTGAGCGGTGAAAACAGGGTGTTTCTCATCGGGTGCGGGGGGTGCGCCGAGGGATGTCGGAGCGGCGGTATGCAGCAGGCGATGGAGATGAAAGAAAAGCTCGCGCAGGCGGGCAAGACGGTCACCGGCGTCTCCGTCATAGACTTCGCCTGCAATGAGCAACTCGTGCGGCTAACCCTCCAGCCCCACGAATGCAGTATCGTCGACTCGGATTCCCTACTGGTGCTCTCCTGCGGCATCGGAGTGCAGGCTGCCGCGGCGGTAGTGGACAGAATGGTGCACCCCGGCTGCAACACGATTTCCCTCGGCGGCCGTCATGGCGAATGGCGCGATGGCGAGCGCTGTCAGGAGTGCGGGCAGTGCGTCCTGGAATATACCGGTGGCATCTGCCCGATCGCACGGTGTGCCAAGCAGATTCTCCACGGCCCCTGCGGCGGATCGGTGGAGGGGAGGTGCGAGGTATCCCCCGATTTACCCTGCGGCTGGCAACTGATACTCGACCGGCTGACCAGAATCGGCAGGCTGGACATTCTAACCGACGTGGTGCCGCCCAAAAACTGGGGAGTCAGTCTTACGGGCGGCCCTCCGACTGTGCCGATAAAGAAACGGTAAGGGAGGACGGGATTGCAGACCGAGTGTATCACTAAAGCGCTGAGGAACTCCGGCCTTTTCGGGGACTTGCCCGATGAGCAACGGGAGGGGGTTGCCCGGTTCAGTCGCAAGATCGACCTGGAAACCGGAGATGTCCTGTTCGGAGAAGGTGATCCGGCGGAGACGATCTACGTTATCCTCAAGGGCACGGTGATTGTGGAACTGGGACTTCCCGGCCGTCGCAGGCGGCGTTGTGCTTCTTTGGCTCTAGTGAGGCGGGGAGAGTCCGCGGGGTGGTCCGCTGGTCTCGGTTCGAACAGGTACCTTGCTTCCGCCTATGCCCTGGAAAAAACCTCCGCGGTGGCGGTCGATAGAAGAGCGTTGGACCAGCTCTTCTCGCGCAGCCCCCTGGCTGGTCTGCACATCATGGGAAAGCTCTTCGATATTGCGCGCTCCCGGCTCTCCTGCGTTACCGAGATTCTGGCCACTGTGCTCTCGACGGCGTCCCACGATCTCAAGGCGCCTGTGGCTGCGGTGCGCAGTCTCCATCGGGTCATTCTGGGAGAGTATGCAGGGCCGATAAACGAGCAGCAAAAGGATTTATTGACCAGGGCCGAAGACAGGCTCGAAAGGCTCGCCGCCCAGATCGACGACATAATGGACATGCCTGGTGTAGGCCCCCGGATTGTGGTGCGGGAGGCGGTCTCCCTACCGGAACTGGGGTGGGAGGCCCTCGAGGAAATGAGGCCTCGGGCCACAGCAAAGAATATAGAGCTTGCGGCCGAATGGAGCGAAAACCTCCCGACGGTCCCCGGAGAGCGAAGCCGGCTCCGGCAGGTCTTTATCAACCTGCTCGGAAACGCGGTCAAATTCACTCCGCCGGGCGGCGAGGTCATCCTGAGGATTACCGATGACGATGAGGGAGGCACGATAGTCGTGGAGGTCATGGACAATGGTCCGGGGATTGCCCCCGAAGAGCTCCACAGGATCTTCGACGATTTCTATCGAGGCGTGGATGCTCCGATAGAGGGGGCGGGCGTGGGGCTATCCAATGCAAAGAGAATCATCGAGGCCCATGGGGGGCGCATCCGGGCCGATAGTCCCCACCCTCGATTCCCCACAGGCGCCAGGATCACCTTTACATTGCCACGGGTTGCCGCAGTGGACTGCACCGATGCAACAGAGGAGACACTCGGCCATGAAGGCAGGAACTAATCTCGAAAAAGTGCTGGAGGCTAACCGGTTCGCCGTCACCGCCGAGGTGGGTCCTCCCAAGGGGGCCGGGACCGCAGGCGTGATGAAAAAGGGCGAAAAGCTCCGAGACTTCACCGATGCGCTGAATGTCACCGACAATCAGACCGCCATAGTCAGGATGTGCAGCCTGGCCGGATGCACCCTGTTAAAGCGCGTGGGGGTAGACCCCGTACTGCAGATGGTTGTCCGCGACCGCAACCGCATCGCTCTCCAAAGCGATATTCTCGGAGCAGTGGCGCTGGGCATAGGCAACATTCTGTGCCTCTCGGGCGACTACCAGTCCTTTGGCAACCACCCCACTGCCAAGGGGGTCTACGACCTCGATTCGGTGCAGCTTATCTACACGCTCAAAACCATGCGCGACGAACACAAGTTTTTGTGCGGCGAGGCGATAAGCGGAGAGATGGGCATCTTTATCGGGGCTGTCGAAAACCCGTTCGCCGATCCTTTTGAATACCGCGTGCTGAGACTGGCGAGAAAGGTCAGGGCAGGGGTCGATTTCATACAGACCCAGGCGGTGTTCGACGTTGGGAAGTTCAAGCGGTGGATGAACTCGGTAAAAGAGTACGGCCTTTCCGAACAGGCGCACGTGCTGGCCGGAATCATTCCCGTAAAGTCGGCGGGAATGGCCCGATACATGAGAGATTACGTTTCCGGGGTAGCCGTCCCCGATGAGATGGTCACCCGGCTGGAACAGGCCGGCGATGTAAAGGAAGAAGGGCTGAAGATAGCCCTGGAAATCGTCGAACAGATCATGGACATCCCCGAGGTCCATGGAATCCATATCATGGCGGTCGGCTGGGAAGAGATAGTGCCGATGATCGTGGAACAGTCGGGTCTTTTGCCAAGGCCCGAGCTCTAACAGATGGGAGACGGGATGGAGCCGAAACCGAAAATTTTGCTCGTCGATGACGATCCGGACGTCCTCGCGGCGATGAGCGCGCTGCTTGCGGGGCAGAATTACGAAGTGGCAATCGCGACGGACGGCCGTGAAGGACTGGCCAAGCTCAGATCGGAAAACCCCGATCTCATGATCCTCGATCTGATGATGCCCAGGATGGACGGTTTTGCCGTATGCGAGGAACTGCAGGATTCGCGGTGGGCAAAGTACAGGGACATTCCCATAATCATCCTGACATCGGTCCGGGAAGATGCCGGCAGGCGCCGCTACGAACTGGGTACAGGTCTGCGGCTGCGGGTAAGCGACTACGTGGAAAAACCGATCGATCCTCCCGTTTTTCTTGCCCGGGTCAAAACGTACCTCAAGAAAAACGGTTGACGACGCTGCTTGTGACCGGGGAGCCGGGAAGATGAATTCCAAATCTGCTCAAACCGCAGAATCGGGCAACGCTTTTCCGGGCGGCAAAGGTGAGGGGCCGCTCGATCTGGCGTTTGTCCGAAGCATAATCGACCACTTCCCGATGCCCTTTTTCATCGTCGATAGAAATCTCACTATCACGTACATGAACGACCAGTTCGAGCAACTTGCGGGGTACAGCAAAAGCGAGGCGGTCAACCGCATGAGTTGCGCCGAGGTGCTTCAAACTTCCCTTTGCCATACCGACGAGTGCCTGCTCCGGCAGGCCATGGATAAAAGAATTCCCGTCGCCGGGTTCCGGCATACGATTCACGACCGGGAGGGAACCGAAATCCCCGTGACCGCGCACTGCTCCCTGATTACGGATTCGGAAAACAGGGTCATCGGCGGATTTAAGGCCTTGAGGAACATAACCCCCCTCTACGAGGCGGAGCAAAAGATCAGGATGCTCGTGGAAGTAACCCGGGAGGGGATCCTGATGGTCGATGAAAACAGCCGGGTGATCTATGCGAATTCACGCATGGCCCAAATACTCAATCGCGACGGAATCGATCTGGTCGGGACGCAGATCCACGGACTGCTTCCTCCACAATTGCTTGGCATCATTTCCGATATGGGCCGGAAGGTCGAAAGCGAACACTACCGGGAGATGTGTTTCTGCAGCACGATCCAGCCAGCCGGAGAATTCAATCTCGAAGACCGGTATTTTGAAACCTGCATCGTCGTCTCCAAACTGGGCAAGGGCCTCATCACATGCATGTATTTCCGCGACCTTACGGAGCGGATTCAGGTGGAGCGCGAACTCTTCAGGGCCAACAGCTTTCTTAACAACATCATCACAAGCTCTGCGGACGGCATTATCGTGGCCGACCTCGAAGGCAGGGTCCTGCTCTACAATGATTCGGCCCGGCGCATTCTGGGATACGGCGCCGAGGACGTGGCGGGCAAGCCGGGATTTTTAGCCGGGATACTCGGCCCTCAAACCGCAGCGGAAACTGCGCGGCGGCTGCGCGGCGACGAATACGGCCCGCAGGCGACGCCTGGCTATCCTCCGCTCACCTTGATCACAAAAGAGGGCGAAGAGGTCCCGGTAAGCTTCACCTGTGCGGCCATCAGGAAGAACGGCTCGCAGATCGGGACGGTGAGCACATTTTCCGACCTGAGAGAGCATTTTCGCATGCGCAGGGAGTTGGAAGAGACTCGAATGCAGTTGCTGCAGGCCGAAAAGATAGCCTCGCTCGGAAGGCTCGCGGCCGGCGTCGCCCATGAAATCAACAATCCTCTCTCCGGCATCCTTATCTTTGCGGACATACTCCTGAAGGAGTTGGCCGGCAGAAACAGGCAATGGAGCGAGGACCTCCAGGAAATAATCGACCAGACCATGCGGTGCAAGGAAATCGTAGCGCGTCTGCTCGACTTCAGCAGGCAATCGATCGGCCGGAGGCAGGAATACCATATAAACACCGCTGTGGAGCGTTCGATGGAACTGGTAGGCCATCAGGCGCTCTTTTACAACGTTGAATTCGTAAAAGGACTCCAGACCGATATCCCGGTAATGACGGGAGATCCCGGGCAGTTGCAGCAGGTTTTCATAAATTTTCTCCTCAATGCCGCAACGGCGATGGGGGGCAGGGGCAAGATAGCCATCACCAGCCGTTACGACCCGGCCTGCGAGGAGGTCACCCTGGAGTTCGCCGATTCAGGCCCGGGGATTGCGCCCGAGATCATGAGCAGGCTGTTCGATCCTTTCTTTACCACCAGGGGCCCCGGCGAAGGTACAGGGCTCGGGCTATCGGTCGCCTACGGAATCATTCAGCAGCACGGCGGAAACATCTCCGCGGCGAACTCCCCTTCAGGAGGAGCCGTATTTACGGTGAGGCTGCCGCTAAAGAGTCCGGAAAAGACTATCGAATTTTCCTGCTGATAGGGAGGCCGGTTTGCCGGCAGGCGGTTACAGGGGTGAGGCATGCAGACCGTTTTGGTTGTCGATGATGAGAGAGTGATACGAGAAGGCTGCCGGCGTCTCCTCGCCCCGGAAGGCTACGAAGTGATAACGGCTGAAAACGGCAGGGAGGCGCTCGATTTAGTCTCGGCGGATTCGCCCGACCTGATTCTGTGCGACCTGGTCATGCCGGTGATGGGCGCCCTGGAAGTGTTGGAGACGGTGCGAGCGGAGTATCCCGATTTGCCCCTCGTCATTATTACAGGGCACGGCACGGTAGTGGACGCCGTCGAGGCCATGCAGAAAGGGGCCTTCGATTTCGTGACCAAACCGTTTCGGGCCGAACATCTGATCGTGGTTGTAAAAAGAGCCCTCGAAAGGCGAACGCTGGAACTGCGCGCCCGGGAACTCCAGGAAGCCCGCGCCAGAAATCTCTACGATCTTTCGGTGGAAAGGACCCGGACCAGAACGATTATCAATTGCATGGCGGAAGGGGTCCTTGTGACCAATCGGGACATGGAGGTCGTGCTTCACAATCCGGCCCTGGCGGAATTATTCGAATGTCGTGAGCCTATCGAAGAGCCCTGTCCCCTGAAACGGTGCGTTGTCGACGAGGGGCTGGAAAGCGATCTTAGAACGGTCCTTGCCACCTGCTGCCGGAAGGCCACCCAGATTTCCCGGGAGTTTTGCCAGAGCGCCAAATACCTGCGCGCGGTCTCAGCCCCCATCCCGGGCGGTGATGACGAGGTCTTGGGCACGGTTACCGTCTTTCAGGACGTTACCGCTTTCAGACAGTTAAACGAAATGAAATCCAACTTCGTTCAGTTGGTGTCTCACGAACTTAGGGCTCCACTGGCTTCGATCCAGCAGCTTTTGACGGTCGTGATCGATGGCGCTGCGGGGGCACTTGCGGAGAAACAAAAACATTTATTGGGGCGCGCTCAACTCAATATCGGAAGTTTGCTCGACCTCATAACCGACTTGCTCGATGTAAGCAGAATTGAAAATGGTCACGTATTGCTGCAGCGTTTGCCCGTCAATCTGGCCGAAGTCCTGGAGCATCTCGTAATGCTCATGAATCCCCGGGCGGAGAGCCGGAATATCGTGCTGCGACTGGCGCTCCCGGAGGAGCCTCCCGTAGTCAAAGCCGACCCGCGAAGCATGGAGGAGCTTTTCTCCAATCTACTGAGCAACGCCATCAACTATTCCCCCGACGGAGGAGAAGTTGTCATATCGGCGGTTCCATGCGGAAATTCCATTGAAGTCTGTGTCAAAGACACCGGGGTGGGTATTGCCCCCGAAGAAATTACCAAGATTTTCGACAAGCATTACCGAATAAAGGACCCGAAAACGAGGCACGTGAGAGGAAGTGGGCTGGGCCTTTCCATCGTCAAGGGAATCGTCGACTCCCACTGCGGATCCGTGGAAGTGGAAAGCGAACCCGGTTCAGGCAGCACCTTTCGCGTGCTCCTGCCGACTCTTGTGAAGGAGGAGTAAAAAATGGGCAAATACATTCTGATAGTAGACGATGACCCGGATATGGTCGAAACCGTCGGCATCATGCTGGAAAGCAAGGGCTACGAGGTCGGGAAGGCCTACGACGGCATCGAGGGGGAGGAGTCCATCCGGCAAAGGCAGCCCGACGTGCTCGTGCTTGACGTGATGATGCCGCGCAAAAACGGTTATGTGCTTTGCTCCGAGC
Source organism: Syntrophobacteraceae bacterium (assembly GCA_049964955.1). Lineage (GTDB taxonomy): Bacteria > Desulfobacterota > Syntrophobacteria > Syntrophobacterales > Syntrophobacteraceae > SbD1. The sequence goes on from JBMFWU010000040.1 coordinate 24,623, forward strand.
TGAAGAAGAACGAGAAGACCAGACATATTCCCATAATTCTTCTCACCGCCGTCGGGGAAGCCGTACGCAGCACAACCTATTCTCACGCGGACGGGAGGATGACGGAAGCCGAGGACTATATCTCCAAGCCGGTCGATGTGCAGACCCTTGTCAACAGCATAGAGCGTCTGGTGTGACCGGAAGACTCGCGATGTCCAGGACCCGGCTTGGAGGCGTCAAGGTCATCGAAAACAGGGCCTGGCTCAATTCGGTCTGCCGAACAGGGGGAGATCCGCTGGCCAGTATTTGTTCGACTTTTGCAGCCGGCCGGATCAATTTGGGCATGTTGACCCATGTGGCGGACAATGGATGTGGGCAGTCGATAACGGCCGCCAGCGCGAAAAACGCATCCTGCTTTTCCGGCTACATGATCGAGGCGGTTGATTCGGGCAATTGCCGGGAAGCGGAAGTAGAAGACGACGCCGCCAGGGTATCCGTTTTCCCGCACGGCCAAAGGCCTGAGATAGCGGCTTCGGTGATCTCCCTTCTGGGCGGGGGAGCCATAAAACCATACGGGTTGGCCAGTTCGCCCTCGGCCATGACGATCGTTGTCTCGTCATCGGACTTCGAGGCTGCGATGGAGAGGATTTTTGCCTCCTTCGACTTTACTGCATGCGCCTCCTATGACGAATGGCGGGCTCTGTGTCGAATGGATGAGCAACAGCTGAGCGTCGTGAGGTTCTCCTACGACGAGCAGGTGATAACCACATACGGTTTTATGCGGCAAGCCGGTTTGGACTTATGGAGCTGTTCCCTGCCGGTCGAAGAAATTGACCGATTCGGCTCATTTCTCTACGAACTGGGGGAGCTGCGCTCGAAGTTGCCCTTCCTGATTTCCACTACTGCTCTCACGGAAGAGATCGTCTATTTTTCATTTGCATTGGGAGTTGAGCTGCGGGAGAAGGCATCGCAGATGCTGGAAAAACATTTGTCCCGAAGCGACGGTTGCCGTACGGGTCCTGTGTCGGTCATTTTCGTGCACGGCCCCCATTTTGGCGACCGCTACGGAATTGCCCGGGCGTTCACTTCGGCCCTGAGAGAGGGGGGCGTTTCCATACTTGCCCTCAGCTGCGCCGTTTCTTCCATTTCAGCAGTCATCGCGGGGAGCGATCCCGACCGGGCCGTAGAGTGTCTCAAAACGCGTTTTCAAACACCGGCAGTGCAAGATTGACCGAGGTCTATCTGGCGGAACGACGCTCGAGGATAAGCTTTTTAACGTAGATCTCCTCTCGTTCCGCCTCATCGATCCTGTCGGCGATGTACTTTTTTGCCTCCTCGCGTTGCGGGATGAAGATCTTTTCCAGGGCATTCACCCGCCGCTGCAGTTTTTTCAGTTCCTTTGAGAGCATCATGATGGACTTCATAATGGAACCATATTCAGCCAGTACGAGAAGCGCCTTTCGTGACTCCTCTTTTGCCTCATCATAGGCGGCGGCTGTCCCCGGCAAAGTAACCGAGGCATTGGGGGCCTTGAGATCGAGCTGTATGTCCAACAATTTCAACCCAATGAGTTTGGTCGATCCGAAATGGAGGAAATACCCTCTTGTCTCGGAGCAACTCTGCAGGGTGAGGGCGGCAGAACCCATATCGAGGGCCGCGCTCCTGTAGGCGCCGTAGAGGCGATGCAAAACCTCCTCTAAGCCCGCCTCAAGCCTTTTGATTGCGTCGATTCTCCGGACGATCTCTATGGCGAGGATCTCTCGTTTCTGGCTGAGGAGATCGTAGCCCTCATAGGCGAAGGCAAGATCTTTTTTGAGCTTCCGGAGCGAGGATTTTGTGGGAGGCAGCTCTATTCCCGGCATTATGTCTTCTCCGCTTCGGGTATGTAATACCTTTGGATTTCCTCCCTGGTTATGCGGTAGAGCTCCTCGGGGGGAAGCATCGAGAGCACCCGCCAGCCAATGTCGAGGGTCTCTTCGATCGAACGGTCCTCTTCATAGGCCTGGCTCAGGAATATCTCCTCGAAGGCAGTCCCGAATTTGAGATAGATTTTATCGAGATCCGAAAGTTCCTCTTCTCCGACAATGGCCGCCAGTTCCCGGATGCGCTTTACTTTCGCGTAGGAAGCGAAAAGCTGAGCGGCAGCCTGTGCATGGTCTTTGCGTGTTCTCCCTTCGCCGATCCCGTCCTTCATGAGCCGGGATAGCGAGGGCAGGCCCGCGATGGGTGGGTAGATGCCCCTGTTGAAAAGGTCCCGCTCCAAGACGATCTGCCCCTCGGTAATATAGCCCGTCAGATCCGGCACGGGGTGCGAGATGTCATCACTTGGCATGGTGAGTATGGGAATCTGGGTAATGGAGCCCTTGCGGCCCTTCAGTCGCCCGGCGCGTTCAAACACGGAGGCGAGATCGCTATAGAGGTAACCGGGGTACCCCTTCCGGGAGGGTATCTCGCCCCGTGAGCTCGAGAGTTCCCGGAGAGCCTCGCAGTAATTGGTGATATCCGTAAGGATCACGAGAACGTGCATGCCTTCTTCGAAGGCGAGATACTCGGCAAGGGTCAACGCAGTTCGCGGAGTTACGAGTCGTTCGATGGAAGGCGAGTCGGCAAGGCTCAGGAACAGGGCGGAGTGTGTGAGTACGCCCGACTCCTCGAGAGAATCGATGAAAAACCTTGCGACGTCGAATTTCACACCCATGGCGGCGAAGATGACGGTGAACTCTTCCCCGGCGGTCAGGATTTTTGCCTGTCTGGCTATCTGGGCGGCGATTCGGTTGTGCGGCATGCCGCTGCCCGAAAATATCGGGAGCTTCTGTCCCCGGATGAGGGTATTCATGCCGTCAATTGCCGATATCCCGGTCTGGATAAAGTCTTTCGGATATTCCCTGGCCCAGGGATTTATCGGCATGCCGTTCACATTCATCATTTTGTCCGTAATCACCTGCGGCGCCCCGTCGATGGGCCTTCCCAGGCCATCGAAGACCCTGCCGAGCATGTCTCGATCCACGGGAATCTGCAATGCCTCTCCGACAAAGGTGACCCGCGTTCCGTGCATGGAAAGCCCGCTCGTTCCCTCGTATACCTGTACCACGGCTCTTGTTTCATCGACCTCCAGGGTCTGCCCGGTGCGCATTTGGCCTGAAGCGTCGCGAATCTCCACGATGTCGCCATAGCCGACCCCCTCGATCCCGTCGACAAAGAGAAGCGGCCCGGAGATTCCCGAAATGGTCGTGTACTCAATCTCTACAGACATTTTACGGCCCTTTTGGAGGCGTTTTCAACGCAGCGAGTCTCTGGTCGAGTCGATCGATATACGCATCGATTTTTTCGACTTCCCGGTTCGGAATTTCTGATTTTAGCCGTACGATTTCCGAGACGACATTCAGTGAGGCTATCTCTTTTACGCTAAGGCCCGCATGCACCAGCTCCATCCCTTTCTTGTAGAGGTGCACCAGGCAGTGCAGCAGTTTCAGTTGCTTCTCCGGACTGCAGAATTTGTCCTCGGGATCGAAGGAGTTCTGCTGCAGGAATCCGTTTTTGATCATTTCGGCACAGAAGAGGATATACTGCTCGGAAGCCGGCAGGGCGTCACTGCCGACAAGCTTCACCAACTGCTCGAGCCTGTGGTCTTCGAGCAGGATATTCATGACCTCATTTCTTGTCTTGAGCCAGTTATCGTCGAGATTTTTCCACCAATCCTCGATGTCGGAGAGGTATTCCGTATAACTGTCGATCCAGCTGATCGACGGATAGTGTCTGGCGTCCGAGAGGGTTTTATCGAGTGCCCAGAAGCATCTGACAAACCGCGAGGTGTGTTGGGTTACGGGCTCCGAAAAATCGCCTCCCGGGGGGGATACCGCTCCGATGATCGTGATGTCGCCGTCCCTGCCCGAAAGGGTTTCCACAAGGCCTGCCCGTTCGTAGAACTCGGCCAGCCGGGTCCCGAGGTAGGGGGGAAATCCTTCCTCGGCAGGCATATCGCCAAGTCTGCTGGACAGTTCCCTCAGGGCTTCGGCCCAGCGTGAAGTGGAGTCGGCCAATACGGCTACGGAGTAGCCCATATCGCGGTAGTATTCGGCGATCGTCACTCCGGTATAGATGCTTACCTCCCGGGCCGGAACGGGCATGTTGGAGGTGTTTGCGATCATGACGGTGCGCTCGATCAAGGGCCTTGCGTGTCTTTCGTCGATGAGTCTGGGGAACTCTGTGAGGACATCCGTCATTTCGTTTCCGCGTTCCCCGCAACCGATGTAGACGATGATGTCCGCGTTGCACCACTTTGCCAACGCGTGCTGCGTCATCGTTTTGCCCGTGCCGAATCCTCCCGGGATCGCGGCTGCCCCTCCCCTGGCGATGGGGAAAAAGGTGTCGATGATTCTCTGGCCCGTAATCAGAGGAACATGGGGCTTCTTCCTGGCTCTACCGGGCCGAGGTCTGCGCACCGGCCAATACGATGCGAGCTTTCCCCGCTGGATCCCGCCGCGGGTGGCAACCGTAAAAATTTCGTCCTCTATCGTGTATTGCCCGGCATCGGCGATAGAGGTCAACTTCCCGGAGTTCCCCGGGGGAAGAAGCACCCTGTGCACGACGAGCGGGCTTTCGCGGATCTCGCCGAGGATGCTGCCTTCGGTGACTTCGGCGCCGGCCTCTGCGAGCGGCTGGAATTCCCACTTTTTATCCGCATCCAGCGGTGAGAGTTTCAGCCCCTGACGAATGTAGCTTCCGCACACCTCGGAGATGCCGATCAGGGGGCGCTGGATACCGTCATATATGTTGGCTATGAGCCCCGGGCCAAGAAGCACGGAAAGCGGTCGGCAATGAGAAATCACCTCGCAGCCCGGCCTCATGCCCGTATTATCCTCATAGACCTGAATGATCGTGGTGTCCCCGGAAAGCCGTATCACTTCCCCGATCAACCCGTCCGGACCGACTTCCGCGACGTCGAACATGCGAATTCCCCTGAGCCCCGTCGCCTTCACTACAGGTCCATTTATCGCGATCACCTTTCCGCTCACTGTGTCGTCTTCCACGTACGCTCCTTAGGACCAAGACGTGGGGGATGCCGGATTCATTCGGCTCCGGGAATGATCCATCAGGATTTTCATGATTTCCTGGCGGATCAGGAGAGATTTTCTGAAATAAATTCTTTCGATCGTACTATTGAAGATGCGGCCTTCCGCCGGGTCCAGAACGAGGCATCCACCCCTCTGTATCGTTGCATCCTCCGTAATGACTATGTCCTCTCTTCTTTCGGCAGTTGCAACGGCAGCGCGAATTTCCGCTTCGAAAGTGAGGTCCCCGGGGTTGAGCCGTACCTCGAATCCGGCCTTTATGTGTTCTGCGGCCTCGACTACCGCGTCCAGGAGAAATTGCTTGTACTGCGGATCATGCCTCAACTCTTCGACGACTTCATCCATCATGCGATCGATGAAGTTCTGCACGCCCACAAGCTTGCGTTTCCTTCGCTCGAGAACGGCCCGGTTCTCAATTCTGGAGAGTTCCTGCCGCAGACGCCCTTCCCCTTCGGCGCGCACCTGCACCCGGAAGCTCTCTATCTCTTCCATACAGTTCTGTTCCAGCAGTCGGATCTCGGAATTCTCCTTCTCCCCGATCGCGGTGATCAATCGTGCGGCCTGGTCTTTTATGGAACTCTCGAGCGCAGTCTCCTCCATGTCCCTCCTCCTCAGCTCTCACAGACCAATTCCAAGCGCCTCCGCGATATACTCGAGCGCCGATCGGCGAAACCCCTGCGTATCGTCAATGCCGGGAATTTCGAGAACCACCGAGTCGGGCATATTACGGTTTATCTCGGCGATACGGGCGTGGAGATTTTCTGCCAGCTCATTGGTCACCAGCACAACACCGGCGTCCATTTTCCCGACGATGTCTTCGAGTCTGGCCGGCGCTTCATGCGGTTCACAAACCACACCTTCGACCCCGGAGAGGCGAAAAGCGCTTACCGTATGCATGTCACCGATAATGTAAATCTTTTTCATATTACAATTTATTCAGTATCATGATTGCGATGATCAGACCGTAAATGGCGATTCCTTCAGCCATACCGATGATCACCAGGGTCCTGCCTATGAGTTCGGGTTTTTCACTCACGGCGCCTATCGCGGCGGAGCCTATCCGCGCAACAGCGAACCCACTGGCGATACAAGCCAGCCCCACAGCCAATGCAGCGCTGATGTAGGCCACACCCATCCAGGCTGCTTCCGCCCTGGGCTGGTCTCCCCCGGCACCATACGCCATGGCCGGAAAAAGAACGCATACGACGGGAACCGCGAATACCAAAAATGTTGACATCCTGTTTCGTGCCATCCTAAGCCTCCGATCCTTTTCCCGGTAAAGTGAAAGGAGCAAAAACCACTCCCTCTCCTTCGAAGAACTTGCTGAAAAACTCATAGTATTCGAGCCGCATGGATTGAATTCCGCAGATCAGGCTCTCGAAGCCGATGATGAAGATGTTTCCGATGACAATAATGATAACGGCGCCGGCGGATTTCATGCCCGGATCGGCCATGGCCGCAAGGGTATATGTCACGATGCTCAACCCCGCATGCGAGAGCGCGAAGGCCCCGATCCGTATGAAGGAAACCGTATTGGCAAAAAAGCCCAGTCCTATTTCCATGATCTCCATGACCGTCTCGATGACGTATTCCGAAATGCTGTGGGGTTTTGGACTGTTGAAAAGCGCCGGACCAAGTACGCCCTTGAGGGAAAAAAGAGCCAGGGGGAGCACTATAAAAATGCTCATTTCCCATGCTGCGGGGAACCGGACGCCCTCTCGATACCGTAAGGCAAAAATCACTATGGCCGCATAGAGGACCAGTACGGCGAGCCCCCGTTTCTCAAGGAATGCTTCTGTGTAGTCCCCATTGAGGAAACTGTTGACAATATGAGCGCTAAGCCCTGCCATGATAATCATGACCCCCATCAGGATTGTTACGAAAAAAAGGCGCATGATATGCTCGGTGGGGTGGAACCAGAGGGCCGGAACAATACGCTCGCTTGAAAAAACGCTGCCATAGAGGAGGCCGCAGACTGCGGCAGCCCCCCCGCAGGCAATCAGGATTCCTCCTGCCTGCGCCGGTTCGCCGTGCGGCTTGTTCCTTACAAACCTTTTCAGCATCACGCCGGCCAGCAGGAGAATCAGTCCCTGACCCAAATCGCCGAACATGAGACCGAACATCAGGACAAAAGTTATGGCGGTAAGAGGGGTGGGATCGATATCCGTGTTGGACGGCATGCCCATGGTTTTGACAAGAAGCTCGAACGGCCTGAACAATCTCATGTTCCTCAGGCGAACGGGAGCATCGGGGGCCTTACGCTCGGAAATCATGAACCGCTTGCCGCAAATTGCCTGTAAAATCCCGATCAGGTGTTCCTTATCCCGTATGTCCAACCAACCCGATATGAATATCGCGTTGGATGAAAAAAGGGACATACGAGCGGCTTTGAGCGTATCCTCACAGGTCCGGTAGGCGCCGTAGAGCTGTTTTAACGCCGGCCCTCTTTCCTCTTTCAGGCGCTCGAGATACCTATTGAGGACCTCACCGCGGCGCTTCAGGTCATTCGAGCGTTTTTTCAGGCTTTCCAGGGGAACCGGACGGAGATAATCGGATTTATCCGTGAAGCCTTGCCCTTCAAGAAAACGGAGCATCCCGGAAAAGTCGGCCGGCAGGGCAATGCCGAAAACATATCTGTTTGCCCTTGTCAGCATAAACCGTGCGGAAGAAGGGACATCCCAGTCGACTGCATCGACGGTTCCAAAAATCGTCCTGACGAGCCGCGCTTTGCCGATGGCGGCAGGATCGATGCCCATCCGGGCGAGGGCGTCCGCGTATTCGATGCAGCGGTCGACGGCCTCCGAGACCTCCCGAATCCTTGTGCGAAGCCTCACAACGCGCTCGATGATCTCTTTTGTCTCCGAGATAAACTTCATGTCCGCACGTGCAGAAAGAACCCGGGAAGGTATGGAGGCCTCTTCCGGCTCCATACTCAGAGCTTTTAAAGCGTACTCGGCGCCGGACAGGATATCCTTTGTCAACGCTTCCTCATCCTGAAGGCCGCTGTCGGCCGAAGAATTTCTTTCCTCCAGGCCTGTGAGATGAACTATGCCCGCCCTTCCCAGCGCCAGGTAGACTTCGGTGCGCAAATCCTTTTCAACCGCGATGGTTATTTTCCGGATATCCGATTTTACAAACATCCTGCCCCTCACGTTTCACAGATGATTCTGCCGAGGATCTCATCCGGGGAAAAGTTGAAGCGCTTGCCGTCGATAATGCAAAAGAGATTTTTGATCTGATAGAACAGGAGCCAGAGATAGGCTGCGACGCAGTAGAGCGAGTGAAAATCTCTATGGAACATGGAGGAAACCCATGCGTAAAACTTCCGGTCCAGATGGCGCTCGATATCGACAACGGAGGGCCCCTTGCCGCGGCTTTTGTATAATGGTTCAAGGTAACTGTTGAGGGCCCTCTCCTCTACCTTGACCCGAGACCATGCATGCCCCCCGAACCGATCATGAAGGTCCTCCATATAGAGCAGGATACTCTCATCGCTCCAGTGATAGTACTCTCGAAGCCGTCGTGACCAGATCACCGTGAGCATGGCGATTCGCTTGAGCATCACGTCCTGAAATTCCTTTTGAGCCCGTGCGGGAAGCAATAAAGAGGCACGATAGAGATTCAGGGCTGTAGAGATCTCCACGCGGATAACCATTTGCGGATAGCTTGAGGTATCTTTTAAATCGTGAGCCAGGTAGGTGGCGGCCAGAAGCGATTTTACTTCCTCCAGGGAGAGCTTTTTGCGGAGCACTTCCTCATCGAGGATGGCGAACGGAGAGATATCATACCAGTGTGAAAGGCCCTGTTTCCCGAAGGTATTCGCGAGAAGCGCTTTTGCGTTCTGCGCCTCATAGTGACGAAGAAAGGCAAGAAAAAGCGGGGTATATCGCTCGTATGCCGTAACGAGCCCAATGAGGGGGGCAATCTGCTCTCTGAAAAGAACCTGCCCGTCTCGGGCGGGTTCCTGTGCATCCGAGACTCGGGAAAAATCCGGCGCCTCCCCTTTGACCAGCAAGGCATAGTCGCGCAAAGTGAGCAATCGGCCTCTCAGGGCATGAATCCGGGCGTGGAGGTTGCATCGGTCGGCATAGTTTCGCATGGTCTTCTAGCTCGTAAGCAGAATGGAAATGATCTTGCTTTTGATTTTCTCTTGTAGGGCCGGGTCATGAAAAAGACTCTCGCTATCCCTGCCAAGAGCGATAGAAGCGGCCTCTGTCCGGTTTTTTGCTTCCTCAACGGCCTGTGTCAGTCTGGTTTTTTCTGCGGCAAGAATTCGGGCGTGTTCCCGGAGCTTTTTTTCCTCCAGGAACCGTTTGTGCTCTTCTATTCTTTTTGCACATTCGAGCTCCGCCTTTTCGATTTCGGCGGAGCAACGGTTTTCGATCTCCATTATCCGGGTAATGACCTCATCCATAGACCAGAGTCCTCGATGCCCTGTCAGGAGTGCACGTTTCATTCCACTCATCGAAGGGATCGATCGTTCACGCCAACTCGGCCGGCTGACCCAAAAGCGAAACGGAGACGGAACCATGTGAGCGATGCAGGTTACACCTATTTGTAACCGGGGAGATTCACCAGGGGGAAAGGCTGTCAACACCCGCCACCCGCGCCTCCTTTCTGCCTATTTTGTCAGCCGGTCGACCTGGATGGTTTCGCCAAATTCGCCTTTGTTCGACCAACTGGGGCGAAGATAGATGAACCAATACATCAGGGCGACCATGAGACTGCCTCCAATGATGTTTCCAATGGTCGAGGGGATGAGATTGTTTACGATGAAATTGCCCCAGGTGAGCATGTGGCCGCCGCTATTGAGTTTTGCGGCCACAGTGGCGAAAAATGCCGGATCGAACCCCTTGATGAAAAGCGCCGATGGAATGAAATACATATTGGCGACACAGTGCTCAAAGCCGCACGCAACGAATGCCGAGATGGGCGGAATGATCACCAGTACCTTGTCCGTGTTACTGCGTGCGCCAAAACACATCCAGACCGCCATGCAGACCAGGGCGTTGCAAAAGACCCCCAGGGCGATGCACGGGACAAAATCGAGGCTCGTTTTGGCCACCCCGATACTGAGCGCGCTCAACCCGACAGCGCCGCCTCCAAACTTGTACTGGCCGCCCAAAAACGCGATATAGGCCGTCGCGATCGAACCGAGGAAATTTCCGGCATAGACGATTACCCAGTTGCGCAGCAAAGCTTTGGTGGATATTTTCCGGTTTGCCCAGGCCATGGGGATGAGACAGTTGCCGGTAAAGAGTTCCGAGCCGGCTACAATCACCATGATAAGGCCGGTAGCGAAGACAAGCCCGCCCAGGAGTCTCTGGATTCCGTAGGAGACACCCCCTCCGGCAAGCCCGGCCCACACAGTGGTTGCATAATTTGCCCCCAGGCCGATGAAGGCGCCGGCAAGCACCGCAAGCGCAAACATCCTGTATTTGCCAAGACCCGCCTTGGCAATTCCGACCTGTTCGGCCCTGATCGCCATATCCTTTGGAAGAAGAGCGTCAACGGAGAAAGCAGCAGTCTCACTCATGGGGTTCCTCCTTTACCGGGCTGAAAATAAAATAGATACGAAACTCGATCCCGGCCTATCTCGATAAGGATTCGGGACCTATTTTCATTTCCGCGGGATATTCCAATTTCAGGCGCCCCGCTATCCGAACGCGCCGCCTGTTTCAACCGGCAAGGAACTTAAATCGACTTGCTCTGCCTACCGTTTAATTCTTCTTTGCCCCAAGTCAATAGAGTCTTCAGTTTGCAAAGAGTAGGAAGGCCAGGTAGCATACAGCAATTCCCGCAGGTCGTGTAGAACGTTGTTCCATCTGATCACGAGAAACAAC
>JBMFWU010000041.1:0-35350 GCA_049964955.1 Syntrophobacteraceae bacterium
TGAGCCAAAGAGCTATGATTATTCCCGAATTGAGAAAATCCGACCGATTGGCAGAAATTCTCTTGCAATTTCTATTGCGTTTTATGAGAATCCAAAGGCCTGTTTCGACAGGACCAGATCAGGGGCTGGGCGCAAGTCGATTCTTTCCTACACGGTAGATTCGGTGTTTTCTCCGGTTTCGCGCCGGTGAGCACCATGCTCAAATATTCAATCGGTCGTACTTGGAAACTGATGGAGGGCGACGCCCTTCGACAGAAGCACGGGTGGGTTTTTTCTTTTAGCCAACCGCTCCAATCCGCCTCAGGAGAAGCTATGGAAGTGAAACTGCTCAACATCGGTTTTGGCAATACCGTAATAGCCAATCGCGTGGTGGCGATCGTATCGCCCGCCTCCGCCCCCATGAAAAGGCTAAAAGAAGACGCTAAGCTCGGCAATAAGTTGATAGATGCAACCATGGGCCGCCGCACCCGGTCGATAATCGTAACCGACAGCGATCACGTAATTTTATCCGGCGTCCAGGCGGAAACCATCGCGCAGCGGCTTCTCCTCGATGGAAACGCCAAAGAGGTCAACATGTTGAAGCAACCTCTGGACCGTTAAGATTTCAGGAAAGTCCCCATGCCCCATTCGCAACAACCGGTCGGACAACTCTTCATCGTATCGGCTCCTTCCGGCGTTGGAAAATCGACCATCATCGGGAAAGTGCTCCCGAGTTTTCCAAGGCTTCGCTTCTCCGTCTCAAGCACCACCCGCGCCCCCCGCCCCGGGGAAATCGACGGCAAAGACTACCACTTCCTCTCCGTCGAAGAATTTCGAGAGGGGATAGATTCGGACCGTTTTCTGGAATGGGCTCGGGTCCACACCCATTTCTACGGAACCGATCGCCACATTGTGGATAAATGGCTCAAGGCCGGCTCTGACGTGCTCCTCGATATAGACGTTCAGGGAACGAGGATGGTGCGTTGCGCTCACCCGTCGGCCCACACCATTTTCATTCTGCCCCCCTCGATGGAGGTGCTCGAAGAACGTCTTCGCAGCCGGGGAACGGAGAGCCGGGAGCAGTTGGCCGTAAGGATCGCCGCTGCCGGACGCGAAATACCCGAAGCGGCGTGGTATGATTACGTTATCATTAACGAAGACCTGCAGGAGGCCGTAGAAGACCTCGGGGCCATTCTGCGGGCGTGCACATGCAGCCGCGCCGCACGCGCCGGCGCGCTGAAACTATTTCTCACTTCGCTTATCGATCCGGCACGGTAATCCTTTCCGATGAAAAAGATTCGATCCCCCGAAAGCGAGCTCTGGATTTGCGGAATCAATCCCGTACGGGAGGCCCTTCTGGCCGGGGGGATCCGGGCAAGCGAACTGTTGCTCTCCCGCAGTGATCCAAGGGGAGTCGAGATTGCACAACTTGCCGCCGGGAGGAAGATCCCCGTTTCCCAGAGCGACCGCGAGCGGTTGACAGGGTTGGTCGGACACTCGCACCACCAGGGAGTGGCTCTTAAAGCTTCCGAATACCCCTATGCAGATCTCGAAGAGCTGCTTGCAAAACCTGCTGCCGATCGGGAACCGCTGGTGGTTCTTGACTCCATTCAGGACCCCCGCAATCTGGGAGCGATCCTTCGCTCCGCCTGTTTTCTGGGAGCAAAAGGGGTTGTGGTTGCCGAGGACAGGTCGGCGGGTGTCTCCGCCGCGGCCATTAAGGTCGCAGCGGGCGCCGCAGTCTATGTCCCGGTTGCGCGAGTCACCAACATCGTGAGGACCCTGCAACGCCTGAAATCTGCGGGCTATTGGGTTGCCGGACTAGAGGTCCGTGAGGCAAAGCCCTCCTACGAGGTGGATTTAACCGTTCCGCTCTGCCTGGTGATCGGAAACGAACAAAAGGGGATTCGCCCGTTGGTAAAAAAAGAGTGCGATATGCTTGTTCGGATCCCTGCCGCCGGCCCCCTCGATTCGCTAAACGCTGCCTCCGCAGCCTCCATAGCTCTCTACGAAGTCTTGCGCCAAAGGCTCACCGCCTAGGCGTTCCCGCACTCTCCGACCAGCGATGCTCGTAAATCTTGGTGACTCCTCCGGCGCCTTGAACCTCCATCTCCCCGTAGGACGGGAAAAATCGTTTTTTTAAAGATTTTTCGAAGATTGGCCGACATACCATGCTGAAGGCCTTAGGAAGGAACGATTACCCTGGAATTGAAGCCCCAACAGGCCGCAGGCTGCCTGGAACAGATCAGGGCCTTGGAAAAGAGAAATCGATGAATACCGCTTCTTTACTGGTTTCGATGCTCTTCGGAGCAATCGGTTCGGCATATCTTTTCTACGGCAAAAAGCAGCAGGAATTGACGCCTGCCTTGGCAGGCATAGGTCTTTGCGCTTTCCCCTGGTTTGTAACCAATATATGGGCCATGATCGGAGTCGGAGTCGCTCTTGCTGCCGCGCCCTGGTTTTTGTGAGACGCCCTGGCCTGTAATGCAAAAAATTGAATCGGAATTGTTAAAGTTGAGTGAACTTTTAACCGATCTAACTCTGCTGAAGGATCTTGTGCAACAGAACCATTAGATGGAGGCAATCGAAGTTGAATGCCGAACTCGACCAATTGCTGCAGAATTTCAGGATCGGACAAGCCAATCTCGGGGTCCCCACGGGCGGCCCACCCCCCAGAATTCTGATCGTCGATGACAGCCCCACCATCCGATCCAGCCTGAAAAGCGATCTGCGGGAAATGGGCGCGATCGTAGCCGAGGCCAAAGACGGCAGTGAAGGGTTGCGCATGGTCGAGTCCATGGATTTCGACCTTGTGATTACCGATGTCGAGATGCCGCAGATGGACGGTTTTTCTCTCTGTAGACATGTCAAGAGTCATCCCACCAAACATTCGATTCCGGTCGTCATCCTCAGTTCCAGGGAAAATGAAGAAGACATTGAATTCGCGTTCAAAGTGGGCGCCTCCAATTACATTACCAAATCGAATGCGAGGGCCCACATACGCGCCCGCGTAAAGGAGATACTCGACAGACGCTCCCTCCTGAACGGCAGAACGGTGCTCGTGGTAGACGATTCGCCATCCATTCGCAACATGATCGAAAAAGCCCTTACAAAGGCGGGGTTCCAGGTACTGCTGGCCCAAAACGGCCGCCAGGCCCTCGAGATGCTTTCTCGACAAGTTCCCGATATGATCCTCAGCGATCTGCACATGCCCGAACTCGACGGCCTGGGTCTGTGCAAGATCGTGCACGGCGAAAAGAATTTTTGCCAGATCCCGTTCATCATTATGAGTTCCGACGGCGACCGGGCCAAAATGCGGCAACTGCTCGAATACGGCGCTTCGGCCTATCTGGTCAAGCCTTTCAATATCGACCAACTGGTGGTCACCGCGGAAAGATTTCTCTCCGATCACTTCACCCGGGTCCTAAACGAGAGAAAACATCTCGAATCGGAACGGCAAATGCTCATCTCGGGCATAAGCAGCCTGATCCTCGCCCTGGAAGCTCGCGATATGTATACGAGCGGCCACTCCGAATCGGTTTCCCGCCTGGTGGTCGCCATCGCCCGCGAGATGTCCCTGGATGAAAGCCGTATCGAACGGGTCAAAATGGCAGGGAAACTCCATGACCTGGGGAAAATAGGCATTCGCGACGCTGTTTTGCTAAAACCCGGCCCGCTGACCGACGAGGAATGGCAAATCATAAAGCTCCACCCAAGCATCGGGGCCGAAATCCTCACCCCCATCCAGAGCCTCTCCGATATCATCCCCGCCATTCGGAGCCACCACGAAAGAATAGACGGCAAAGGCTACCCCGAAGGGCTCAAGGGCGAGCAAATCCATCTCTATGCCCGCATGGTCGCCGTGGCGGATACCTATGACGCACTAACGGCCGATCGGCCCTACAGAAAGGGCTTCCCCAGGCACAAGGCACTCGAAATCATAGAGGAAGCCAAGGGCACCCAACTCTGCCCGGAATGCGTGGAAAGCTTCCTGAGAGCCCTGGAGAAATTCCCCGGAGTTTGATCCCCCAGCCCCCCATCCGTAATTCTTAATTCGCAATTCGTAATTTTTGCCATAAAGTAGTATCCTTAGCAGCCAGGCGGAGTTTGCGGATGGAATTTGAAAACATTGAGGTTTGCACTCGGGATGAATACAAAGGGGCACAGGAACCTCTCTCTTTTGTGTGGCGCGGCGAGAAACACCCTATCGCGCAGATTGTCGACAGGTGGTACGAAGGGGGAGTCGATCCCACCCGAATGGTTCTGCTCTATTTCCGCGTGAAAACCGTTACGGGGGGAATTTTCCTGATCAGGTACCATGAGTTTTTCCGGGCGTGGAGCATCGTGCTGTGAACAGGCGGCCTGCATCCAGCCTTTGGAGCCGGGGAGGGTTCGTGATCCGAATCGCTGTGATAGACGGCCAGGGTGGTGGAATCGGAACCACCGTAATCAAGAGGGTGAAGGAAGTGTTCGGGGAACGTGTAGAACTGTGGGCACTTGGAACCAATGCGATCGCTACCGCCCAGATGATGAAAGCCGGGGCCAACCGCGGGGCTACGGGCGAAAACGCGATCCGCCACAGTGCCGCTCAGGTCGATGTCATAATCGGGACGATCTCCATCCTGCTCGCCAATGCCATGATGGGGGAAATGACCTCCTCCATGGTGCGCGCCATCGGCGAATCGAAAGCCGTCAAGCTGGTCCTGCCGCTCACCCAGGAACCCATAAGTGTTGTTGGCACCCTGAGAGAGCCTCTCCCGCACATGGTTGAAAGGCTCATAACCGAACACCTGCTCCACCTTGTGAGCGCCAAGGAGGCAAATTGATGGACGCGCCGGCCGGTGATGTCAAAACGCCCCTGCTGGTCCTGGGAGGCGCCAGGAGCGGAAAAAGCTCCTGGGCCGAATCGGTTGTCTCCGCCTTCCCTCCTCCCTATGTCTATGTTGCGACCGCCCAGGCCCTGGACGAGGAGATGGAACTGCGCATAAAGCATCACAGGGAACGCCGAAAAGAGCTGTGGGAAACGATCGAATCCCCCCTCGAACTTCCCTCCGTTCTGGAGGGTTTGAAGGGGTCGGCCAAACCCGTGCTGGTGGACTGCATAACGCTCTGGTTGAGCAACATGCTCTGTTCGAAAGCACCCGAAATCGAAACCGCTGTTTCCCGGTTGTGCGATATTATTGGCTCTGTCCACTATCCCCTCGTCATCGTCTCCAACGAAACGGGTGCGGGCATCGTTCCGGATAACCCCCTGGCGCGAAGCTTCCGCGACCTTTCCGGCTTTACCAACCAGAAACTTGCCGCCGCCTGCGCTTCGGTTTTTCTCATCACGGCGGGACTTCCATTGCGTCTTAAAGGATAGGGAGAAAAGGCCCGTGGGTTCGGCAAAATCGACACAACTCGAAATTCTGAGGCTTTTGCGGGAAAAGGAGGGCAGCTTTGTTTCGGGCGCCGCCCTGGCGGAAAAAGTCGGCATCAGCCGGCCCGGAGTCTGGAAACATGTCAACCGGCTAAAACAGAAGGGCTATGAGATCCAAAGTCGCTCGGGACTGGGCTACATGCTGGTGACGATCCCCGACTCCCTGGCCCCCGGAGAAATTCTCCCCGATCTTACTACCGGATGGCTCGGCCATTCCTATCGCTATCTGTCTACCGTCGGATCGACAAACGATTACGCACTCCTTCTGGCTGCCGAGGGGGCCCCTCACGGCACCCTGGTGGTAGCCGAAGAACAGAGCAAAGGGCGCGGGCGCCTCGATCGGCAATGGATCTCGCCTCCCAACCGGGGGATTTATCTTTCCCTGCTGCTGAAAAATCCTCTGCCGATCCGGGTAGCGGCCCAGTCCGCATACATCGGAGCTCTTGCCCTGGTAAAGACCCTGCGGGAAGCCTTCGAACTTGGGGCCTCCATCAAGTGGCCAAACGATGTGTTGATCCATGGACGCAAGGTCGCCGGAATTTTGACCGAAACGCAGTCGGACCAGGATTTTTCACGATTGAGCGTGGTGGGAATAGGGATAAATGTCAACCACAGCAGAGAGGAGATGGTGGGTCCTTTTCGCTACCCGGCCACCTCGATCGCAATCGAGACCGGATTTGCCGTAAAAAGGCAGAAAGTGCTCCTCGACTTTCTCGCCCGCTTCGAGCGCGAATACGAACGGTTTCTCGAAAATGGACTCGGACCTCTTTTGCCCGAGATCGAGGGCTACTCGGAAATGATGGGAAAAACCATCCGGGTGGTGTGCGGAAACCGCGAAATCACAGGCGTGGCCCACTCCATCTCTCACGAGGGCGCGCTCCTGCTCCTGCACGCCGATGGATCGCAGGAGCCTGTCTGGGCCGGGGATATAGTGCGCATAGAGGGCGGCATATAACAAGCCGGCGGCCTCGTTTCACGTCCCCCTGGCGCGCTCCCCGGCTTCCTGCCTGCGCTTGCACTCAATGCACAAAGTAGTGACCGGCCTTGCAATCAGGCGATCGAAGCCGATGTCGTCGCCGCATTCTTCGCACTGGCCAAAATTTCCCTCCTCTATCCTCTGGAGCGCTTCACGTATCTTGGCGATCAGCTTTCGTTCCCGGTCGCGGATCCGGAGCAGGAAGTTCCTGTCGGATTCAAGCGTAGCCCGGTCGGTGGGGTCCGGGAAGTTCTCCTCGTTATCGGTCATCCCGGCCACGGTCTTTTCGGCTTCGGAATAGAGCTCGTCCAGCCTTTTCAGAAGGATTTCCTTGAAATACGCTTGCGTTTCTTTATCCATATCAAGACTCCGCTGCGAGAATCAAATGTTAACGCCTATCATAACAGCGCTAAACAGTAAAGAAAAACCTTCAAAAAGGCTCAAACCATACAACCCTCTACTCGCGTTCGAACACCCCGCTCTTGCCACCCGACTTGAAGGTCAATCGAGCTTCCCGGATTGTCATTCCACGATCGATGGCCTTGCACATGTCGTAGATCGTAAGCGCCGCATGGGTGACCGCAACCAGCGCTTCCATTTCCACTCCGGTGCGGTCGTTGGTTTTGACACTCGCACTGATCCTGATTTCGCTCTTTGCCGGATCGGGGAAAAAATCGACTGCAATTGCCGAAAGTTGCAACGGGTGGCAAAGCGGAATCAACTCCCAGGTCCTTTTGGCAGCCATGATCCCGGCAAGGCGGGCGGCCTCGAACACATTCCCCTTGCGGATATCTCCCGAGCAGATTCGCGCAAGGGTCTCCTGGGCAAGGCTTACGAAGGCCTCGGCCCGGGCCTCCCTCCAGGTCGGCGCCTTCCCGCTTACGTCCACCATCCGCAGACGCCCCCCGGAATCTATATGCGTTAATTCATCGGCTGACATGCTCACGCTCACCTCAATATCCCTCTATGACGTTTACAAACAACACCAGGTCCCCGGAGGAAGCCGTACCGACAATAGCGTCGCCGCCCCCCGACACCCGAATCCTCGTTCCGCTGGCAATTCCCGCCGGGATCCAGACCCGCAGCGAACAGGATTGCTCGATTTCCCCCACCCCGCCGCACAGGCGGCATCCCGAGCGTCTCGACCCATTGGAACACTGACAGGAGACCATCCTCACATAACTGATCTCCTCGTGACACCCCCCGTTTTGGAGCGCACTCCGCGAAATCTGCAGATCAAACCGCAGGTCGCGCGCCTGCTCGGTTCGGACCTGTCGCTTTCCTATCCCGAACAGGTCCTGAAATATCTCCTCGAAGGAAGATGCCTCGCCGCCCTCGCTGTGCAGGTCTGTCCAGGACGAATCCGAAACCCGCTCCTTGGGTTTGCGCAAACCTCGAAGCCTGTCGTATCTGCCCCGTGCCACCGGGTCTTTTAACGTTTCGTAGGCCTTGCGAACCTCCCGAAAACGCGCGGCCGCCAGGGGATTGCCGGGATTGCGGTCGGGGTGCAGCTTCATCGCCAGATAGCGAAAGGCGCTGCGTATCTCCTCCTGGGAAGCCCGAACGGATATGCCCAGTGTCTTATAGTAACAGCTGTTTTTCCCCGCTCCCGCCCCTGCTTTCACGTCCAACCCTCATAGCGCAAGTATTTTGTAATTCTATTAGGATTAAGATCATAAGGCAAGCGGGTCGCACCAGCAAAGCCGACAGGCAACACCCGGGGCACAAAAAGGGTGCGTTGCGGCCTCGGGCTAATTCACCGGAGGGTTTCCCACAGCCCCCGGGGGCGGCGGAACGAACCGGGGCGCCCCCCGGGTTGGCGGCGAGGGCATACGGCCACCAAGCGCCTGGGGCGGAAGGGGCGGGTGAAAGCCTTTGGGAAACGCAGCGCCGCCCGGTGCGGCTGGATGGGGCGAAGGGACCCCTTGCGCCGGAGCGGATACACTCCCCCCATGAGGATAGGCGGCTGCCGCAGGCGGCGCAGGCGAGGCCGGCGCGACGACCTTGTTGGAGGAAAAAAGGCCCAGCGAGTAGCTCTGGCCGTTTCTTTCCAGGGTGACGCGCTGTATCTGGATCTTGGTCACGCGAAAATCGTTGACGATCTCTCCCACATGAACCGTGACAAAGGGCGATGCCGGAAGGCCCTTATCCCCGGGCATTCCCATCGGAACGTTTTTAAGCCTCAGGAGCGCACTCCTCGAATTGTTCCGGAATACCACCCCGTCAAGCTGGATGTCTCCGATCGCCATCTCCGCCCGCGGGCTCTGCGAAACCGACGATCCGTTCTGCGAGGGCGGCTTGCGATCCTCGGAAAAAAGATTCTTTTCGACCATGATCGGGGGGGCCGCAAAAACCGGGCTGCACGCGGCGCCCAGAAGGAAAACCAAACAGACGGTACAAATCTTTTTTATCAACATACCCTGCCCTGTGCCTCTCTCCCCAGGCGAGGGGAACCGTTTCGGACTGCGAGCTTCTTTGCAAAAGCTTACACGACCGGATATAAAAATTCCACCTTGAATAATGGAAAATTGAGAGTAATAATTGGCAACCGGTAAAAATATGAACCGGGCGATTCATCCTGGGAGAGGATACTCACGATGCATGCCGGACTTGTCATTCTTGGAATTTTTCTTGTCTACTTTGTGTTGAACAAATGGATATTACCCAAACTGGGCGTGCCCACCTGAATGTCTGATTCCTGTGGCGCGGGACGCCCTAAGCAGCCTGAAAAAAAACGAAAATAATTGTTTAATGCGACACTCGAAGAGGTTGTATCTTTGCAGCCGGACGTCGAAGGCTTACACCTTGAAACGCATACAGAAGTTAACCAGTCCCCGTATCTTTTCGATCTCTTCGGACGGCCCTGAAAATTTCGCCCCGATATCCATTTTTTTGTGAATCTGGTTGACTTTCACGCTCGATATGGTGCAGTGCAAATCCTTTATCAACTGATCGTTAGGCAAAGTGAAAGTAAGAATTAGCCCAAGACCTTTGAATAAAGAAATAATCTTTTGTATTTCCAGCATACAACCCGTTGCGCTAATATCTCTAACAATACCGGGTAGCTTTATGTCACCTATATTCATCGCGGCTTGAAGATTCACCTTGACCCTTGGCTCATCTCTCAACTGCTCGATTTGAAACGTTTCGGGATAATCGATACAAACGATATTTTTGATAAGTTCCCTGTTAAATCTGCTTTTAAACGTAAACAGATATCCGTCGTATTCATACGTAACCATTAAATCATCTTCAACAATCGCCGTGATATTTTCGCTGACCGCAAATACCGGATTTTCAATCAGTATGAATTCCTTTTCAAGGACCCCTATGATTTTACTTTTGGCCCTGTGGGACCGGTCCGTAAACGGGCGCAGCAGTATCTGGGCGCCAAGTTGAAAGGGAATTTTTCTGTAAACGATCATTCCTGTATCCCTGTGATGATTTACATGCCAATTTGTAATTTTCTATTTATAGCACAGCCAAGGTGAGGATTTCAAAAGGAAATATCGCCCCGCAAAATTCGGGGAAAAGTCTACCGCAGAGCCGCCGAGATCGAGGAGAAGAGCACATTATTTTCTATGCAGCGCTCTCTGCGGCGCTGCGGTAGACTTTGAGATCTAAATTCCTGGCGCGACACATGTGAAAGCCTTATTATCGTACCTGCCGCATCTGCACCCGCGGCGAACCTCGGGATAAAGGAGGGCTGAATGCGCCTGAATCGTCGGCTCTACGGGAACGGCCACGCGAAAGCACGCTTCGGCGCTGCTTGTGCGGTGCTGTTTGCGCTTGCCGGCTGCTCGGCTGCGGGCGGCCTGCCGCCCTCCCCGAGGCCCCATCCCCCCGTGCCCCTCCGCGCAGGCGAGATCATCGAGACGGCCTCGGGCCGCGTCATCGATTGGAATGAGCTCGCCGCCAGGCTCTCGAAAGTGGCCGTCGTCTATGTGGGAGAAACGCACACGAGCGTCGAAGACCACAGGGTTCAGCTTGAAATCCTGAAAAAACTCTCCCGGGGAGGCAGATGCGTCCAGCTGGGAATGGAGATGTTTCCGGCGGAAGCCCAACCGGTTCTTGACCGCTATATCGCGGGGGAAATGTCGGAGCGGGATTTCCTTAAGGAGGTGAGATGGGATGAGGTCTGGGGATTTCCCTATTCTCTATATAAAGGGCTCATTGACTGGCAGAAGCGAAGGCACATGCCGGTCGTAGGCCTCAATGCGCCCAACTCGATCGTAAGAAAAATTGCCCGTCACGGTTTGGGTTCTCTTACCGCCGCCGAACGCGCCCGGGTCGCCCGCGTATTTCATCTCGACGACCCCGCCGACCGGGAGCGGGTCGAAAAGGCGTTTAAGGCTCACGGAAAATTTGAGATACAGGACTTCCAATCCTTTTTCGAAGCGCAACTCGCCTGGGAGGAAACGATGGCCCAGACCCTCGCCCGGCTTCTTGACCGCACCGACTGCCAAATTCTGGTCGTCCTGGGAAAAGGACACATCAACAAACGCTACGGCGTCCCGCATCTCACCCTGCTTCGAAGGCCAAACACCACCTTCGCAACCGTGGTCCCGGTTCCCCTGGATTCCCCGCCGGCCAAAATCGGCCCGGAACTTGCCGATTACGTCGTCATAACGGCAAAATCCGAACCGGTGCACCACCCACGCCTCGGTGTCCTTATCGAGCCGGCAGCCTCGGGGGTAAGGATCGCGGCGGTTCTTCCCGGCACCCCTGCAGCGGCTGCCCGCCTGCAAAAAGGGGATATCATTCTCAACATAGACGGCGCGCCGGTAAAAACGATCCGCGATGTTCTGCGGGCACTGGACGAGGGCGGCACGACCTGCCGGCTCCTTCTCCGGCGCGGTAACGCTCCCCTGACGATCGATCTGCGCCTTTCCCCCTGAAGCCATTTTCCGAAAACAGCACTTGGCAGGATCGAACGCCCGAGATTTCTTGTTTCCGGCAAAGCCTTATGTTATAAGGTCTTCCGAAAAAGCGGGCTGGCGTAGCTCAATGGCAGAGCAGCTGATTTGTAATCAGCAGGTTGGGGGTTCAAGTCCCTTCGCCAGCTCCAAAGAAAATCAATGATTTATACGTATTCAGGTGGCTATCGACTTATTCCGGGGAAGCACACGGCGAATTCGCGGTCTGCGGTGCTCGAACCGCCCTTCAAATAAAGACCTGCCGGATGCCCGTGAAAGGCCGATAGATCAGTGCCACCCCCAAATCCCGTTCGGTATGCTTTACAACTCCGCTGCGGCCTACTATTGTGGGCACACTTATACATAATAAAGAGGGAAACATTTCTATTGATGAGGTCCAGCCGGGACTCATCGGGATTTCTGCCCCCCGCAATGATCACCACACCGGCCTTTCCAGCGGCCGCGATGTCAGCTGATTCGCTGGTCGTGCAACAGGGATCTGCCGTGCAGTAGATCCAAAGCCTCGCCTTCCACCTGCTCCTTCATGTGATGTCGGTCAGCACGATTGGAAAACAGGGGAAAATCGCAGTGCGGTGCACGATAGCCTTCGGGAGAACCTTTTGCAGGCAGAAAGGCCGTTTTGGCAGCTTCGCCCCGCAGGGGCAAAAAGATCATGACAAACGGCCTTTAGAAGGTATAAATTTTTCATTATCAATCTGTTGCCGGGCACGCGAAAGTCCGAGTGCCCGCCACATTTCACTTCACATTTCATTAATTCTTTGACACATCCCCGCCTCCCCCCTCCCCTTGCGACCCGACCTCTTCACGAGAAAAATCAAGCAATACAGCAGGTTCCCTGGGCATTGCGCGGCCTCGAGAAAAGCATCTGCGAAACGGAGCCGGACGCAAAAAAGGCTTGACGCGCGAAACAGATTTAATTAAATTGGCACATCGATTTCGCAGACTCTTCCCCCAAAGTGCGAAGAGCCCCGGGCGCAATCCGATCCTCTGGCTGGAGAAAAAGATGATAAAACGGATCCATCACATAGGCATCGCGGTTCAAGACCTTGAGGAGCCCCGCAATTTTTTCGAAAACATCCTGGGGCTCAAACCCGACGAATGCGAAAACTTCGGAGAACTGCAGTTTTCCTTCATTCCTGCCGGCGGAACCGCTTTGGAGTTGCTTCGCTCCACGACCCCCGAGGGTTTGATTCAAAAATTTGTCGCCAAGAAGGGACAAGGCCTCCACCACCTGGCGATGCAAGTCGATGATATCCAGGCCGAGTTGGACCGGCTGAAAGAAAACGGGGTTGCATTAATCAATGATCGCCCCTACCGCAACGCTCACCGGGAGCTTGTCGCCTTCCTTCATCCCAAAAGCACTTTTGGAATTCTGATCGAGCTTGTACAGGCTGAGTCGAAATAAGGGCGTGCGCGCCCCGCTCGATAGGGCGCAATGGATTTTGTTGGACCGGAAAACTTCCAACGAAGACCCTGAGAGCAAAGAGGAACTCGGAGATGGCCGCGAAAAAAACCTGGGATGATGTTCTTGAAGGGCTGAGATTAAAAGAACTCGAAGCCTTTGCGGGAGGCGGAGAGGATCGACAGGACCAGATCCGGCGCCAGGCAATGCTTACGGCGAGGGAAAGAATCGACCACCTGGTCGATCCCTGCAGTTTCGTCGAGATAAACATGCTTGCCGAGCACCAGTGCCATGACTTCGGGATGGGGGAAAAGAAGTTTCTCGGAGACGGGGTCGTCACGGGATATGGAAAGATCAGCGGCAGGAAGGTTTTCGTCGTATCCGAAGATGTAACCGTCCTTGGCGGTTCGACCGGAAAGACGCACGGCGCAAAAATTCACTACATCCTGCGGCTGGCCAGGGAGAACCTGACGCCGGTCATATGCCTGTATGCCTCCGGGGGCGCGAGAATCCAGGAGGGCATGGACAATGTCTACGGCATTACGGGAATGTTTTATCAAAACGCCCTGAATTCGGGAATCGTTCCGCAAATTGCCGCCATAATGGGGGCATGCGCAGGCGGCGCGGCTTACTCTGCGGCCCTTTGCGATTTCATCATTCAGGTGGAAAAGACTTCATGCCTGTTTATCACGGGACCCGCGGTGATAAAGGAAGTTACCGGGGAAGAGGTGAGCCCCGAGGAGTTGGGCGGCGCAAGGATTCACAGGTCCAAATCCGGCGTGGTGCACAGGTCCGCTTCCGATGACCGGGATTGTCTGGACCAGATCAAGCGGCTCTTTTCATACCTGCCGCAAAACAACCGCGAAAAGCCCGCCCGTTTGCCCCACTCCGATCCTGCGGACCGCGAGATAAAAGAGTTGACCAGGATTGTCCCTATCGAGCCCAACAAAACCTACGACATGAAAGAGGTAATTCATGCAGTGGTCGACGATGGGGTTTTCTACGAGATTCAGCCCTCGTTTGCCACCAACGCCATAGTAGGTTTTGCGCGCTTTGCGGGCATGGTGGCAGGGCTTGTGGCCAACAACCCTCGAATCGCCGGGGGATGTCTCGATATAGACGCCTCGGATAAGACCGCGCGCTTCATTCGGACCTGTGACGCCTACAACATACCCATTGTGTCCCTGGTCGATGTTCCCGGCTTCATGCCCGGTGTCGCTCAGGAGCATGAGGGCATAATCCGGCATGGGGCCAAAATGCTCTATGCCTGGACCGAGGCTACGGTCCCGAAGATCGCGGTGATTTTAAGGAAAATGTATGGTGGCTCCATTCCGGCCATGGGAGTCCATGAGATCGGTTTTGATCAGGTGTTTGCATGGCCCTCTGCCGAGATGCAGATGGTTGGGGCCGGTCCGGCGGTGAGGGTTCTCTACAGGCGGGAATTGGCTAAGGCTGAGGATGCCCGGGCGATTTTCGATGAGAAGGTCCGGGAATATCAGGAGCTCTACCTTACGCCTTACCACTCGGCATCACGTTCTGTCGTCGATGCGGTGATCCATCCCAAAGACACGCGGAAGAGAATCATTGCCGCACTGGAAATGCTCGAAGGCAAAACGGAGCCTCCCAGGCAGTATCGAAAACACGGCAATATACCTCTTTAAAACCTGCGCGCAATGTAGACGAGGAGATACCCATGTACAAGGACATAGTCATCGTGAGCGCCCTTCGGACGCCATTTGGCCGCTACTGCGGGGCGCTAAAGGAATATGACTATTTTGATCTTGGCGCCATCCCGATGCGGGCCGTACTCGATCGGGTAAATATTGGCGGAGATCAGGTGGACGAGGTGTTCTGGGGGGTGGGGGACACTTCGGTTTGCAAGGACGTCTACACTTCCGTTGCGGCCAGGCAAACGCTCCTAAAAGCCGGGCTGCCGCCCGGAACACCCTCCGTTTCCTTCGACAAGGCATGTGTTTCGGCAATGTCGGCCGTCCACTACGGTTGCCGGGCAATGGTTGCGGGCGAGATAGAAAGTGCCCTGGCAGGCGGCGCCACCTCCTTTAGCCAGGAGCCGCTGATCGTGCGGGGGCTTAGGTGGAAGGGGTTTCGCATGGGGGATGTGAAAATGGAAGACCCGTTGTACGCCTTGGGATACAAGGATTTCAACCCGGTCTCGGTCGATACAGACAACCTTGCCATCGAATATGGCCTCAGTCGTGAAGAGCAGGACGAGTGGGCGCTGCGAAGCCACCAACGCTACGGGGAGGCGTGGAACGCCGGAAAGTTCCGGGATGAAATGATCCCCCTCGAAATTGCGCAGCCCAAAAAAGAGCCCGTCTCAATGCGAATCGATGAACAATATCGTCCGGACATAAGCCTTGCCGCCCTGGCCAGACTTCCCGGCATATACGGATGCAAAGGCGTTACGGCGGGCAATGCGCCCGGATTGAACGACGGGGCTACCGCCATTTTGTTCATGACCCGGGAAAAAGCCGCCTCCCTTGGCCTGGAGCCTCTGGCGGAAATCGTCTCCATGGCATCCATTGCCCGTCCGGCCGACAGGATGGCCGAGGCGCCCGCTTTCGCGGCGGCAAAGGCCCTGGGGCAAGCAGGCCTCACTTTGAATGATATCGACCTCATCGAGATCAATGAAGCATTCGCAGCGGTCCCGCTGGTCACCACTCTTAAATTGGTGGATCGCGACAGGCAGAGCGCCAAAAGGCTGCACGAGAAAACCAACATCAACGGCAGCGCCATAGCCATCGGACATCCGAATACCGCGAGCGGGGCAAGAGTTCTGATGAACCTTATGTACGAGTTGAGGCGGCGAGGCGGCGGATATGCTCTGGGGGCGATCTGCGGCGGGCTGGCTCAGGCAGACGCTTGCGTTCTCAAGGTCTGATTTCACTCGACCGGGACCACGCCCGGCAAGCAGGCAAAACCATTATGAGCACAAAGTACGTCCATCTCAAAGAGGAAAACGGGCTGTGTTGGATTCGATTCAATCGGCCGGAAAAACTCAATGCGGTCAATCCCGAAGTTCTTGCTGAACTGGAAAACGCCCTGATCATCTGCGAACAATACGAGCAGATAAAGGTCGTGATTCTTACCGGCAGTGAAAAGGCGTTTATTGCCGGGGCAGATATAGGCAACATGGCGAATGCCGGAATACGGGACGCCATTGAGTTGACCGATCTCACCATGCGCGTGCAGGAAAGGCTTGCAGATCTGCCAAAGCCTACCATTGCGTCTGTAGCCGGCTTTGCATTGGGTGCGGGCTGCGAGACGGCGCTGTGCTGTGATTTCAGGATCGCCGCGGAAAACGCCCTGTTCGGACTGCCCGAAATCAAGCTCGGGATCATACCCGGAGGCGGCGGCACACAGCGACTGCCAAGACTTGTCAATCCGAGTGCGGCCGCTCGAATGATCTTATTGGGCGAGAACGTCAACGCGATCGAGGCGGCAAATATCGGCCTTGTGGACAAAGTCGTCGTTTTGGACCAACTCGAAAGCGAAACCGTCTCGTTTGCGACAAGACTCATGAGGATGCCCCCGCTGGCCGTCCGGGCCGCTCGAACCGCTATGCGCAAAGGGCTTAATACTTCGCTTAAAGATGGTCTGGAAATCGAGAAGGCGTTGTTTTGCTCGCTATTCGGGACTCTTGATCAAAAAGAAGGCATGAGCGCATTTCTCGAAAAACGAAAACCGTCTTTTATCGGACGGTGAGAAGACCGGACAAACTTGGGGGACGGATCATGAAAGTGGAAAACATTGCAATTATCGGGTCGGGCATCATGGGCAGCGGGATTGCACAAGTGAGTGCGGCAGCCGGTTTCAAGGTCTTTATCCATGATATCCACAAGGAGGCCCTGGAAAGGGCCAGAAACGGCATCCAGGCAAGCCTGGAAAAGCTCGCCGGCAAGGGCAAAATCACTCGGGAGCAGATGGAAGCCACCCTTTCCAATATCGACTTCTGTACGGAAATGGAACCGGTTGCGCAAAAGTCCGACCTGATCGTGGAGGCGGTGTTTGAAAGCCTCGCCGTAAAGCGGGAAATATTCAAAAAGCTCGATGACATTTGCCGACCGGAGACTGTTTTGGCCTCCAACACCTCCGCCCTGCCTATCACGGAAATCGCCTGCGTGACTCATCGAGCCGAACAATGCATCGGCATTCATTTCATGAATCCCGTTCCGTTGATGAAAGGGGTCGAAATCATACGAGGAGAGCGCACTTCGGAGGAGACTTTCCAAGCCGCGTGGGAGTACGTGAAACAACTTGGTAAGGAGCCGATAGAAGCCGTCGATTATGCAGGATTTATTGTGAGCAGGCTCCTCGATGTTCTCATGAATGAAGCCGTCAAGATGGTCCAGGAAGGCAACCGCCCCGAAGATATCGACAAGGCCATGGAAATTTGCGCCGGCCATCCCATGGGGCCGTGCAAATTGCTCGATCTTGTCGGGGCCGAAATTGCCATGCACGGCATGGAAACAATGGAGCGCGACCTGGGGCCGGCCTACAAGCCTCACCCCCTTCTTAGAAAAAGGGTGTTGGCAGGCCTTCTCGGCAAAAAGACCGGTCAGGGCTTCTACAAATACTAACGGCACAGCGCCGCCTGCACGGAAGAACCTGTGGCCGGCGGCTTATTGGAGTGAGTGATGGAAACAGTCAAGCTGTTTGATTTGACTGGACAGGTTGCCATGGTTTCAGGAGGCGGAGACGGCCTTGGCCGTGCCATGGCGCTCGGTCTTGCCGATGCGGGGGCCGATGTGGTCGTTTTTTCCCGCAGACTTGAGGTTTGTGAAGAAGTCGCCAACGAGATTTGCAAGCGAGGCGTGCGCGCCCTGCCCTTCAAGTGCGACATAAGCCGCCAGGAAGATATCGAGAAGGTTGTGAGCAAGTCTTTGGCTGAACTCGGGCGGATAGACGTTCTGGTCAATAATTCGGGACGAACATGGGGAGCGGCGCCTGAGGAGATAAAATCAGACGACTGGCAAAAGGTGATCGATATCAACGTCAACGGTACCTTCCGCTGCACTCAGGCAGTCGGCAAGGCTATGATCGAACAGCACAAGGGCAAGATAATAAACATTTCGTCCTATGCGGGCTCCCGGGGCACCGATCCGATATACCTTAACGCCATCCCCTACAACACCTCCAAGGGGGCGATAAACACCTTTACCAAAGACCTTGCCGTGAAATGGGCACAATACAACATCAACGTCAACTGCATTGCACCCGGCTGGTTCCCCACGAAGATGAGCAAATGGAGCTTCGAACAAGGAGGCGACGCTCTGCTGTCCAGGATCCCCATGAAGCGTTACGGCAAGCTGGAGGAACTGATGGGCGTGGTGGTTTTTCTGGCTTCTGCGGCTTCGGATTACATGACCGGCCAAATAATCGGCGTTGATGGCGGTTTGACCGCCTGGTAGCCGCACACTGAAAGGAAGCATTGAAATGGCGGGACAATTCATCAGTTTGAGAAACATGAGGTTCATGATTTATGAACTTCTCAATGCCGAAAACCTCCTCAGCTATCCCTACTTCGAAGACCACACGCGTGAAGGCTTCGACCTGGTCTTGGAAACAGCTTTCAAGATAGCCAAAGGGGTTTTGCTGCCCAATCTCAAGCCCATGGATCAATTCCCGCCGGAGCTGGTGGAGGGGAAAGTAAGGGTACACCCGACTGTCCGAGAATTCTTGAAAGAATGCGGAGAGGGCGGATGGATATCGGCCACTGCTTCTTTCGACCAGGGAGGACAGCAACTGCCGGGAATTATAAAGGCTTGCTTTTCCTACATGTTTGCGGCAGCCAACTATTCGGCAAGCGTTTATCCGATGTTGAGCACCGCAGCGGCCCATTTGATAGAAAGCTTCGGCTCCGAAGAGCTGAAAGAGGTTTATATCCCCAGGATTTTCTCCGGTGAGTGGCAGGGGACGATGGCCATGACCGAGCCGCAGGCCGGCAGTTCTCTTTCGGACATAATCACGCGCGCCGAACCCTGCGACGAAGGCTATTACAAGATAACGGGACAGAAGATCTTTATTTCGGGCGGCGACCATGACGGCGTGGAAAACATCGTCAATCTCATGCTCGCAAGAATCAAAGGGGCACCTGCGGGAGTGAAGGGAATTTCCCTGTTTCTGGTACCCAAATTAAGGTTCGGAAAAGACGGCGCGCTAGAGTCGAACGATATCAATATTGCGGGCGTCTTTCACAAGATGGGATATCGGGGCTGTCCGATAACACAGCTGAGCCTTGGCGAAAACAATGACTGCCGCGGCTGGCTTGTGGGAGAACCGCACCAGGGCCTGGCCTGTATGTTCCAGATGATGAACGAGGCGCGCATCGAGATCGGAATCGGTGCGGCAGCCATCGCCTCGGCTGCTTATTATGCCGCCCTCGAATACGCGGGGCAAAGACCGCAGGGTAGAAAACCGGGCATGAAAGATCCGGCTTCACCCCAGGTAGCCATTATCCAACATTCCGACGTAAAGCGAATGCTTCTGTTCCAGAAAGCCGTCGTCGAAGGTTCTCTGGCGCTGCTTCTCCAATGCGCCCTCTATTCGGACTTATCGAAAGTAACGCAGGGGGAGGAAAGGGGAAGAAATTCTCTGCTCCTGGATTTACTCACCCCGATAGCGAAATCTTTTCCTTCGGAAGCAGGTATCATCTCCTGCAGCCAGGCCATTCAGGTATTGGGCGGGTATGGCTACTGCGATGAGTTTCCCGTCGAACAATTTTATCGAGATTGCAGAATACACCCTATCCATGAGGGCACAACCACCATTCACGGGCTGGATCTACTCGGTAGAAAAGTCGTGATGAAGGAAGGACGAGCCTATCAACTGTTTTTGCAGGAAATCGCAAAGGCGGTCGGCTCGGCCAGGGGATATGAGGTTCTCGCTCCTTATGCAGAAAGACTTGAGCAGGCTTCGCAATATCTGAAGACCGTTACGGACAGGCTCCTTCAAATCTCCCAAGCCGCGGGAGTGGAGCTCTTTTTGGCCGACGCCACCCTTTATCTCGAATTTTTCGGGCTTATCGCCATTGCCTGGCAGTGGCTTCTGATGGGACTGACGGCTCAAAGGGCCTTGGAAAAGGCGCCCTCGGATAACGAAGCCGCGTTCTATCAGGGAAAGCTCCAGACCATGAAATATTTCTTCCATTACGAACTGGTCAAGACGGAGGGGCTTGGCCGCCGGCTTATGGAAGGCGACGGTCTGACGGTCCAGACAAGCGAGCTCCATTTCGTTGACTGAGCCCGGTGTGTCAGATCCAGGATTTTGAGGGAGATGCTGTACATGGAAAACCTGAAAAAAAGCATGGAAGCCTGGGAGTCGACTTCACTCAAAAAGACCTTGGAGAGGTCTCCCGAAAGTAAACCCGAGTTTAAAACGGAAAGCGGGATTCCTGTTAAAAGGCTCTACTCGCCGTTAGACCTGTCCGAAATGGATTATTGCAGGGACCTCGGGTTTCCGGGCGAATATCCCTACACAAGGGGCGTCTATCCTACGATGTATCGTGGCAGACTCTGGACTATGCGCAACTACGCCGGCTTCGGCACCGCCCAAGATACCAATCGGCGCTTTCGCTACCTTTTGGGCCAGGGGATGATGGGGCTCTCCATGGCATTCGATCTGCCCACACAGCTCGGCTACGACTCCGACGATCCGCTAAGCGAAGGCGCGGTTGGAAGGGTGGGCGTTGCCGTCGATTCGATCGAGGACATGGAAGTCATATTCGACGGGATTCCACTCGACAAGGTGTCGACCTCGATGACCATCAACGCCACAGCACCCATTCTGCTGGCCTTCTACATCGCTGTGGGAGAAAAGCAGGGCGTCGCGCAAGACAAGCTCATGGGAACGACGCAAAACGATATCCTCAAGGAGTTCATCGCCCGGGGAACCTATATCTATCCGCCCAAGCAAAGCCTGAGACTTGCTCTCGATATTGTCGAATACTGCATGACCAGCGTCCCACGCTGGAATACCATGAACATCGCCGGCTACCATTTCAGAGAGGCCGGAGCGACAGCGGTCCAGGAACTGGCCTTTACCATCGGAGATGCGATTACCTATATCGAGAAGGCCCGCGAACGCGGACTTCTGGTAGACGACTTCGCCCCCAGGCTGTCCTACAGCCTCGGCTGCTACATGGACCTTTTTGAAGAAGTCGCCAAGTTTCGCGCCGGAAGGCGACTGTTTGCACGCATCATGAAGGAGCGTTTCGGGGCAAAGAACCCGCAAAGCTATCTTTTCAGAATTTTCAGCGGCTCCTGCGGATCCACGCTCGTGACCCAGCAACCCATCAACAATATCGTCCGTGTGACCATGCACGCTCTTATGGGAATCCTGGGCGGCCACCAGGCCATTCACACTGCGTGCTGGGACGAGGGCTTCGCCATCCCCTCGCAGGATTCGGCCATGATCGCCCTGAGGACCCAACAAATTCTCGCCTATGAATGCGGTCTTTGCAATACGGTCGACCCGCTTGCCGGTTCTTATTATGTCGAATCGCTCACCAATGAGATCGAAGACCAAACGAGAAAGTATCTGGAAAGAATCGATGAAATAGGAGGCATGCTGGGCGCGATCGAAAGCGGTTTTGCGAGCCGCGAAATTCAGGAGTCAAGCGTCGCCTTTCAAAACAAGATCGACAGCGGTGAAAGAACGATAGTCGGATTGAACAGGTTCCGTATGGAAGAGGAAGCCGAGGAGACCGAACCTGAAGTCTTCGAAACAAGTCCCGAAGTGGAGCAGACGCAGAGGGCCAAACTGGACGATTTGAGGAAACGGAGGGACAATTCCAAAGTCCGGGAGGCCTTGGGGCAACTGGAGACCGCAATGGACCGCAATGACAATCTGATGCCCTGCATAATTGCCGCAGCCAAGTGCTACACGACCCTCGGGGAAATCTCAGGCGTCATGCGCGGCAAATGGGGCGAGCATAAGCCATCGGTCTCGGTATGAAGTATTCTTGTTCGCTGGAAGAAGGACTTCGTGATGAAACATGACAGGAAACGCGTGCTGATCGCCAAAGTCGGCCTGGATGGCCATGATCGTGGCGCAAAACTCGTGGCAAGGGCATTGTGCGACGCCGGTATGGAAGTTGTCTATACCGGGATCAGGCAGAGTTTGGACGGGCTGGTCGCAACTGCGGTGCAAGAGGATGTCTCCATTATCGGCCTGAGTTTTCTTGCGGGAGACCACATGATTTTGCTGCCTAAAATCATGTCCAAGCTCAAAGAAGCCGGTCGAGATGACATAAGTGTGATCGTGGGGGGGATCATCCTGCGCAAACACGTACAGGATCTTTTGTCCATCGGGGTGTGCAAGGTGTTCCTTCCCGGGACTGCCCTGGAGCAGATTGTGGAATTCGTTGGAAATCAACTTGCAGTATAGCTTTAGAATTGGAGAATATGTATGATAATCGACGTTCACAGGCATCTCATAATCAAGGGTACCGTGCAGGGCCACTACATCAGGGGCGCTCAGAAAAGCTTCACCATGATGTACAACAAGGTCCACCAGACAAACTACACCCCCGCCCAGTTCACCGAACAAGTTGTCCGCCCCTGGATAGACCCTACCGCGGACAACATCATTGAAGAGATGGACGCGGCAGGAGTTGACAAAACCGTTATCTTCACGGTTGATTACGGTCTGCTTTTCGGAGAGGCCCCGATTAACGCTTTCGATCAGAACAAGCTCTACTCCGAGATCGCCAGGAGGCATGAAGGACGCCTCATTCCTTTCATGGCGATCGATCCGCGAAGAAAAGGCGCTGTTGAACACTGCGAACGCGCTTACAACGAATGGGGCATGAAGGGCTTCAAGCTGCACGCGGGAGTAGGCTACATGCCTGAAGATCCCTGCTGCTACTGGGTTTATGAAAAGGCCGCCCAGTGGAACATCCCGGTCATGTGTCACACCGGAGGCGCCCCTACTTCGCTCCCGGCCTTGCGCTGGGAGAACTCTCGGCCGGCTTACTTCGCATCAGCCGCGGCCAGGTACCCCGAGGTCGATTTCATATTTGCCCACTGCGGAGACTTTGCATGGTGGCAGGAAGCCATCCAGGCGGCCGCATGGCTTCCCAACGTCTACGTCGATCTCTCGCTTTGGCAGAAGCCCTATAAGAAATGGCCCAAGAACCGCTTCTACCAATGGTTAAGAGACATCATCGACATTGCGGGAGCCGAAAAGATCCTTTTCGCAACCGACGCATTGTATCCAAATCTCATGTGTCCCCTGAAGGAATGGGTACAGGCATTCAAAACCCGTGAGACCGACATCCGGTTTACTGATGAGGAAATCGATATGATATTGGGTGGTTCGGCAATGAAGGTCCTGGGCCTTGCCCAGTGAGGCCAAGGCCGATGATTCCAACCGGCCCCCGGAGTCGCTTCGCGGTCCGGGGGCCGGTATCAAGCTGACCTAACTGAGTAATGGAGTGAAACTGATGCAAGACATACTGGATGTGCTGATCAGCAGAAAGAGCATAAGGCGCTATAAGCCCGATCCCGTTCCCGATGAACTGATAGATAAAGTTCTCGAAGCAGGCAGATGGGCCCCTACGGGTGAGAATTACCAGCCTTGGCGTTTCATCGTCATTCGCGATCAGGAGATCAAGAATAAGATAGGGGATTTGTCCAGGGTCGGAAGCGGAAAACGCATGACGGCCTGGTATTGTCTGGGCAAAATGCAACAGAGATTCGACAAGATAGAGGACCCTGAGAAAAGGGCCGAAGTCCTTCGGTTCATGTATTCCGGGGAGGTATCCGAATTCTGCAAGCAGGCGCCTGTTATCATTGCCGTTATTGGAGATCTCAAGGTCGGTTCGGTTGACGTTCCATACGATCTTTCCGCAGCCGCTGAAAACATCTTGCTCGAGGCCCATTCCCTCGGCCTTGGCGCGTGCTGGGTGCACGGACCGGTCGCAGCCACCCGGGACGCCATTAAATTCAAGGAGATCCTCGGGATCCCAACCGGCATGAATGAATTCAAGGTGATTTGCTATATAGCCATCGGATGGCCCAAGGAAGAGCGTAAACACCCACGGCCGAAGTACCCGATCGAGGACCTGGTCTACTGGGAGAAATTTGGAAACAAGGAGCGACCACGATATGGACAAAATTAGTTATTTCAATTCCTTGATGGCGAGAACCGAACAGCTCTTCTACCATGAACTCTCGGATTGCGCCGGTTGGAAGACCGAATTTATCGGAGTCGATTTCATTCGGTCGAGAAACATCACGGGAGATTCGGCTCCCCAGATCATCGAAAACTGCCTTCGGGAATTATCCGAAGCCGGCCTGATAGAAAAGGCGTCGTATTCTATCGGCGGTCAGCAGATTCTGCTTTATTTCAAGGTCCAGGGCTGCATTCATATTCCCAAAGAAGAGATGTTGATAAAAGGTGGCATTGCCCCTTATAATTGTCCCATAGCGAACATGGTACTGGACCAGTTGATCGAAAAATTGAACTTCGAATCGACCTATGTGGCCGAAATGAAGGTGTTGCCGTCCAAGGGTGAATGTTCGGTCAAGTGCGCCGTTTTCGAGACTGCGGACAAGATCGGTAACGTGTGCGACTGGTCCAACGAATGCACCCTGATGGATGATAACGACACGTGGAGAACAGTCGAGTGCTGAACGAAAACGTGAACACTCGACCTTGGAGTATTCCCCGACAAGGGGAATACGCAAGGATCTATCCGAAGAGAGGCTGAGGGAGATGGAATCTTCTATAAAGGTTGTTACCGGCGGTAAGACAAAGGCAAATTCCAGAACCCTGATCGAAGACGCATATCGTCAGATCAAACAGCTGATCTTCGAGCAGAAACTGGTTCCGGGTCAAAAACTGATATACGACGATTTGGCCAGAATGCTTCACATGTCGCGAACCCCTGTGATTAATGCACTCAATCGGCTCGAACAACAGGGCCTCGTCATTTCCGAGTCTCACCGGGGATTCTACGTAAGACCCATGGACTTGGGAGAGGCCTGGGATGCCTTCGGTGTCCGGGAGGCGCTCGAAGTCTACGCCGTTGAGCAGGCGATTATCAAGGCCGATGAACAGGACTTCATAAAGCTTGAAGAGCGACTTGCCGAATACGATGCATACACACAGCATTATGACCGTAAAAAGATTTTTCTCGACGCCGCATTTCACATTAAGATTGCCCAAATCTCAAGGAACAATATTCTGAAATGGCATCTCAAAATCAACATGGAGCATATTTACCTTCGAGCCAATCTTGACAAAAGAGATATCGACAGCATTGAAGAAGCAAAAAAAGACCACCATTTGTTGCTGAAGAAAATGAGGAACAAGGACATCAAAGGCAGTATCGAACTCGTTCGCAAGCACGTTCAAAGTGCCAGGAGCAATGTACTGGCGTGCCTTTCGGACAAGTCCCTGAAAGTCTCGGGGTTTGAGCTCTAGAACCGGTTCTTCATACCGGATGTAACAGTCTTACACCGTCGTTGTAATAATCGGGGGGGAACTGCTTCTCGACTCGGTCGGTCTTACCCGAGGGGGGACTTGCCGGGGAGAGAACAGGTTTATTGTCTCGTTGATCATTTAATTAAATTTGTGATTATATTTTGGCCGCCGAGCTCGGCCCTGGCGCCGGAGAGATGCCGCTACAGACCTTGAGGAAGCGATTCGGCCTTACCGGCGCGAGTTGAGTTCCCGGATCAATTAACTTTTGGAGGTGACCCATGGCGATTTTACTGGAAGGGTGCACGCCTTACCGACAGCAAGACGCTGAAAAATACGACAGGCTCCGCTGGTGGCCCGGCCTGACACTGAGCGATCTTCTGGACAGGGCGGCGGATATCTATCCGCACAAAGAGGCGTTCGTTGACGGAAAATGCCGCCTGACTTTTTCAGAGGCCCGCGAAAAAACCGACCGGCTGGCCATCGGCCTGATGGATCTCGGGATCAAGCCTTTAGACCGGGTCCTTATCCAGTTGCCCAACTGGAACGAGTTCGTCTTCGTCTACTTCGCGCTGCAGAAAATCGGGGCCGTCACCGTCCTGCTGATCGACCGGTACCGACAGTATGAAATCAATCACATCGCAAAGATGTCCGGGGCCACAACGTGGATTGTCGCCCGCAGATACGCAAAAGTCGACTATCTGCCAATCATCGATGACGTATTGAAAGAGAGCCCTCAACTGAAGCGTGTTATCCTGGCCAGGGCTGAAGGAGGAGAGCCCTTTTCCGACATCGATGATCTTATCGGAAAAAATGAGCTTTCCGAGGGAAACATCCGTCGGCTGGCCGAGGCCAGGCCCGATCCGATGCAAATAGCGCACATGGGTGTCACCGGCGGGACCACCGGCATCCCCAAGATTGTTCCCCGCACCCACAACAGCCTTGTCTGCTCCTCGGAATTTTGCGCCAGGGCCTGGGACATGGATATCCATGACAACTGTCTTCTGGCGGGGCCGATCGGCCACGACCTCACTTTCTCCAAAGGGCTGCTGGGAAGCGTCCCGACCTTCGGAAAAATCACTTTTCTGGATACGACGGATATGGAGGAAGTCTGCAAGACCATTGAAGCCGAAAAGATAACCGTGATCGTCTGGGTCCCCACCCTCTCCCAAAGGCTGCTCATCTATGAAAAGCTTGGCGACTTCGACTTGAGTTCTCTTCGTGGAATCCACTGCGGAGGCGGCGCCAGCCTGCCGGATATGGTCCGGGGGGTCCAGGAGAAACTGGGCGCCATCTTCTACAACGCCTACGGCGGCACCGAGGGCATGACCACCATCAGCAGGACCAACGACGATCTGGAAACCATCCTGAATACGGTGGGCAAACCCACCTGTCCGTACGATACCTACAAGGTCGTGGACCCGTTTGGCGAGGATTTGCCTCCCGACACTCCGGGAGAACTGCTGCTCAAGGGGCCGGGGGTCTTCACGGGATATTACAACAATCCTACGGAGAACAAACTTGTCTTTACGCAGGACGGTTTTTTTAGAACCGGCGACGTCGCCAAGATCAGCCGGGAAGGCTACATCGTCCTCACCGGCCGCATCAAGGAGATGATCAACCGGGGCGGAGAAAGCATCAGCGCCACGGAGATCGAGCGCCTGATCCTGGATCACCCCGATGTGGCGCAAGTAGCGGTTGTGCCGATGCCCGATCCGGACCTGGGAGAAAAAGTGTGCGCATATATCCAGGTGATGCCCAAGGCTACACTAACCTTCGAAGACGTCATTTCCTTCCTCAGAGGTAGAAAGGCTTCCGTGCTGCAGCTTCCCCAGCGGATCGAATTCATCGACGCCTTTCCTTACACCAAGGCGGGCAAATTGGACAAAGCGACCCTGAGGGAGGACATCGCCCAAAAGGTTGCGGAAGCCGGCGCGCAAAGAGGATCGGCTCAAAAATAACGCAACGTCCCGGTATGGAGGATACGCAAAATGATTTTACCAAGATTCAACTTTTTTGAACCGACCTCTGTTCAAGAGGCCTCTGCATTTCTCCGAGAAAACAGTCAAAGCGTCAAGCTCATTGCCGGCGGCACCGACCTGCTCGTTCAACTGAAAAGAAGAGTGCTGTCCACCGGTAATCTTGTCTCCCTGGCAAACATTCCCGGCCTCAGTGATATCACCGGCCCCGCAGACGCAGAGGTGCGGATCGGGCCTCTGGCTACCATGGAGGACCTCTGCCGTTCGGCAATCATCCGGGAGAATTTCCCCACTCTTGCCCAGGCAGCGGGAAAACTTGGCTCGCCCCCCATCCGCAATCGGGCCACTCTTGGCGGCAACATCTGCACGGCCAGGCCCGCCGGGGATACGCACGGGGCGCTCATCGCCTACGGAGCGATTCTGCAACTTTCCAGCGAATCCGGCATGCGCTCTGTAAGAATGGACGAATTCCTGAAAGGGCCGGGCCAGACAGCGCTTCTCCCGGGGGAAATTCTTTCGCAAATCATCCTTCCGGTCCCTGCCCCGCTTACTTTCGGCAGTTTCATTAAATTCGGCACCAGGAAGGCCATGGAGATCGCCCTGGTGAGCGCAACCGTCGTGCTCTCGTTCAGTGCGGAGGACGGCACCTGCAGCAGGGCTCGGGTAGTCCTGGGGGCGGTTGGACCCACCGTCATGCGAAACCGGGATGCCGAAGCCTTGTTGACCGGCAAACGGATCGACGATGCGCTGGCAGAAGAGGCGAGCCACATGGCCAGCCTGACCTGCAGTCCCATTACAGACATCCGCGGCTCTCTCGAATATCGTTGCATGCTGACTGAAGTGCTCACCAAGCGGGCGATTCTGGAGATACTGGAAAAAGCTAAAAGGACAGACCGATGAAATCCCGGATACAAATCAAAATCAACGGCATTGAACGTGAGCTGCTGGTAGCTCCTTACGAGACTCTGGCCCAGGTGCTGCGCGGGCCCCAACTCAATTTGACAGGCACCAAGCAGGGCTGCGAACTGGGTGAATGCGGCTCCTGCACCGTGCTCCTCAATGGCAAGTCCGTCAATTCCTGTCTCGTCCTGGCGGTACAGGCGAACGGCTCCGAGGTCACCACAATCGAGGGGTTGGCGGAGGGCAACAAGCTGCACCCGATCCAGGATGCCTTTGTTCACGAGGGCGCCATCCAGTGCGGTTTCTGTTCCTCCGGCATGATCCTTTCGGCAAAGAATCTGCTCGACAAAAACCCGGCGCCGACTCGGGAGGAAATCCGCGAGGGAATCGCCGGCAACCTCTGCCGCTGCACCGGGTACTTCAAGATCGTGAATGCCGTCGAGAAGGCTTCGGTTCGTCTGCAGCAAAAGGAAGGGGGCGCCGAATGACATCGCCAAACAATGCCTATTCCATCTTGGGAACCAGTCCGGTCAAGCTGGACGCACCCGATAAGGCCACCGGGGCGGCCAAGTACACAGCCGACCTGTCTTTGCCGGGGATGCTTCACGGCGCTATCCTGAACAGTCCGCTAGCCCATGCCCGGATTCTCAATGTCGATACATCCAGGGCCGAACGACTGCCCGGGGTCAAGGCCGTCATCACCGCGCGCGAGGCCGGCGACGTCAAATTCGGCCACAGCCCGGCTCGCCAGGACGAGAACATCTTCACCGTCGATAAAGTGCGCTATGTGGGAGATGAAGTGGCTGCCATAGCAGCCATCGACGAGCAGACCGCCCGTGAGGCCGTCGAACTGATCCGCGTCGATTATGAGGAACTGCCCGTCGTGCTCGATCCGTTCGAGGCGCTACGGGATGACTCGCCCCTGATTCATGAACGTTCCCCCAGGAATATCTGCCAGGAGGTCCACAACCATTTCGGCGATGTGGAACAAGGGTTTGCCCAATCCTACCACGTTCGCACGGACCGCTTTATGAAAGGCCGTGTGGAGGGTGCTTTCATCGAACCCCAGGCCGCCCTCGCTCATTGCGATTCCTCGGGCGTCATCAACCTGTGGAGCGCTACCCAGGTTTCCCATTACGTGCAAAGGGCCGTGGCCATGTCATTGCGATGGCCCGTCGAAAAAGTCCGGGTGATGGTCACCAATGTCGGAGGCGGCTTCGGTCCCAAGTCCTCTGCGGCCCCTCACGAGATGATCGCCGCTCTTCTCAGCGTCAAAACGGGACTGCCTGTAAAAATCGTGCTCGACCGGCAGCAGGTCTTCTGGCGCAGCCGCGGGCGTCATCATTACTACCATGAAATGAAAACAGGCGTCAGCCGCGACGGGAAGATCCAGGCTTTCGAACATTGCGCCGTCCTGGACGGAGGCGCCTACAGCAGTCTGGGAATCATCACGGTCTACTACAACGGCTCTTTGATGAGCGCGCCCTACTACATTCCCAACATGAAGTACGACGGTTTTCGGGTGTTCACCAACAAACCCGCGGCGGGCTCGCTGCGCGGTCACGGGGGCCTGAGCAACCGGGCCTGTTTCGAATTGCAGTTGGACATGATCGCTAAAGAGATCGGCATGGATCCGATCGAAATACGGCTGAAAAATGCGCTGCATTCGGGCGATGTGACCAAAATGGGCTACAAGGTCAGCAGTTTCCACGTGAGCAAATGCCTCACCTCTGCTCGTGAGGATGCCGGTTGGTCCGAAAAGAAGGGACGCATGCCAAAAGGCAAAGGCATCGGTGTGGCCTCCGGATATTTTCTCTCCGGCGCCGGCTCGCCCGTCTACCGCACGGAGGTCCCCCACTCCACCGTATTGATCCAGGTAGCCGAGGACGGAGATCGAGTTACGGTTTTCACCGGGGCAAATGAAATCGGCCAGGGCTCCAACACCGTCATGGCCATGCTGGCAGCCGAGGTGCTGGGGCTTAAGATGGAGGACATGCGCGTGGTCTCGGGCGATACGGCGCTCTGCCCCCTGGATACCGGCGCCTATTCAAGCCGGCAGACTCTGATGACCGGCCATGCGACAAAACAGGCGGCCGAAGCCATCCGGGATCAAATCCTCGAAGAGACTTCCCGGATTTTTGATATTCCCTTGGCAGAACTCGATCTCAAAGGCGGCAGAGTCCAGGGGACCGAAAAGAACCCGGAAAAACTTGCAGAGATTCGGGGGAAATATGCTGCCGAACATCGCGGGTTCCAGGAACTGCCGAAAGAGGGGCCGCTGACTTTCAAGGAGATCAACCGGTTCCTCTACTCCAAGAAGGGTCCGCTCATGGGTAAAGGGCTCTATTGGCCCGGAGAACTGCAGTCATCCAAGGAATGGAAGGGTTCGGTAGTCGGGGCCTCCCCTGCCTATTCGAGCCAAACCTGTGTGGCCGAGGTCTCCGTGGATTCCGAGACCGGGGAACTGTCGATCCTGAAACTCACCCTCGCCCACGACTGCGGTTTTGCAATCAATCGGCAAAGCGTGGAAGGGCAACTCGAAGGCGCCATGTGCCAGGGGCTTGGCGAAGCGCTGTTCGAGGAAGTGCTCTTCGATCAAAAAGGTCGGGTCGTCAATTGCACCCTTGGCGACTACAAGATTCCCACCGCGCTGGATGTGCCCGACCTGAGCGCGGTGATCATCGAGGGCGGCGAGCCTAACGGGCCGTTCGGCGCCAAAGGTACGGGCGAAGGATGTATCATTCCAATCATCCCGGCTATCCTCAATGCGATCTACGACGCCTGCGGCGTGGCCATTATGGATCTGCCCATAACCGCCGAAAAACTCCTGCGCGCCCTTCGGGCCAAACAGGAAAAGGGTGGCGATACCTACATCCATGAGCCCCCCGAAGGCGCCCGAATGGTGCTTGAGAGGGCCAAGGAACTCAGCAGACGGGATTGAGGGTGTCGGGTTCAGTTGGCTCATGCCCGGTTTGACGCCGGGCGCCGGCCTTTGGCCGGCGCTCGGCGTCAACCGCCTGTATTTGGAGACAGTAATTCGTGCACCATGTGTGTTTTGCCCATTGTCCGGGCAATGCTGTATATATCCATGCTGCATACTTAATTAAATATTTAATTACCGGCACCCTCCCTCTCTAATCGCTCCCTGCCGATTCCTGCGCTCAATTTCCGATTTCACTATGACAAGTTATTGCGGTTACCAATTCGCCGGCAAGACCATTTTGCTGGAACGACGGGTGCCTCCCGCCCGACGCGGGGCCAAACCCGCTCCATTCGATCCATTTTGAACCCTGCCCGTATCTGACGTCGTATCGGCGTAGGTACGGAGCAGGGTACGGAGGCCGGTTTTATCATGGAAGCTCCACGAATCCACGGTGATCTATTCTTCTCAGAACCGGGAGGCGGGAGTTTGCCGGCCTGCGAAAGATGAACCGGGAGGCAAAAAGATGTTTTTCTCCGCATAAACCAACCTTCGCGTCTGAACAGAGAGGAGGTGACGAACAGTTGCCCGGACGGGGCGGAAGTTAGAGGCTTTAACGTGTGTCTCTATAAGAGGGCGTCCTATGGATGTGGTGGAAATGTGAGTTCTCCAGGAAGAACCGAACTAAAATAGGAGCAGATTATGAAGACGCGTAATTTGGCGCTGTTGGCGGTGGCTGCAGGGTTGGTAATGCTCTCAGGCACAGTGGCCCAGGCGTCCAAGGAAAATTCGGGTCAGTTCCAAGCCGCTATGTCGTGTAACGATGCTGCAATCGGTGGCCTTAGCTCTTACTTGTCTCAGAAGGTCGGCAATCCTGTGACAATCAGCGGTGTGCAGCAATACGCACAGGGCGACTGGATCCCCAGGGGCTACAATGGGTATGAGACGTCACAGGTACAGGCATGCGCGTCACAGCAGTCCGCGGGTGGCTGGGGCAGCCCGGTACAATGCTACCAGGCTCACTCCGCTCTTTGCGCGGTGTACGGCAATATCGGCCCTGGTACCGAGACCGGCAACAATTTCGTCGTGTACCTGCCGATGAGCAACTGGACGGGTCGTTACGTGCAGGAGGGATGCGGCGGTGAGTGCGGCAGTGCAAATCTGGGCGACCCCCAGCAGGTGGCAGACAATTCGCTGGTGACCGATGGTCAACTCGTACTTGCCACGACCGATATGGGCCACGAAGGTGGTCAGGACGGCAGTTGGATAGCCAACAATCCTAATTCAGGGATCGACTTTGCCTACAGGGGCGTACACGATACGGCGCTGGTCGCGAAGGCGCTCATCAACAAGTTCTACGGCAAATCTGCCAAATACTCTTATTTCGACGGCTGTTCGGATGGCGGTCGTGAGGCCCTCATGGAAGCACAGCGCTATCCGGACGATTTCAACGGGATCGCGGCCGGCTCACCGGCGAACAACATGGACGTGCAGAACACGTACCATCACGCGAACCGTTTTCTCGTCAACCAAACCATTCCGGGTGACAACAACAGCTGGATCCTTACCAATGCGACTTTTACAAACAGCTCCGGCAATTCCGAAACGGAGCTCGAATATATCCACAGCAAGGTCCTTTCGGCCTGCGACGGGCTGGACGGCATTGTGGACAGCGTCATCAACGATCCGACGAAATGTCACTTCAACACGGACAGCCTCGTTTGCGGGTATAAGAACCCGGTAACCGGTGCTGTAAACAACGACCCAGGGTGCCTCACGCAGGCGCAAGCCAACGTGGTGAAGGCGATCCACAACGGTGCGGTGAGT
Source organism: Syntrophobacteraceae bacterium (assembly GCA_049964955.1). Classification (GTDB taxonomy): domain Bacteria; phylum Desulfobacterota; class Syntrophobacteria; order Syntrophobacterales; family Syntrophobacteraceae; genus SbD1. The sequence continues at coordinate 32,787 of JBMFWU010000041.1, forward strand.
TCCAATGGTACACGCCTGGAGCCGAGGGTTCCTGTTGAGTGGGGTTCGGAACTTGACTGGACGATATTTGTGCCGAACGCAGAGGGCGACAGCGTCGGGGCCGAGAACTTCGTCGGCGGCTGGTTGTGGGCGACCATAATGAACCAGCCCTACTATTTCTTTGACCAAGGCGGCGCCGAGCCGGACGTCGCCAATCTGGGTTGGACCTTGCCCGATTTCCAGGCCACTGTCGCTTCGTCGGATCTGTACTCGGCGACCAATCCCGACTTGAGCCGGTTTAAAGCTGACGGCGGCAAGCTTATCTACTGGGCCGGATGGGCCGACCAGCACATTGCTCCCCGAGGAACCATCCAGTACTGGGAGAGCGTAAATCACCTTATGGGACGCGGAGTCACCAAAAAGTTCGCGCGCTTATACATGTTTCCGGGCATGGAGCACTGCGGCGATGATATCTCCCCGTCGGATGGCAGTAACTTCGACGTTCTGGGACCGCTGATGAACTGGGTCGAAAAGGGCAAGGCGCCGTATGAGATCACGGTCACCGGAAATAACACGGTGCGACCGGTTTATCCCTATCCGCTGGTGGCGAAGTATAAGCTGGCCGATAGCAGCAACCCCGTTACCGCCAGTGGCACCTATAGCCTCACAGACCCAACCAACGTGGTGAGCAACTTCACCCCAGTCAGGTCACGGCACGTCCTCAATCTTAGGGACCTTAGCAACGCAGGCGATTATCTCTACTCACCGGCCTTCCCGCAGGTGAACTGCCACGCGGTAGGCGACCAGATTGTGTGTGATAGCGGCAAGTAGAGCTAAGCAGGGAGTCTTCGCTGCTTGCTGCAACGCCGTAAAACGGCCCGGCAGTGAGCAGCAGGACGCTCACAACCTGGTGTCCAAGCCTTAGGGCGATGGACACGCGCCTTAGCAGCAACGGGGCGCAAGATTTTTGGAATTTGAGAGTGTTTAGGTAAAAATTCACCGATTTGCCGCCACATCCATTTAATGCCGGCCCCGGGGTTGTTGGTAACCAGACCCGGGGCCTTCCCTCCCCAAATTGGAGCAGATGACAAGTGAGCGTTGGCGGTGGACGAGTTTTGAGGCGGCGAGGAAAGGAAAGGGATTCCCCCCCGGGCAATTCTCCGGAGAGCTGAAAAAGGCCGGGGCATTACTCGGTCGGGACCGGATCGTTGGAGACGCCGGCGTCCGCAGCCATCATGCCGGTTTACCAATTTCCTAGTGAAATTTTGAGCCCGGTACGGCGATTCGATATTTGGGGGCCCTCGTCCGGAAGCCTCCGATCCCTTGCGGCTAAGACCGTAAATGCGCATGGAAGTCTGAGCCCGGGAGTGGTGTAGAAATTCCGGGCAGGTCGGCATTATTGTGTGTTTAACCGGTGAAAAGAGCAATCTATGATTTTTCATAACAAGAAAGACTTGCAAAACGCGGGGATACTGTCGGAAACCTCCTCCTTCAAAGACTCTTCCAGGACAAGCATTCCGCTTCTGGCAGTCGCCCTGCCGGGGCTGGTCGTGGCTTTTCTCAGCGGATTTCATGAAAGCATTCCGTTTGCCTCTTCCGTTTGCACCAGTGCGTGCACGGATACGGTGCGAATGCATTTTCTCCATATTCACTTCTGGATTTGGGGCGCCGCTTTTTATCTCAGTGTGGCCGTTCTGGCCGTTTTCAGGAAGAGGGCGGTCGCATGGATCGCATTTGCCGCCGCTGGGGTGGAAGCCCTCCTCATCCTGCTCCTGATCTGGATGAAAGCCCCGTGCGTCTTTTGCATTGCAAATGCGGCAGTCGTAGTGGTGCTGCTTTTGGCCGCATTCAGAAAAGACCTTGTGTGGCAGCAAGCAACATTGACGCTTCTTTTCTTTGTGGCCTTCCTTTTCTGGGTCCCTTTCGAAAACAATCTGCCCTATCTCGCATCGGCAAACTCTGCGCCTGGCCGCTATGATTACGGGACCGCCGCATCGGTGGGCGGTGAAACCATAACCAATCAGAGGCTCGACGTGCTTGTTGGCCGGAGGCTCCAGCAGTTGCGTACGGAGATCTACCGGATGAAAATGCAGAGGCTGGACCAATTGATAGTCAATACGATTATGGACAAGGAGGCGAAAAGGGAGGGCAAAACGCTCGACCAGCTGGTAGCCGCGGTGACCGGCTCGGTGAGCGTCTCGGATGCCGATGTAGCCCAGTACATGCAGGAGCATCAGCAGCAGCTCCAGTCTTATGAGAATACCGTCCCGGACCTCAAACAGCGGATAAGGCGGGGCCTCGAAAAGCAGAAAAGAGAGCAGGCGGTAGAGAACTACGCTCATTCCCTCGAGCCCCGGTACCATGTGAGGTTCTTTTTGCCGGTGCCCTATCCGCCGAAGGTTAAGATCGATGTCAGCGGTGCTCCTGCCCTCGGGCCGAAAAATGCGCCGGTCACCGTCGTCGAATTCTCCGACTACCAGTGCCCGGCGTGCCGCGCCAACCATCCTGTGGTAGAGCAGGTCAGGGCCGCGTTCGGCGACAAGCTGAGGTGGGTCCACATGGATTACCCGCTGCACATTCACAAG
>JBMFWU010000042.1:0-35283 GCA_049964955.1 Syntrophobacteraceae bacterium
TGACACCTGTTAGCACCGCAAGCCCCGACAAAGTCTTTTCGATGAGCATCGACTCGGTCTGTGTTGAATCCATTACAGTCGGGGCGGACCATAAAGCGGCCTATCGGCAGCGGGATGGACATCGAAAATAGCGGATCGTCAATCAATCTTTGGCCATGTTGTTCAAAAAATCCCTGAACCACTTGGGGTTAAACAGGATGATATAGATCAGGAAAAGTTCGGGCAGCGGTAGATAAAAGGTTATAAAGAACTGGGCCAGAATCCCCGCACAAATCAGCAGCCGATAGAAAATATTCATCTTTTCCCCCTTTCCATTTTAAATCCCCCCTTGCCCCCCTTTGCAAAGGGGGGGATACGGTCCTGTCCACGCCTTGGGTCGGGTCTCGGAAGAGCTACCCCCGATGCTCGTGGCTATGCTCGTGTTCGTGTTCATGGTCGTGCGATTCGAGTCGGCACTCCGAGATACCGCACAATCCGTCGGTCTCTATCTGAATTGTCGCATGGCCGATGGAAAAGTCATCATGGAGCTTTTTATTGATCGTCTCGATGATACCGGTAGAGTGTTCCAGTGTGCAGGAAGCCGGCAGCGCGACATGGCAGCTCAAAACATTGATGCCGTCGCCTACCGTCCAGAGGTGCACGTGATGGACCATGCAGACGGGCGGTATGGACTTGATGCTTTCCACCAGAGCTTCCAGATCGATGTTTTTGGGTGCTTTTTCCATCAGGATGTCTGCGGCGTCTTTTACAATACCCGTTGCCGAATAAAGAATGAATGCGGCGATAAGAAGCGAGGCAAGCGGGTCGGCATAATGCCATCGGGTGTAGTGGATGGCGATGCCCGCCACGATAACGGCCAGGCTGGAAATCGCATCGCTTGCCATGTGAATGAAGGCGGCCCGGTTATTCAGACTGTGTCTTGCGTCTCCGTGCAGGACGGCCGCAATCGCCGTATTCATAAGCAGTGCCGCCAGGGCCACCCAGATCATGAGCGTCCCGTCGACCGACTCCGGGTGCAGAAAGCGCTGGAACGCTTCGATCCCGATAAACAGGGCGATCACGACAAGAGTCGAGGCATTGAAAAGCGCCGTCAGAATGGGGACCCGGTGAAACCCGTAGGTGTGCCTGCCCGACACAGGTTTTCGCACCGCGTAAATAGCATAGGCCGCCAGCCCGAGCGCCAGAGCATCACTCAGGTTATGGCCCGAATCCGAAAGGAGCGCCAGAGAATGAGACAGCAAACCCGCTACCGCTTCCCCCAGGCAGAAAAAAAGCGTTATCCCCAGCGAAAGCCACATTTTCCGGCCGCTTGTCGTGTTGTGATGATGCCCGCAATGTCCCGCCAATTCCATTCCCCTTATCTTTGGCTCGAGAGTTGAACACCCCTCTTCGAAGAATTTTCCCACGCGAAGCCGCGAAGGGATGTAGATGAAGGTCTCTTATAACCTATGGACAATATCTCTTAAATATGCCCCGAATCTCTCTTCTAAGGCGTAAAACGTCCTGCCAGGCCTCGATCCAATCCCCATCCCCTCGCGGGGGCCAGAGCCCGAGCGAAATCATTTCTTCAAAGCGGCGCTCGTCGAGTTTTGCCGAACTCGCGTTGGTGTGCAGCCGTACCCGGTGATCGAGAGCGCGAAGCGCACGAAAAGCGCCGGAGAGTTTCTCCAGCCCGGGCCTCGCAGAATCCTTCGAAAATTTCTCCACCTGCCGCCTGACCGAGCGATACTCCCCCGGCGCCGATGGTCCGGCCGGATCCAAACCTCCGGTAAGCAGTTCACCCTGAACGATAAATTCGATATCCGTGAGCCCTCCCATCCCGAGCTTGAGATCGATTTCAAGGCCGCTTTCCGCCGCCCGCTCCCGTTCCATGCGGCCCCGCAAATGACAAATCCTTGGCCACACCGAATCGGCAGGTCTGTGCCGCGAGCAAATTTCCGCCGCCCGCTCCTCGATCCACTTTCCAAGCCGGGCGTCTCCCGCGACATGGCGCACCCGGAGAAGCGCCTGGATTTCCCAGATGTCCGCCCTGTTGTAGTATTCGAGCCAGGAATTCGGGGTTACAACAAGCGGGCCGTGGGTCCCGGTCGGCCGCAGCCTCACGTCCATCTCGTAGCCGGGCCCCTCCGCCAGAGGCATCTGGAGCATATTCATAAAACGCTGAATGAGCCGGACTACCTCGCCGGGAATCAAGCCCTCCTCATTGCCGGACCCCGGCTCGTAAACGAACACCAGATCGAGGTCCGAAAGATAGCTCATTTCCCCGCTTCCAAGCTTTCCCATCGCCAAAACCGAAAGCGGAAGACTCCCGGGCAGCCCGAGGTAACCGCAGACCGTCTCAAGCGTATTGCCGACGGTAAAATCGGCCAGAGCGGTCAGTTCCTCTTCCAGGACGGCAAAATCGATCCACCCTCCAAGATCGGCCAGCGCAAGCTGGACGGTTCGTTCGTTTTTGAGCTTTCGTATCCACTCGAGTTTTTCCTCGTATCCCCCCGCCCGTTCCACCACGTGCGCAGCGGATTGCTGCCAAACCCGGGCGGTTTCGAAGGCGCCCGGCCCTCCCGTGCACCCTTCGACCAGCCCGGGGGTCCGGGAAAGAAGTGAAAACAGCAGTTCGCTCGCCCCCAGCGCCGCCCGGAAAGGTTCAATCCAGGCTTCCCCGGAACTGAAAAGCTTCTTGAGCCCGGGCCTCCGGGCTACTTTTGCAAAGTAGGTATCCACCGGCGTGCCGCCGGTGCCGAGTTGCCGGCTTGCCGGCATGCTGCCGGTCCCGAGTTGCCGGCTTGCAGAATCGCCGCCGGCAGAACTGGTGTGATCGACTTCGCACTTATCTTCGAAAAGGCTGCAGAAGACGGAGTGCACGGTTTGACAGTGGGAGGTGAGCGCCTCGAGGAACGCTCCCTCGTCGTCTTCAAAGCCCATCGCCAGCGTGAGGCGTTTGCGCCCTTCCTCGTAGAGCGGCAACCGCTGCGTGTGCCGGTTCTGATCGAGTTGAACGCGGTGTTCGACGTTTCGCAAAAAAATGTAGGATTCTCTGAGAGTGCAAGCGGTTTCCTTGGGAACAAGCCCCAGCCCCGATAGCTTTTCGAGGCATCTCAGGGTGTTCGGTTCGTCCAGTTCCGGCCTTCGACCGCCGTAGATGAGTTGCAGGGACTGAACGAAAAATTCGATCTCCCGGATTCCTCCGATGCCAAGCTTCACATCGTAGCCTCTTGCGCCCGGGCGGAATTGGCCGGCCTCCACGAGCACCCGGTTTCGCATCTCTTTTAGTTCCGAAAGCGCCTGAAAATCGAGAAACCTGCGGAAGATGAATGGATGGAGTTCGCGGATAAAAGCGTTTCCCTCGGAGCGCCCTCCGGCTACGGGCCGGCATTTTAAAAGCATCTGGCGCTCCCACGCCCTGCCGTGCAGCAGGTAGTGATCGATCGCCCCGCTCATCGAGGGCACCAGAACCCCTTCCTTGCCGCTGGGCCGCAGCCGGAAATCGACCTGAAAGACCCGGTCCCCCTCGAACTGATCGGACATGAGCCGCGAGAGCCGGTGAGTCAGGAAGCTCAACAGTTTTGCCGGCGGCGCCGGCGTGCCGCCGGGGTCAGGATGCCGGTTTGGGCCGGCAGAAGATTCGCGGGGGTGCAGGAAAATGAGGTCTACGTCCGAGACGTAATTGAGTTCATGGCCGCCCAGTTTTCCCAACCCCAGAATGACGAGCGGGATGGGACCATCGAACGGGCGCCCCCCATTCAATTCCTCTTCGGAGAGCCACCAGTCGGGATGTGCCCAAAGGACCTCCAAACCGACCTGGAGCGCTACCGAGGCCAAATCGCTCAGCTGCCCCGTCGTTTCGGAAAGATCGGCAAAACGGCAAAAATCCCTTGCGCCGATTCTCAAAAAATGGAGCTGCTTAAACCGGCGATAGATCCGGAGCAGATCGTTGAACGACCCGGCCTTTGCCGCCTCCTCTTTGAGGGCCGCATAGAGACCGGCAAGGGGATACCGCCTCTTGAGGTTCGCCAAAAGCCACTCTTCTCCCCCTGCGATGTTTCGCAGCAGAATTTCGAAGTAATGGGAACAATTTCTTACGTACTCGATCTCCGTCATCGATCAGCCTTCTTTTGAAAAACCAGCGGCCGCAAGCCCGCAGAATGCGCATGGTCCGGGCCGGGCGATCTCGGCGGGCGGTCTCACCGCCCGTGTTCGATTTCGGTCGTTTATTTCCTCTATTGATCCGGCCTCAAGTTTATCATAGTATGGCCCGCGCTGAAAATTCGGGGGCTTTATATTCGTTTGCCATTTCGCGTATACCCGTTACAATTGGATTTCAAGGACCTTTCTACAATAAATTGAATTTTTAACAGTTGCGAGGAAACATTTTATGAGCCTTCCCTGGAATCGTCCCAAGGCAATTCTTTTGCTGGAGGACGGGACCGTTTTCCACGGTTACACTTTTTGCGGCAGCGGCAGGAAGCTGGGCGAGGTGGTTTTCAACACCAGCATGACCGGCTACCAGGAGGTGCTGACCGATCCTTCCTACAAGGGCCAGATCGTGACGATGACCTATCCGTTGACCGGCACCTACGGAATCAACGCGGAGGACATGGAATCGGCCGCCGTCCAGGTGGAAGGTTTTATCGTAAAGGAATACCAGGATTTTGCAAGCAACTGGCGAAGCGAGCGCTCCCTGGCCGATTTTCTGACCGAATACGGTAAGATCGGCATCGAGGGCATAGACACGCGCGCGCTCACCAAACACCTTCGGGTGCGGGGAGCCATGCGCGGAATCATCGCCACCGATACGGACGATCTTTCCTCACTGCTGGACCAGGTGCAGGCGTATCCGGGGTTGAACGGGATCGACCTGGTAAAGGAAGTTACGTGCCAAAAACCCTACCGGTGGCGGGACGGCCTACGGGAGGAAATAGACTCCCCGGATTGGCTGGCGCAAGACGGCAGGCCGCGGGTGGCCGCTCTTGACTGCGGGATAAAGTACAATATCCTTCGCATGCTGGAAAATGCCGGCTGCCAGGTGCTCGTTTTCCCGGCTCACACCAGCGCCTCAGAGATTCTTTCCTGCAACCCGGACGGGATTTTTCTCTCCAACGGACCCGGAGACCCTTCGGCGGTCCGCTACGTTATCGAAACCGTTCGGGAGCTTCTGGGGAAAAAACCCATGTTCGGTATTTGCCTCGGTCACCAGATGATGGGACTCGCGCTCGGGGGAAAGACCTTCAAGCTGAAGTTCGGACACCGGGGCGCAAACCAGCCGGTTAAGGACCTCACCACGGGAAAAATCGAAATCACCTCCCAGAACCACGGCTACTGCGTCGATCCCGATTCCCTTTCACGCATGCCGGTCAGCCTCACGCACATAAACCTAAACGACAATACGCTGGAGGGGATGGCCCACCTGGAGCTTCCCGCCTTTTGCGTCCAGTATCACCCGGAAGCCTCTCCCGGTCCGCATGACGCTTCGTATCTGTTCGACCGGTTTATCACAATGATCGAAACAAACAGACCGATACTCAAAGCAGCCGTGTAACGAGCGAGCCTTATTCAAGGAAACCCAGTTAAATGCCCAAACGCACAGACATAAAGAAAATACTGCTCATCGGCTCCGGGCCGATCATCATCAGCCAGGCGTGTGAATTCGACTATTCCGGCACCCAGGCCTGCAAGGCGCTTCGTGAAGACGGCTATGAAATCGTGCTGCTAAACAGCAATCCCGCTACGATCATGACCGACCCGGAGACGGCAGACCGCACCTATATCGAGCCGATAACCCCCGAGGTCGTCGAAAAGATCATAAAACGCGAGCGCCCAGACGCCCTTCTACCCACTCTCGGAGGGCAGACCGCCTTGAATGTGGCAGTACGGGTGGCCGAAAGCGGCATTTTGGAAAAATACGGCGTGGAGATGATCGGGGCCAGCACGGCGGTCATAAAGAAGGCCGAAGACCGGCAGCTTTTCCGGGACGCCATGGCAGACATCAATCTGAAGGTGCCCGAGTCCATCATCGTAAACACCCTGGACGATGCCGAGGAGTTTGCCCGAAAAATCGGCTACCCGCTCATCGTGCGGCCTTCGTTCACCCTGGGAGGCACCGGGGGAGGCGTCGCCTACAATCGCGAAGAGCTTCTCGACCAGACCCAGAGGGGTCTGGACGCAAGCATGATCCATTCGGTAATGCTCGAACAATCGGTTCTCGGGTGGAAGGAATTCGAACTCGAGGTGATGCGCGACTACATGGATAACGTCGTCATCATCTGTTCGATCGAAAACATCGACCCGATGGGCGTGCACACCGGAGACTCCATCACCGTGGCCCCCGCCCAGACGCTCACCGACCGCGAATATCAGAAGATGCGCGACGCATCCATCGCGATTCTGCGTGAAATCGGGGTCGAGACCGGGGGCTCCAACGTCCAGTTCGCCGTAAACCCCGAAGACGGTGAAATGGTGGTGATCGAGATGAACCCGCGCGTATCGCGCTCCTCGGCCCTCGCGTCCAAGGCCACCGGATTCCCCATAGCCAAGATTGCGGCCAAGCTCGCCGTCGGCTACTCGCTCGACGAGATTGCAAACGACATCACCCGGGAAACCAGGGCCTCTTTTGAACCGACCATAGATTACTGCGTGGTGAAGATCCCCCGGTTCACCTTCGAAAAATTTCCCCGCGCCGACGATATCCTCTCCACCGCGATGAAATCGGTGGGGGAGACCATGGCGATCGGCCGCACGTTCAAAGAGGCGCTTCACAAGGCCATCCGCTCGCTCGAAACCGGCCGCTGCGGGTTTGGCGACCCACCCGCAGAGTGCGATTCCGAACAGATCGACCAGCTGAAGCTCAGCCTGTCGAGACCCAACTCGCAAAGGCTCTACCAGATCGGCGAGGCAATGAAGCTGGGCATATCGGAAGAGGAAATTCACGCTCTCACCTCTATCGATAGATGGTTTCTGAAACATATCCGGGAAATTATCGAAATGGAGCAGGCCATAGCCCAGTCGGCTGCCTGCGGCGCCGCCTTTCTCGATAACGCCGAACACCTTCGCGCCGCAAAGAGCTGGGGGTTTTCCGACCGGCGCCTCGCCCAGCTTACCGGCGCCGATGAAGAAACCGTTCGGCAAAAACGGCTCCTGCACGGCATTCGACCCGTCTACAAGCTGGTGGATACGTGCGCGGCGGAATTCGAGGCCTATACCCCCTATTACTACTCGACCTATGAAACCGAGGACGAATCCCGGCCGTCACAAAAGCCCAAGGTCGCGATCCTCGGGGGCGGCCCCAACAGGATCGGCCAGGGCATCGAGTTCGACTACTGCTGCGTGCACGCTTCCTTCTCCCTGCGGGATGAAGGCCACGAATCGATCATGGTCAACTCCAACCCCGAGACCGTTTCGACCGACTACGATACCTCGGACAAGCTCTACTTCGAGCCCCTCACCCGCGAAGACGTTCTCCACATCCTGGAGAGCGAAAAGCCCAAGGGCATAATCGTGCAGTTCGGCGGACAGACCCCGCTAAACCTCGCCGTTCCGCTCGAAAAAGCCGGGGCGACCATTCTGGGCACCTCCCCCGACGCCATCGACCGGGCCGAGGACCGCAAGCGGTTCCAGCAGCTTCTTCACAAACTCGGCCTCAAGCAGCCCGAAAACGCCATCGCGTTCAACATCCAGGAGGCGTACGAGGCCACCGACAAGATTGGCTTCCCCGTGGTCGTGCGTCCTTCCTACGTGCTTGGCGGGCGAGCCATGGAAATCGTCTACGATAAAGACCGGCTCAAAGAGTTCATGAAGATGGCCGTAAACGTCTCCCCCGGCCACCCCATCCTGATCGATAAATTCCTCGAAGACGCAATCGAACTCGATGTGGACGCCATCTGCGACGGAGAGACCACCGTCATCGGTGGCATCATGGAGCACATCGAGCAGGCGGGAATTCATTCCGGGGATTCGGCCTGTGTGCTTCCGCCCTACTCGGTCTCCCGGGCGCTGCAGGAGGAAGTGAGGAGGCAGACGAGGCTTCTTGCCGAAGAACTCGGCGTAAAAGGGCTCATGAACATCCAGTATGCCATACAGAACGGAGAGGTCTTCATTCTCGAGGTAAACCCCAGGGCCTCCCGCACGGTTCCGTTTGTGAGCAAGGCCATCGGGCGTCCGCTCGCCAAGCTCGCCACGCAAGTCATGCTTGGCAGGGGCCTCAAGGAACTCGGGCTGGAACACGAAATCGAGCCCGAACACATCTCGGTCAAGGAAGCGGTTTTCCCCTTCTCGCGCTTTCCCAAAGTGGACACGCTGCTCAGTCCCGAGATGAAGTCAACGGGCGAAGTGATGGGAATCGGGGAAAACTTCGGGATCGCGTTCGCCAAAGCGCAGGCCGCGGCGGGCTACGAACTGCCCAAAGGCGGGACCGTCTTTATCAGCGTCCACAATGGGGATAAAGCCAAGGCGCTCGCCGTGGCGAAAAAATTCACCGAGCTTGGATTCACACTCATCGCCACAATGGGCACCGCGGCCTTTCTCGAAAAAAACGGTGTCGCCGCCGATCGCGTCTACAAGTTGACAGAAGGCCGCCCCAACGTCGTAGACAAGATCAAAAACGGGCAGATACAACTGGTGGTCAATACGAGCCTTGGCAAAAAAACCACTTCCGACTCCTACGAAATCAGGCGCGCAACGGTCATGTATAATATTCCCTATGCCACCACCATTGCCGGGGCGCAGGCGATAGCCGAGGCGGTGTCGGAGCTGCAAAAGGGCGACTGGCAGGTTAAAACGATCCAGGAATACCACCGGACGATCGGGGGGAAGAAGTGAAAAAGGATAGAATCGTGACTGAGTGCAGGTTGCCTGAAAATAAAATCATACGCTCCGCAACACCGCGGGTCCTTACGCCCTATACTCCCACCAAGAAGGAAGAGTGCGGCATCTTTGGAATTTTCGGCCATGAAGACGCGGCCAAACTCTCCTTTTTCGGGCTCTACGCGCTGCAGCACCGCGGCCAGGAAAGCGCGGGCATAGCCGTCTCCGACGGCCGGCGCATCACCACGCACAAGAGCATGGGACTGGTGCACGAAATCTTTAACGAAGAAATCCTGAAGACCCTCAAGGGCTACCTGGCCATAGGGCACGTCCGCTACTCCACGACCGGATCTTCCCTGTGCGCAAACGCCCAGCCGTTCGTTGTCTTTCACGGCGACAACCACTATGCCATCGGCCACAACGGCAACCTGGTAAACGCCGTCGAACTGCGGCGAGAGCTCGAAGGGCAGGGAGCCATCTTTCGCTCCACAATGGATACCGAAATATTCATGCACCTGCTGGCGCGAAACCTGAGCAACGGAATAGAGCAGGCCCTGGTCGAAACGTTACGAAGGGTGCAGGGCGCCTATTCGCTGGTCATGAGCACCCAGGACATGCTCATCGGCGTGCGCGACCCCAACGGCTTCCGGCCTCTTTGCCTGGGAGAGCTCGACGGCGCCTACGTGCTGGCCTCGGAGACCTGCGCCCTCGATCTGGTCGAGGCCACCTACATCCGGGACCTCGAACCGGGAGAAATTCTCATTATCGACGAAGACGGTCTGCACTCCATTTTCCCTTTCCCCAAGAGGCGCCACTCCTACTGCATATTCGAGTTCATCTATTTTGCCAGACCCGACAGCAATATCTTCAACCAGAACGTCTATACGTTCCGAAAGAAGCTGGGGGGGCTTTTGGCCAAGGAAAACCCCCGGGTTCGCGCAGATATGCTCATGCCCTTTCCCGATTCGGGAAACTACGCCTGCCTCGGGTTCGCCCAGGCCACCAATATTCCGCTTGAAATGGGCATGATACGAAATCATTACGTGGGCCGCACCTTCATTCAACCCAGCCAGGCGATGCGCGATTTCCAGGTGCGCGTCAAATTGAACCCCGTGCGCGGATTGCTTAAAGATAAAAGAGTTCTTCTTCTCGAAGACTCGATCATTCGCGGCACCACGACCCGGACCAGGATAAACTCGCTGCGGCAGGCCGGCGCAAAAGAAGTGCACATGCTCGTAAGCTGCCCCCCGCACCGATTCCCCTGCCCGTATGGAATCGACTTTTCCACCAAGGGAGAACTGATCGCCTCCTCCCACACCGTGGAGGAAATTCAAAATTTTATCGGCCTCGATTCCCTGAATTACCTGAGCATCGAAGGCCTGCTCGAAGCGGCCGGAGCAGACTCGAACGATCATCCCTTCTGCCTCGCATGCTTTAACGGAGACTACCCGGTTCGCTTCGAAGACGACTTCGGAAAACACTGCTTCGAGCGGCGGCGTGTCGCCGCGGACGGGTGCGCCAGGCCGAAGTGCTGAATCTTGGCGGCGTTTCGCTATAACGGAGTGGAGGCGTGTCGGCGACGTGTCGCCGCGGACGGGGTTGCCTGGCCGAAGTGCTGAATCTTGGCGACGTATCGCTATAACGGAGTAGCGCCGGACAGGTTCCCCACCGGCGGGGCCGGAGGCCAGGACTTTCATGTATAATCAACTCATATACTTTATCGTCGTCCTGCTGCTTTTCAGCACCTTGCCTCAAACGGCCAGGCCGCCTGTCGCTCACTGGCCCGACGCGCTCTACGTCCTCGCTCTGTTTGTTTTTTTTATCTTCACCTGCAAACGCACCTTCGCAAAGATCCGGAAGGCTGCTGACGAGGGCGTGTCCCACTCCGGACTCACACGCGCCTATTTTCGAGCCGAAACATTTCTATCCATCGCGGCAATCGGGTTTCTTGCGGTCTATCTCTATGGGTTGAATCTCGGCGCCTATCTCGATACCCTTCCGGGCTACACCAGGTATTCGACCGTTTCCGGCATTGTCGGCCTGGCCATTTATATGCTCCACCTGGTGGTGATCTGGTATTTCGGCCAACCGGTCCACGAGGCGCTTTCGGGAACAAGCTCCTCCCGGGCGCATTTCATAAAGGGACACGTCTCCTTCACCTCGGTCATACTCATCCCCTGGCTCCTCATTTCTATCGCCGCCGACCTCATCGACTTTCTGAAAGCGCCTGCTTTCCTGGCTTCGGATTTCGCCCAACTGGGGCTCATTTGCGTAGCGCTTTTCGGGTTCGTTCTTTTCGGGCCCTGGCTGATCATTCGCCTGTGGGGCTGCAAACCGCTTCCACAGGATTATATAAAAAACGAACTGCAAAGATTTTGTGACGAGCATGATTTCAAAACCGGCGGGCTTCTCCTCTGGCCGCTTTTCGGAACCGAGATCCTTACGGCCGGAGTGGTGGGCATTCTTCCCGGGCTGCGATACATCCTCATCACCTCGGGCCTGCTGAGAACGCTCGATCTCGGTGAACTCAAGGCCGTTATCGCCCACGAGATGGGGCATGTGCGAAAAAAGCACCTGCTCCTCTTCGTCATGCTCCTGATCCTCTTTGTCCTTCTCTCCCTCGAGCTTGGCAACACACTCAAGTGGCTCGCACTGTCCAACAAAACCATATTCGACTGGTCGACTTCCACCAGTGGCTTCGCCGCCTCCACCTTTTCTCTTTTTTCCGCCCTGCCGATCATACTGGCGATGGTCTTCTTTCTTCGGTTCGTTTTCGGCTATTTTCTGAGAAACAGCGAAAGACAGGCCGATCTCTACGCCATGGAACTCGTGGGCGACCCCGTCGGGCTGATCAGTTCGCTGCAGAAAATCGCCTATCACAGCGGCAGGATCGAAGACGTGCCCAGCTGGCACCATTACAGCATACGACAGAGAGTGGAGTTTTTGGCGCAGGCTTCCAGGGACCGGGACCTCATCCGCAGGCACAACCGCAAACTCTACGGCTCCGCCCTGGTCTTTGCCGCGATCATCTCCGCGCTTCTTTTCGCCAACTGGCGGGCTAACAAGGCAGGCCTTGCCAAAGACCTTCGAACAAACGTCGAGCTTCGCATACTCGAACAAGCCGTTGCCAAAGATCCCTCCAATGTGCGCTATCTTTCGGCCTACGGAGCGCTGCTCTGCCAGAAGGACAGATACTCCGAAGCCGAATCGGTCTTACGGGCCGCCCTTACCGAGGCTCCGAACGATCCATCCGTTTTGAACAACCTGGCCTGGCTTTATGCGACCGGCCCCTATTCCTTCCGCCATCCCGAGGAAGCGCTGAAACTCGCCCGCAAGGCCGCATCCCTCAACCCCGCGCCCGATATTCTCGATACGCTCGCAGAAGCCTATTTTGTCAACGGCAGATATGCCGATGCGGTCTCCACAATAGACGAGGCGATCGCTGAGGGCGGGGACCTGCACGATTACCTGCTCAAGCAGAAAGCGAAATTTGAAAAAGCTCTCACGGGTGATATGCGAAGTACCTGAGGCCCCTATTTTCCAAATTCGAGGAAAAGTTGCCAACGCAGAGCAAACGAGTATAATTGCGCCAATTCCGGCAGTTCGGAATAATTGCCCTTTTCTTGAAAACTCAGTCACCATTTGCAAAGTAGAAGGAAAACCGCCATGCATCTTCGGAAAAGATGTGCAGTAACCGGCGGGGCCGGGTTTCTCGGGTCCCATCTGTGTGAAAGGCTTCTTAAGGACCAGCAGGACGTGCTGTGTATCGACAATTTATATACGGGGAGCAAAAGAAATATCGTAGATCTTTTGAGCAACCCCTATTTCGAACTCATGAGACACGATATTACCTACCCTTTGTATGTCGAGGTCGATGAAATATACAACCTGGCCTGTCCCGCCTCCCCGATCCACTACCAGAACGATCCGGTACAGACGACCAAGGTGAATGTGCACGGATCGATCAACATGCTGGGACTTGCCAAGCGCCTCAAGATAAAGATCATGCAGGCCTCCACCTCCGAAGTGTACGGCAACCCCTTCGAACACCCGCAGAAGGAGACCTACTGGGGAAACGTAAACTGCATAGGGCCCAGGTCCTGCTACGACGAGGGCAAGCGGTGCGCCGAAACCCTCTTTTTCGACTATTACCGGCAGCACGCGCTCGACATCAAGGTAGCCAGGATCTTCAATACATACGGGCCGAGGATGCACCCGAACGACGGCCGCGTCGTGTCAAACTTTATCGTCCAGGCCCTTAGCGCCCAACCCATAACGATTTATGGAGACGGCAAGCAGACCCGCTCCTTTTGCTACGTCGATGACCTCATTGAGGGCTTCGTCCGGCTCATGAACAGCCCCAAGGGCTTTACGGGCCCCGTCAACCTCGGAAATCCGGTCGAATTCACCATCCTGGAACTCGCAGACATGGTAATCGAAATGACGGGATCCAAATCTCAGCTGATTCGAAAACCCCTTCCCACGGACGACCCGGTAAAACGGAAACCCGATATATCCGTTGCCAGGGAAAACCTTGGCTGGGAACCCAAGGTACCTCTGCAGGATGGGCTCAAGAAGACGATCGACTACTTCGACGATCTTTTGCGAACAAACGGATCGCCGGTCGTTCCTCCAACAGTGTGATATGAGCCGACGGCACGGCTGAATTGTTGAGTGTTCGGCCACCCTTCCGTGGCCGATCTCAAAATTATTTGGCACGCGAAGCCGCGAAGACGCGAAGGCGGTTCTTAAGTAAATCGTGCCGCAGGCTGCCATTGACAGCCTGGGGCACGATTATTAAACTAGTCTTACACTGGTTTAATTCCCCTTTCACGAGGGAACTGTAACTATATTTTTCTCTTCGCAGCTTCGCGTGGTGCAGGGAGGAACTCATGCCGCTAACTGTCGGCGCCTTTGAAGCAAAGACCCAACTCTCGAAGCTCCTCAATTTGGTAAGCAAGGGCGAAAAAGTGATCATCACCAAACACGGTGTGCCTGTTGCCGAACTGAGCCCGCCCGTGCACGGGCGGGGAGCAGATATTTCTGAAATTGCTGAAGAACTCCGGGCCATTCGCAACAGGTCGAAGCCTGGCGCAGATTCCATCCGGTCGATGATCGAGAAAGGCAGGCGCCAATGAGCTGTTTCGTCATCGACAGCTCTCTATCGGCGGCATGGTGCATCCCGGACGAGACCGGCGAGGCGGCAGAAACGGTGTTGCAGAAGCTTGGGAGCGATGAGGCACTTGTCCCCTCCTTATGGGTTTATGAAATGTCTAACGTCCTCGTAATGGCTGAGCGACGAGGAAGGATCACACCCGCAGATGCATCGCGAGCAGTCGAATTGATCATGACCCTGCCTATCCGTATCGAGACTGCAGATTTCAGGGTGCTTGACGCCTCGCGCCTTCTTGCCAGAGAATACAGCCTTTCCGCTTATGATGCCGCCTATCTCGAACTCGCCCAGCGCCAAGGACTCCCTCTTGCCACCATGGACTGCAAACTTTCCCTGGCCGCGACAAGGTGCGGCGTTCCCCTCTTGTAGCAAGTGAAATGCAAAAAGAGGAATACCTCGGGCAACCGTGCGATTTGCTTGACTCAATGGGCCTGTATGAAGTAATCTTTCCATCGGTCGTCGTGATTGGAAACGTCTGGACGAAACGGAGAGGATGCAATGCTCTGCGGCGAAAACACCGAGGGGTTGTCCGCCAGCCTGGAAGACTACCTTGAAGTCATCTTCCATCTCGAGCAGTCCAACCGTGTTGCGAGGGCGAAGGACATCGCCGAACAGATGAGCGTGCAGCGCGCTTCGGTGACCGGGGCACTCAAATCGCTTGCCGGCCGGGGTCTGATCAACTACAGCCCCTATAGCTTCATCACCCTTACGGCTTCCGGGCGCGAGATCGCGCGCGAGGTCATCCACCGCCACAAGGTGCTCAAGGAGTTTTTTGCAAACACCCTGCAACTGGGAGCCGAAGATGCGGATGCAAACGCCTGCCGTATCGAACACGCCATCGATCCAACGGCTACCGAGCGGCTCGTGCGGTTCCTGGAATTCGTAAGCATCTGCCCGAGAACGGGCAACGACTGGTTCGACGCGTTCGGCCGCTTCTGTAAACTCGGCATCCAGACCTCCGACTGTATGGCATGCCTTAAGCTTTGCGCAGAGCGACTCCAGACCGAACGTATGAAGGGGCATGAAAAGTAGCGGCCGGCGACACGGTCGTTCGCATTTGGCGTACATATTTTTAGATACCACCTACCGTAGCACATAACCAGGGACATCGATGGGACTGAAGCCGAAGATTCTCATTGCCGACGACGAACCCATGACGCTGGAGCTTGTAGTGGAGCGTCTGCGGGACGAAGGGTACGAAGTCGAGGTGGCCTCCGGCGGCAAAGAGGCCATGGAAGCGTGCGACAAAAACAGCTTCAAGGTGGTTCTCACCGATCTTTTCATGCCCGAAATCAGCGGGATGGAAGTCCTGGCCCATATGGCTAAAAATTACCCGGAAACGCCCGTCATCGTTCTCACGGGCTTCGGGACCATTGAGACCGCGGTCGAAGCGATCAAGAGGGGCGCCTACGACTATCTGTCCAAACCTGCCAATCTCGATGAAATTGTGCTGACCCTGAAAAGGGCGATCGAGCATACCGATCTTAAGGAACAAAACGTCGCCCTTCGCACTCAAATCCTGGAGCAGCATCGGCTGGAAAGACTCATCGGCCAAAGCACTCCCATGCAGCAGCTCTACGGTGTCATCCGGCGGGTGGCCAAAACGGATTCGACGATCCTCATAACCGGGGAAAGCGGAACGGGTAAAGAGCTCATTGCCAACGCTATCCACTACCAGAGCCCGCGCAGCGAAATGCCTTTTGTCCCGATAAACTGCGGCGCCATCCCCGAAGAGCTGCTGGAAAGCGAACTGTTCGGACACGAAAAGGGGGCGTTCACCGGAGCGTTCAAGGAGAGGCGCGGACGGTTCGAGCTGGCCAACAAGGGCACGGTTTTCCTCGATGAAATCGGAGAAATGAGCCCGAAACTCCAGGTAAAGCTTCTTCGCTTCCTGCAGGAGACCAAGTTCCAACGGGTCGGCGGCTCCAGAACGGTTGAAGTCGATGTTCGCATTTTGGCTGCGACCAACAAAAATCTGGAGCGCGCGGTCGCCGAAAACGAATTCCGCGAGGACCTGTTTTACCGGTTGAATGTTATCCCCATTCACGTCCCGCCTCTACGAGACCGCGATGGCGACGTGGCGCTCCTGGTCAGCCATTTTTTGAATCAGCATTGTCAGAAAAAAAATCTCCCTCTCAAGCGCATGGCCAGGAACGCCATCGAAAGCTTGAAACAATACGACTGGCCCGGAAATGTCCGCGAGCTTGAAAATGTCATCGAACGCCTTGTGATTTTGACCGATGCCGACGAAATCCAGTTCCATGATCTTCCGAAAAGGATGCAGGTCCTGGAAGAAGCTGTCTGCGCCGCCGATCCTGAACTGACACACATAGAACTGGGCGAAGACGGGATAAATCTCAAGGAACTGCTCGACAGCCTCGAAAACCGGTTGATCCTCGACGCGCTGCAGCGCACGGGCGGAGTCAAAAACAAGGCCGCCAAGCTGCTCGGCCTCAACCGCACCACCCTCATCGAAAAGATGAAAAAAAAGCAGATAGATTTTCCGGCTGAAAACGCGGTTTAGACAAAAAACGGCGCATGGTTGGAAGTAAAGAGCGGCGGGTCCCTGGATAAAACGGCGGCAATCGCCGCCTGCTTTTTGAATTCGTCTTCGAGAAAGCGCCTCACTTTGGGTCTATCCCACCCGTTCGGATGACGAAACCCCGTGTAGAGGGAAAGATCTCCTTCGTAATGGGGAGACGTCGCCAACCTCTCGGCATCGGGGCTATTTACCGGCATATTGAAGACTGCGAGGTTTAGAAAATCGATAAGAGGTGCGTGGCGAACCGTAAAATCGAGCGTCCTGCGCGCCTGGGCTTCGGATTCGGAGGGGGAGCCGAACAGAAGGTAGACGTAGGTCCCTATGCCCGATTTTTTAAGAGAAGCCAGAATTTTCGAGGCTAGGCCGAGTTCCATGCCCTTCCCTTCGGAGTCGAGGACCGACTGATCGCCGGATTCGACTCCGAGTTTTAGCATGATGCAGCCGCCGGCTTTGAGCTTTCGACAAAAATCCTCATCGGCAAGCCTTCTGGTCATCCGTGCAAAGCCATACCACGGTGCCCCCGGCGGATTCTCCGCAAGTCTGCTCAAAAGCGCCGGACTCATTGCGCTGTCTGCAAAATGAATGAGGGCCGGTCGATGGGTCGCGCATAATTCGGAAGCTTCCCGAACCGCTTCCCCGGGCGGCACCGGTTCGTAGCGAACCCCTTCAGCCTTTTCGGGACAAAAGGAACACCGGTTCCACCAGCATCCACACGAACCGCTGTAGGGCAAAATCAGGCCGGGGGAAAGATAATCGCCTGCAGGGAAGGGACCATAGGAAAACCGGCGCTTCGCCGCCTTTTTTATGCCGGATAAGGCGAGCAGGCTCTGCTCGCCCGGACCGCTCACGACCAGGTCGGCAAGCCCCGCGAAAGATCCGGCAAAGCCCGCCCCGCGGATCCAGGAGGTGACAAGGCTTCCGCCAAGGACGAGCTTTATCCCTCCGTAGCGGGCCTTCAGAAAGCCCATCATGGAAAAGGCCGTCAGTGCCTGGCTTAAAAAATTAAGCGAAATGCCAACCACATCCGGGGAGAAACGCTCGATGGCACCCGAAAGCCTTTCTTTAAAATATCCATAAAATGGATTGGATTCAAAATTTTCAGCCGCCCGCAACAGGTCCACCGACCGGGCCGGGGAAAGCGTCAAATCCTGGTAATTGGAAAGTGTCAGCCGCACCCGCCCTGAGCATTCCGCCGACTTTGCCAGCAACCGGTTAAGGTCCGAAACCGCCCGCTTATACCGATCCAGATGCAACCGGGGCTGCGGGCTGCGCACATAGTCCAGATTGCGCGCCAGATTTCTGACGGCACGTGCCGTCCACCTGTCGCCTTCCATCGAGCCCTTTGCCAACAGGTGCAGGATTCCCTCGATATTGGCGTCGATCGCCTCGCACTCGACCCCCTCGGCTCTAAGAGTCCCATAGAGGCGCGCGATTCCGGGCGGAGGCTCGGAGGGTTTGACCAGTGGTGGATTGATTAGAAGAATCATACCCCTATCATACAGGATTGCGCCGGTTCTTTCCATTGCTCTTGCACCGATCGGGATTCCCATTTCGTATTTCACTCCTCTCCGTAAACGTAGCCGATAAGCAAATAACTGACTCACGAGGTTGTTCGACTTCCCGCGGAAGGCCGAAATACAGGGCCTTATGCCCAACTGGCCCGGGGTTTGCTGCGTTGTGTCTCCAGCAGGTAATTCGTGCAGGGTAACCGGGTGGAATTTCCACCTGCGCCACGATCAGGCAGGAGAAACAGATGTCAGAACTCAAACGGGATCAGCTGTTAATGGCGATTATTTCCGGCCGGGGTCCGGCCTTTCTGCGCGGAATCAATTTGTCTTCCCTTGACCTCTCCAATTGCGGGTGGCTCGCGGAAGCCGACTTGCGGGGAGCCGACCTGGAGAGTGCGAACCTCAGGCGCGCCAATCTGAGAGGGGCAAACCTGGAGATGGCGAACCTGCATTCGGCCAGCCTTTGGGGAGCGAATCTCGAAGGCGCCAACCTGCTGCGCGTAAACGCAAAGGTCGCCAATCTCTCCAAAGCCATCCTTCGTGGCGCAGACTTGAGGGAAGCCAGCCTCGTAGGGGCGACTCTTTTGAACACCGATCTCGAAGAAGTCGATCTCGAAGGGGCCGATCTCGAAGGCGCCAATCTGGAAGGAAGTAACCTGAGAAGGGCCAGAATTACAAATGTGAATCTCAAAATGACGAATTTGCACGGCGCGGACCTGACTGACGCCCTGCTCGACGACTCCAGCCGACTTACTCATGCGCAAAACGGCGTTGGAGCGGATTTCCACGGTGCCATCAAGGCCATAAGACTCGCCGACCTGCTCCAGATCGGCTGTCTGTCGCGCTCCGATTTGAGAATAGAGATTTATTCGCAGGACAGCCGGGGCGACATTTACATCGGCTCGGGCAGGATCATTCATGCACAGACAGAGGGGCAGGAAGGTGAAGAGGCCCTTATGAAAATACTCGGATGGGAAAAGGGTCGTTTCATCGCCTATCCCTTCACAACCTCGGGACCAACGACCATCGACAAGCCGGTAGAACACCTTGTGCTCAAGTGGAGCAGGATAGAGGATGAAAAAAACCTGCTCGATCCGGAGGGCAGCCACCTTTTTCACGAAGAACTCCCCGGGGTCAACTGATTGGTCAATCAGGTCGCTCGCGGCCAGCCGGGAGACGAAGATTGTCTCTTTTTTGCATGATTTTTGCATATTATCTGAGTGCGGTTTCACCCCTTGGAGAACTTTTGACGATGAACCTGATACTGACCAAAAACGACATAGGGAAACTCGAGGAGATCATCTCGGAGCAGCTTCTCGATTCAGGCGCCGAACATGTGGTCCTGACCGATCTATCGGGCAATCTGATCATGGAGCGCGGTTCGTTGGAGATGCAGGACATCTTCTCGCTGGCCGCGGTTTCGGCAGCCAATTTCGCGGCCACCGCCGAAATAGCCAGACTCATCGGAGAAGATGACTTCGCGCTGTTGTTCCACAAGGGAGGCAGGCGCAATGTTCATTTCAGCCGTCTGGCCAAGGATTATCTCATCATAACGCTCTTCAACGACAATGTGTCCCTTGGCCTTATCCGGCTAAAGCTCGGCAGTGCCATAACTGAAATGGCGGCGGTATTCGGAGAGCACAAAGGAGTCGGGTCGTGGCGTTCATAGATCTGAGCAAAAACGAAATCCAGGCCAAAATCGTCTATTATGGACCCGGCCGGGGGGGCAAGACGACCAATTTGCTCTACGTGCACGAGTCAATGTCCAAACAGGTTTGCGGCAAAATGGTGACCATAGACACCAAAGGAGACAGGACGCTTTTTTTCGACTTTCTGCCTCTTAACATCGGCAAAGTAATGAACATGACCATTCGCATCCAGCTCTACACCGTTCCCGGACAGGTCATGTACAATGCCACCAGAAAACTGGTGCTGCGGGGAGTCGACGGCATCGTGTTTGTCGCAGATTCGCTCAAAGTACAGAAGAGCAAGAATATCGAAAGTTTGCAAAACCTCTACGAAAATCTTGGCGACGAAGGACTCACTGCCTCCCAGGTGCCGCTTGTGCTGCAATACAATAAGCGGGACCTTTTGGAGTCCAACATCCCGCTGCTTACGGTAGCCGAACTCGAAGAAGATCTGAACACGGAATTAACCGTACCTTCCTTCGAAGCCAGCGCATCGAATGGTAACGGCGTCTACGAAACTCTGCGGGAGATAAGCAAGCGGACCGTAAAGAGCGTCATACGCAAAGTCGGCGGCCAGATCGCTTGCTGACGTGACAAGAGCGCATCCGTAAGGTTTTTGAACCAACATTCGGTCTAAGAGGAATGGCCCCATGCCGGAAAAAGAAGCCCCTCAACCCGAAACATGGGCGGGACAAAATTTCAAGAACCTGGAACTGGAGATCGACAAGGAAATCGACTCCCTGTTCATTCCGATCGCCGGGAGTACCGACGGGAATGCGGGTACCGACTCCTCTATCGACATGGATTTCCACCTGAAAAAGAGCGAAGATGGGGGTACACCCAAGCCGACCTCGAATCTTGAGGCCGTTCAGACCGAGATAGATAGAGAGATAGACAAACTCTTTGTTCCTGCACAGCCCCGGGCGACCGACAGAGCTGAGCCCAATACGCTCGGACGGGACCTTCCACCGAAGAAGAGCGAACCTTTCAGTTCATCCAGGCCGAACCCGAATCTTGAGGCCGTTCAGACCGAAATAGACAGGGAGATTGACAAACTCTTCGTACCTGTTCAGTCCCGGGCGTCCGACAGTACTGACGCCGATGCGCTCGGCCGGAATTTGCCGCCAGCCAAGGGCGAGGCTTTCGATTCATTCAAGCCTGCTTCGAATTTTGACGCCGTTCCAACCGGAATAGACGGGGGAATGGACAAACTCTTCGCCCCCGCTCAGCCCCGGGTGTCTTCCTCCGTGTCGTCGCCTTACGCGGAGCGCCTCGATTCCGGCGCACGACTCTCAGGGCTGATTGAACAGTTTAACGCCGCATACCTCAGCCTCGACTGGGAATTTTCCAGCGAAAACCTTAAAAAATTCATCGACTCTCTCCAACAACTCAAGCCCCTGGCATCGCGATCTCTTGACGCCATGTCCGTTTTCAGAATTTTGGAGGTCATTCTCAAACGGTTGGTGGACAGACCCCATGCGGTAAACTCCAGACTCGTTCAACTGATACGCGATTCCCAGGGACTGCTTGCACACATGCTTCTCCTGGAGGGAGAGTCCGGAGCGCAAGAGAAGCGAAGGCTAAAGGAACTGGTCGATAATTTTCAGGACCTTCGTCAAAAGGCCCTGGCTGCAAAAGGCGCCGGCACCGGCGTGCCGCCGGTGTCGAGTTACGCGCTTGCAGAATCGCCGCACGCCGGCGTGCCGCCGGTGCCGGGTTGCGCGCTTGCAGAATCGCCGCGCGCCGGCGTGCCGCCGGTGTCGGGATGCGCGCTTGCAGAATCGCCGCGCGCAGATAGCGTGCAGGCTTCAGAGCCGAAGAGGGCCACTTCTGCGCAAACGCGCGAAAAGGTCACCCCGGACCGGCACGGGGTTTACCATGCCGACGCATTTCTTCTCGTATCCGCCGGAAAGTGCTGCGCCCTGCCGGCTTCCTGCGTGGTCAAAACGGCCCGCGTCACGAGCAGGCTGGGCCGGCAAATTTCAAAGCGCGGATATGCAACTCTTTCCGATTTCAAACCTCTATTTGGCACCCTGAAGATCGGGCTTCTTGGCGAATGGGTGAAATTGGATGCGCAGGAACTGGGCGCTTACAGGTTCGAGCTTGCCGAGTTCCCTCCTGCCGGCGATTGCGACGCAACGGGGCAGATAGCCGTTTTGGCAAGCGATGGACAAATGCACAGGATTCTCTTTTGCGACGCGGTCCACTTCCTCTCCGATGCGCAAATCGCCGCCGAGTCTCCGAAGGAAGGGAGATTCCCGCATACAACCGATTCGCGCGTCCTGGTCCGGTTTTTCGATCTTCCGGGCTTTAACGGGCAGGGCGAAAACGGGCGGGGCGAAAACGGGCGGGACACACCGGCGTAGAGGAAGCGATCTATGTCGTCCGAACGACCTGCAAACGAATTCTTCGGTCATTTGATGCAGCCACGACTGTGCATGGAGCAGGGTTTGGTGGATGGAACTGCCGGAAAAATCAAGGGAATTTTTGGTGAAAGCGAGGCGGAAGACCCTCTCGCATTCCCGGAAGATGCTCCCTTCTTTGCCGACGATGATACGCCACCTTCTGCGCGCGGCGATTCTGCAAGCGCGCAACCCGGCACCGGCGGCACGCCGGCCGGCAGCACGGCGGCAGACGGCACGCCGGTCCAGTTCTACAACTACGGCTTGGCGCTGATCGACGGGCAGTTCTGGGAGGAAGCCATTCAGGAGTTAAGTCTGGCTGCCGGCTTGGGATTTGAACCGCTCAGATGCAGGGAGTTGTGCGGAGACTGCGCCGTTAAGCTGGGAAGGTGGCGGGAAGCGTTCCATTTCTACCAGTCCGTCTACTCGGATGAAAGCCTTGGCGAAGAGCAGAAAAAGATCATTCTGGCCAAAATCGCCAAGTGCTCCCAGGAGCAGAAAAAGGAGCATGCCGGTTCGCTTGCCCCTGCAAATGCAGGCGCTCACCCGCGCGTTGAATCCGCGGAAAACAACCCTTCGGTGGTTTTTCTCGATTCCTACCTGACCGATTCTCTCGTAGGACAAACGGCGACATCCTGGACCGACCCGACGGGCAGCCCCGTAGCAGGCGCCCTCCACTCCTATAAAGTGACCGACCTTCTGCACCTCGGATCGAGCTCTCTTGTCGTGGAACTCCAGGATGAGAGCGACGGCCGAAAGTTCGCCGGCCAGGCACTGACCGGAAGCCTCAAAGACGCCCTTCCCATCGAAAGGTTCGCAATTTGGGTAAAGCAGCAGATGTGGATCAATTCGCGCTATTTGGTTCGAATCCACGATCTGGCCAGGTTGGGGGAACACTTCTTCGTGGTGCGCGAACACCTGCCCCTTTCTCTCGACGATCTGCTTTCCGAAGGGTCTCGCATGCCGATTCCCCTTGCGGTAAAACTCGGCTACCAGATACTCGAAGCCTTGGGCGATCTGCACCTTCACATGGCCGCCGACGGCAAAATCCGAAACATTTTCCACCTGGACCTGCGTCCCTCTCGCATCCTTCTGGCCGCAGACAAGCCGCGTCTCAAAATATACAATGGGGGACTGTGGAAAGAGATCGAAAAGTCCAGTCCCGCCAGGACCGCTCTGCGCGAACTGCCCCTTCCCCACCTTTCCTACACGGCCCCCGAGCAGTTCAGGGTGTATCTTGCCCGCAAAAGGCCCCCGGTTTTTACCGATATTTACCTTTTCGGCACGCTCCTCTATGAAATGTTGACCGGCGTTCCCGCCTTCAAAGCCTCTTCCTTCGAGGAATATGAAATCCAGCACTGCGAACAGTACCCCACCCCGCCCAGAGTGTGGAGATCGGATATCTCGGAAGATCTAAACGATCTGGTCATGAAGTGCCTCGCATGCGATCCCATGAAACGTTTTCGGAGCACCACACAGATATCGCTCGCGCTCGAAAAGTCCTTCCCCATAGCCTCAAACCGCAGCGGCGATGACCTGTACCGCAAATATGCCGCGAAATTCCTGTCTTAGGAATCCTAGAGCAATCCCGGGATAAACCGCGCCGTCTTCGAGACATACTCGGGGTAGTCCGCAAAAGCCTCCGCCAAAAGCTTTTCTTCCTGTAGCGCCCGGTAGACCTCACAGCCCACCAGCAGCAGGAACACGAGCGTCTTGGCAATCGAGGGCGCCCACACCACCAGGCCCAACCCGGCGATGAGCTCTCCCACATACACCGGATGGCGCACCAGACGATAGGGGCCGCCGGTGACAAGTCTCCTGGTTTGCGGGATGAGACTGAAGCTCTTTCCCAGTGTGGTCAAAGCCGCCATCGTGAAAACCATCCCGAAAAGCAGTATCAGGCTCGAAACCATCAAAATAACGATACCCGGTCGCGCGGGACCGTTTAGCATCGGAAATGTGAACGGCATAAAGGTTGCCGCAAGGGCGATGATTTTGGCAGGAAGCGATTTTGTCGTGAGGCTTGCAGCGCTCCTGGTCACATAAATCCATACGAGCAGGGCATAGTATCCGGTTAGAAGCAAACCGTTGAGGAACACGACCACGCTCAAAAAGTTGGCGAGAACCATTGTCTGTGTGTAGTGAAAAAGTGCGCGAAAATCCTGCACCATGAAAAAACCAAACACGATAACGGCTGCAACTTCGCCCCGTTTCGATGCAAGTACTCGGTAGAGGCGCGCAAAAATCCTTCTCAAGTTTATCCCGACAAACCCGTCTACACTTTCCATCACACACTCGCTCCCGTTCTGCCAAAAATCCTGTGTCCCTCTCAACTTAGTTACCTAACGGACACAGTCAAGGTAGCCTATAACCTTCGGATATTCTTGCCAATATATATATTTTGTCCATAATGGAAGCTTTTCTTTCTTTCGTGTTGACATGGGAGACGGGCGATTTTAAGTTGTGCCTAACACAGTTCGGGGCACTCAAGAAAGCCACTCAAGTGCTTTGAACTCTCAACACAGTAGGAGGTGGGTAACATGATGAAGAAACTGAGAATGAACAAACGACTGGTTCTGGGGTTGGCCCTGGGACTGGTACTTATCAGTGGTGCATTCATAACCAACGCAAATGCCCAGTGCGCCACCTGTCTGCCGCATATCAGCCTCTCGACATGCTGGGGAGGCAATTGTGCAGCCGCTGTGCATCCTCCCTTGAATGCAACCTGCCAGGGGGCTTTTAATTACGGTCCCGCCAGCCCGGTCCCGATGGGTTCGGTCGGCGGCGCATCAGCCGGGTAATGAGTCTGTGTGGCGAAAACGCAGAGACTGCGCATTAGGATCTGCCGTCTAACGGCTTTGGCAAAGATACCGGTCCGGGGGAAAGTCAACCGGGACCGGTTTTTTGGGGGCGCAAAGAACAGGAGTAAACCGGGGTTCCCCCTTCCCTATACGATTACTACCGCATCCCAGTCATAAAAGATGAAAGCGCCGTTGCCAGGCAACGGCGCTTTCGTAAACTATAAGGGATTGCGCTCCCCGGAGGGAGCGCAACCGTTGAAATCATCCGGTACGGTCTAACTATTTGTACCAGTCATAGGGATTTCCGAGCGGAACTACGAGGCGTAACATAGCCCAGTCGCCGCCGACATCGTTCTTCGTCGAAAGTGCGAAGTTGTAGGTAAACAGCATACTGCAGGGACCGAAGTTGTAGCCGATGATCGGGCCTGCGGTCCAGTTAGAGGCCATGGTGTTGTTGACCTTGCCGTATACGTAGTTACCTGTGAGTGTGTTGAGGTAGAAACCTTTGTCGTTATTAACCTGCTGCTCACCCTCTGCGCCAAGACCAAAGGTCCACTTGCCGCAGGTGTAGGTGGCGGTGTAATCCATCGCCAGCTGATCCCCGTTCTGGATTTCGCAGTCGCTGTCCTTGGTCCAGAAGGTGTACTGGAATTCTGCACTGATGTTCCAGCCCGCATACAGCCAGCTGATGCCGAGAGTAGGAGTGAAGGTATAGGCATCACTGCTCGAATAAGCGTAAATACCCCCGTCCTTGTTTAGAAGCCTGCCTGGGCCCTGGCCGTTACCGTTTTCATTGCCATAAACGTGGTAGAACGGACTACTGGGATCCGCAGCCAAGCTGTCACTCGGCGATGTCGTGCCATCATTTAAACCGATTGCGAAAGAAGCGGCCACATGCAGGTTGCACGGGATTTCCCAGGAGAGAATGAACGGAATAAGGACGGTGTTATAAGCACCCCATTGGTTGCCGTTAGGCCCACCAGCTATCCTTAACTCAGACTGATCGAAAGGCTGGGCAATGGCAGCCGCATAGGTAGCGCCAAGAATCGGGCAGATACCGGGGTTCCACAGAAGGATGGGGATATCGACATAGCCGTTGAGCTTTATATTCGGTTCGGCATGCCCTGCGTTACTGTATTGCTTCCAGTTGCCCGTCCAATAGAAATCATTGATGAAATACAATCCTGGAGGCGGCAGTGCGCCAGCCGCCAAACCTTCGTCGGCACCGCGCAGATGCCAGTCCCAGAGTTCCTCTGCAGAGGCTACAGTGACCATGGTAAAAGCCATCAAACAGATACAAAGTGCCACGATAATCTTTTTCATCTCTTCCTCCTCGAAGTGAAAAAACAACCCC
This sequence comes from Syntrophobacteraceae bacterium, assembly GCA_049964955.1. Classification (GTDB taxonomy): domain Bacteria; phylum Desulfobacterota; class Syntrophobacteria; order Syntrophobacterales; family Syntrophobacteraceae; genus SbD1. Next base: position 26,265 of record JBMFWU010000042.1, read on the forward strand.
TTTCAAAACAGGGCCAGTGATTTGCCCCTCCAACTGGTTCTGCTTTGCACCCTCGATCGAGTGTCGTCTTTCCCCACCTCCTTTCAACCCGGGAATCGGTTCGCACCGACGGAAAGGCCCCTACCATCGCCGGCACGACCAGGAAACACTCCGCACCGGCCTCTACTCAAGAACTGCCCTCCCGGTAGAATCCGCTACATCTCCCTCCCTATAATACTTTTTGCGGCTAGTCAAATTAAATTTTGTAAAGGGTTTCTCCGAAAAAACTAATCGCGGTCTGCCAGAGGTCGGCACACTGGTGCTACCTGTCTGTTTTCATTCATGAAACTACGGAACCAATCGGTGTCTGCCCCTTCCCGCTCCACGCCTCGACACCCCGCAGGACCAGCCAGGCCAGAATGCCGATAAAGATGGCGGTCATCACGGGGTGCCAGAACAGGGCGAAATAGTTCCCGAACAGGGGGTGCAGAATATTGGGCAAAAGGCTCATGGAGAGAGAAATCGCTACAGTCAGCCACCCGAACCTGCCCGCAGGAGGCGTATTCAACGCCGCCAGTGCCCACAAACCGAGTGCGGGCGCCAGAATCGCATAGCTATTGGCTTCGTTCATCGGGTTAAAGAGCATGAGGTAGGCTGCCGAAAGCGCAAGGAGCCACAGGGCACGGAAAGGCTCCCGAAGGCGTCGCGCCCCTGTAAGCCAGAGCGCCAGGAATACTCCCCCGGCCGCAAAGCGCACCATGAACGACAGTCGCTCGGGCAACTCCACGCCGAAGGTCCGGAATACGCCGCCGATATCGGCGAACCGGTCCTGCTGAAGAGCGGCGCATGTTTTCATGTCGGCGAAAAACCCGTGAAACTGCCCCATGACATATCCGGCGGGAGCGAACAGAAAGGGAAAAAGCGCAAGGACAGCAAGCGCGGCAAGCAGGCGAAGACGCACCGGCGCATAGAAGACCGCTGCGAGGAGCAGCATAACGATACCCAGAGGTTTGATTGCGGTGGCCAGGGCCATCAGGACCGCGGCCGCCCACCAGTTGCGGCGCGCAAGGCAAAGAGCGGCACAAAGCCACAATCCGGCAAATATGGCGTTGGCCTGCCCGTTTCGCAAGGCACCCAGGCAAAGCGGCATTGTCAGCAGGGAAGCGTAAAGAAAGAAGCGGGAAGCGGGAAGCGAGAAGCATGAATCTTCCTCACTACTCGTTTCGCCGGAGCGTTCAGGAAGACACATCTGCCGGCATAAGCTCCAGACTCCGACGGCAAGCAGGGCGGCTTCGCCGAACCGCCACACAATGTCGCCCACCGGAACGGGCAGCCAGTGAAACGGCAAAAAAAGGAGCGCGAACTGAGGCAGGTAGTGATAACCAAGGCCACGATACAGGTCTTTTCCCGTCCACCAGGCGGCAGATGCGGCGTGATAGACGGGGGTGACGCTGCGGCGCTCCGGGTGGAGGGCGACAAGGAGAGCGATCACGAGCATCGGAGCCAGCCAGGTCAAAACGCCGAGACTGATCTCCACACCTGGAGTCATGGGCCTGATCGCTCCGCCCCGCTCGCCTGCGGTAGTTTCGGACATATCTTTTCCTCGTTTGCGACAGTGGTATATAGCCCCGACTTCCGGCAGTGTCAACGCCACAGGCAGGCGGCGAGCGTAAAAAGGACGATCTCGGTGATTTCGTTTGCAGAGCCTAACACATCTCCTGTCACTCCGCCAAGGCTGCGATTGGCAAGATTGCGGACAAACAGCCCGCACGCCACTGCGGCCAGGAGCAGAATCGGCGTTTGCCTAAGACCGGCCGTGAGGGCGAAAAGGGCGGCAAAAAGCGCGGCGGCGATAACTGAGCCCCCGGTAATGTATTCCACGCCGGCTTTCGCGAGCCCTCCGGGCCGGGCACAGGAGCTTTTGTAGGCGCATACGACTATCGCAAACCGACTGAGGGCCGGAACGGTCGCAAGAATGAGCCAGTTTTTTGTCGCGATCAGGCTGAAGATTGCGCTGGTCTTGACCAGGAGGTCCAGGACGAGGGCAAGCGTTCCGAATGCGCCCGTCGCGCTGTCTTTCATGATCTCCAGGCGCCTTTCCGGGGTATAGCCACCGCCCAGCCCATCGGCCAGGTCGGCCAGACCGTCAAGGTGAAACCCCCTGGTAACCAGAGTCGTAAGTACGCACGTCCAGGCGGCAAGAAGAAGCCGAGGCATCACGGAATGAAGCATCAGCACGCTACTATAGGCCATCAGACCGACAAGAAATCCCACGATCGGAAAACAGGCATAACTGCCTCCAAAATCGGCCGGGGTTATCTCCCCGGAAACCGGCAGCCGCAGGATGGTCAAGAAGGATAGAGAGACGGCGAATTTGCGGAAGCAGGAAGCGAAGGAGCGGAAGCGGGAAGCGAGAAGCGGGAAGCGGGAATAAAAACGATGCGCATCCCTGTTATCTGATTCCTGACCCGTGCTTCCCACTTCATGCTCCTTGCTTCCGGTTCCCTGTTCCATACTTACCGCTTACCGCTTCCCGCTTCCTGCTTCCCGCTTCCCGCTTCCCGCTTCCTGCTTCCTGCTTCCCGCTTCCGTCACTTCGGCACCTCGGCCGTCTCCGAGCTCGTTACGCCCGCCTGTTCGAACGTGAGCAGTTCATTGAAAACACGCACGGCCCCCTCGATCACACCCATCGCCAGGGCGGCGCCCGTACCTTCCCCCAGCCGCAGGCGCAGATCCATAATGGGTTCAAGCCGGAGGTATTCGAGCATCCTGCGGTGTCCGGACTCCTCCGAACAGTGGCCTGCGAACGTATAATCGATAACGGCCGGACATAACGCGTGAGCGACCAGAGCACCGGCGGTCGAGATAAACCCGTCGATCACCACCGGGCGCTTGTGATATGCCGCGGCAAGAACGCAGCCGGCGATTCCGCCGATTTCAAAGCCCCCCACCTTGGCGAGGGCGTCCAGACCGTCGGCCGGGTTCGGGCGATTGACTTCTATTGCCCGTTCCACCAGGTCGCACTTGTTTTTCATGGCGCTGTCATCGATTCCTGTGCCCCTCCCCACCATCTGACTTACCGGCTTGCCGGCAAGGACTGCGCCCAAGGCTGCCGAAGGGGTCGTATTGCCGATGCCCATATCTCCGGTGCCGAGCATCCGAACGCCGTTGGAGAAAAGTTCGGAGGCAAGGCGAAAGCCGTGCAGGATGGACTCTTCGGCCTGATCGCGGGTCATGGCCGGCCCGCGCGCGATGTTGCCCGTTCCCCTGCCCACCTTGCAGATATGGAAACGGTTGCGGTATTCGGAAGCCCCCGGGTCCACGTCGGGAATTATCCCCATGTCCACGACCCGGACTTCGGCCCCCACGCTGCGTGCAAGAACATTAATGCCTGCGCCGCCCCGCAGAAAATTCTTTACCATTTCCCCGGTCACTTCCTGCGGAAAGGCGCTCACCCCGTCGGAGGCCACGCCGTGATCGCCGGCCATGACCAGGAAAGCCTTCGACGATACATCCGGCTGGAGGGTCTCCTCCATTCCGCAAATGCGCTCCGAGATCTCATGGAGGCGTCCCAGGGCGCGGGGAGGAATCGCAAGCTGCATGGTGTGGAGACGCGCCTTTTCCACCCATTCCTCGCCGATCGGTTTAATCTTACTTACGATTTCTTCGAGCTTCATCCTCGTTTCTCCTTATCTTACCATTTCAACCATCCTGGCGCAGGAAACCGCCAGGTCATCCAGTGAGAAGACTTCGAGGGAAAGACCGCCGCGGTAGCCGGAAAGAAACCTGCAGATAGTTTCCCATTGGGCGTCCGGGATATGGCACAGTGCCGTGTGGTCTTTTCCGTTATTGACACCATGCAGGTGGGCCATGGCGATCCTTTCGGAAAAAAGGGCCGTCTGCTCGGCGATATCGTGTCCGTAGCGTATCAGGTGCCCCAAATCGAGGCAAAAGGAGAGGCCGAACTCTTTTACGAAAGGCTGAATGCGCTGCAGGGGGTATTCGAGGTTTTCGACCGAAACCCGCTCCAACTCCATCCCTTTGGACTGCAGGATGCCAAGCGACTCGCTCACGCGCTCGGCCCAGGCGGAAATATCCGTTTCGATCGTTCCATCGGCTTTCCTGCTGTCCAGGTGCAGGACATAGCAGGTGGGTGCAAGCGGAAGGGTCCTTTCATAAAAGGAGAGCGCGGTCTCACAAAATTTTTGTCTCAAGGCCCGGTCCGGGTCCCCGAAAAAAAGGTCGGAAGGCAGGTGAACATTATAGGAAAACTCCATATCCGAAGCGATCCGCGCCATCTCGCGCACATCGTCCGGAGCGGGAAGATTGCTTTCGCTGCCGCTTTCGAAAAGAACGAGTTCGATCTCGTCGAAGTAGTGTCCCAAAAACTTTACGTTGGGGAGAATCTCGTCGGGAAGAATGTAGGATGTCGTGGCGATGCGAAACGGAAAACAGCCTTTGAGTCTCGGTAAACTCTCGGAGGGCTTTTTCACGCGAAGCCGCGAAGACGCGAAGGAAAGATCAGGCTTGGCAGGTTGCCGGTAAGCCGACTCGAGTTCCTCCAGCACTTTCGAAAGCAGTTTTTCAGAGCCGCAGGCATCCGGGAATGAATTCAATTTTTCCGCAAAACCGAGCAGCCTCCCGAATATATCGACCAGCAGATTGTTTGCCGCCCGGTAGGGCTCGCCGGGCGGCTCGCCGTCGCCGGCCCAGTGAATCGGCGAAAAAGGTCTTCCCATTTCCCGGAGGATAGACAGGCACACGCTCTTTGCGGCCGAGGAGAGCCAGCCGACCCTCGGGTCCCTGTAGAGAAGCCGCCCCTCGAAGCCGAACAACCCCTGCGGCACGAGCAGGTTTTTTTCGAAAGCATTTCGGTACCCCGGCGTTCCCTTGAACGCTATCAATTCATGGCAGAGAAGATTGGCGGTTCTCCCCAGTCGGTCAAGGAGCCGGTTTCTTTCGAGAAAATCGAGGTTCATGCGAATGTCTTCGAGCGAACTTTCGGCGTCGAACATGATGAAGCCGATCTCGGGTTCGATTCCGGCTTCACGCACCATGGCCACAGCTTTTTCATTGGAAGCGGTGGTTGTGTGTTTGCCCAGCCGTTTCAAAACATCGGGCCGTCCGCTTTCGATGCCCAAAAGGAGGCGCGTGAGGCCGGCCTTCACAAGCGCCCTCATAAGTTCTGGGGTAACGTCATTAGCCCTGGTTTCCATTCCGAAGCGGATCCGCAGGTCGGAAAGGCGACTCGCGAGATCTAGCGTCCTCTCCCTCCCCGCTTTTCCGGGGCCGATAAAATTGGGATCGACGAAGTAAAAATCCCGTTTCCCCAAAGAGACGAGCTGTGAAATTTCGGAGACGATGTTTTCAGGCGAGCGCGCCCGCCAGGTGGACCGTCCGAAATGGAGGGTGGGGACGAGGCAAAAGGAACAATTGTTGTAACACCCCCGGCTAGCCAGAACGCTCACCGTTTCCTCTGCTTGAAGAGATGGTCTCAAAGGGAAAGGGAGATCGTCGACCGATTCGATCTGCGCGCGGGCGCCGCCAGAGACGGCCTGCCCGTCTACCCGCGAGGCGAGCCCCGCGATTCCTCGCGCCCTCCCCACCCCCGATCCGAGGTTTCGCGCAAGCTCGACCAGCGTCTGCTCGGGCTCGCCCGCCACCACAAAGTCGACGGCCGCGCAGTAGTCGAGGATCTCTTTCCAGACCATTCCGGGGAAAAAGCCGTAGAGGCAGATCGGCGCATCGAAGCCGCGGCCGCGAAGATCTGCGAGCATCCGGAAAAGCGATTCCGTACCCTCCCAGAAAAAGACTGCGTGAACGGCCAAAAGATCCGGGAAAGGTTTTCGGGTAAGCATTCGCAGGGTCTCTTCGACAGGAAGGCGCACCGCATCGACAATTTCGGCCTCAAATCCCGCCCGAACCAGGGCTGCGCCCGCATACCCGCTCATGAGGCACGACCAGAGCGGTGTGTTGGCAATATCGTTGAAGTGTGCCTCCGAGACTTTTCTCGGATGTTCAAGGAGCAGTATGCGCATATTCTTTCCCATCCGGTTGGCGCTTGCGCGCATTTTCCAGGTAGCTCCGAACGCCGCGGCTCATGCAAAACGCCGTCAGATCGTGGCGCAGATGGTCCAGGGGCGGCGGATTGAAATAGGCCGGGTAGAGAAGATCCGTTGCCGGGTCGATCAAACGCTCCCGCAGGATTTTCTCGGTGAGAGGCGAGCCGGGATAGAGCCTGAGATTATTGATCACAATGGCCCCGAGATTTCCCCAAGGGGCGTGCAGCGAAAAGAGAGTGTCGAGCAACTGCTTTGTTTCGCGGACCGTTTCACCATTTTCTCCCGGCAGATTCACCAGGAAATGATACACGCTCAATACGCCGCTTCGGGCGGCGAGCTTTGCGGCGAAGACGATCTGTTCGAGGCTGAGATCCTTTTTGAGAATTGCAAGGGCGTGTTCGGAGGCGCCGTCGGCCGAAAAATAAAGCGTTATGAGCCCCGCTCTCCGGTAGAGCTCGAGAGATTCCCGCGAAAGAGCGTCTTCGCGGAAAAAACCCGTCCAGCCGATCGTGAGGTTTCGTTTCAAGATTTCTTTACAGATCGCCTCGAGATGGGTCGCCGGCTGATTTACCACCGCATCGGTGAAATGGACGTTTTCAATGCCGAAATCGTATTTCAAGGTTTCGAGTTCATCGACAATCGACTCGGGCCGTCGAAGCCGCACACAATGCCCCTGGAGCACCGGATAGAGGCAGTAGCTGCAGTCATTTACGCAGCCGCGCCTGGTTTCCACGCCCATAAAGGCGACGTAGCGGTTCCTGCTCGTATATCTGCCGGGTTCGAACAGTTTCCAATCCGGAAGCGGCAGCGAATCGAGATCCATACAATGCGAAACCCGGGCGACGCTCGATTGCAGTTCCCCCTCTTTTCTCCACAAAACACCGGGGACGGCGCCGGGAGATTCGAGGTTTTTCAAAAGCATCGGAAAAACGGTTTCCGCCTCGCCCGGAACCCCGATATCGACTTCCGGGACCTCCTCCATGATGCGGCGGGAAAAGAGCGTGAAGGCAGAGCCCCCCAGCACCGTGACGGTCCGGGGAGCGTGGTGTTTCAGAATTTCCCCGAGCGTCTTCAGGTGAGGGACAAATGAGATGAGATTTCCGGCAAGCGGATCGAGGTTGCGAAAAGAAACGGCGGCCACATCCGGTTGGAACTCGTCCAGTTCGCTCGCCAGTGCGGGCCAGGGAAACGGGTCGAGATTCAGATCGATCCCCCGGATTTCGTGTTCGGGGCCGGTCACCGCCGCAAGTCTTGCAAGGCCCAGCGGGAAAACCATCTCGCCGCAGTCATGTGTCGAAACGGCCTGGATGAACAGAATCCGCATTGCGCTTCCTACCAAACAGCACAAGCCCCACGTACTTGACGTAGCCTTGCCTGTGGGAAACGGGGTTTAGGGGAAGACCGGCCCGGCGGGCGGTTTCGTAGACATCTACTCCGCAAGCCTCAAGCGACGGCCTGGCCTTCTCCGGAAAACGGCAGCGGCCGTCCTCGGGGCACGAAGGGCAAATCGGGCACGGGCCCGCCCCGAAGGCGAGAGCTTCACTATATCCCTCAAGGAAAAAAGAGCGTTCAAGGGCGAGCAATCGCTCGTGAAAAAGGGTCGAGGGCGGTTCCCCCTGGACCAGCAGAGCCCATCTGTATCCGGAGATCACATCCCTCATCTTCCCTTCGTCCAAAGCATAGGGCGGGCACTGGAGCGAGCTTCCGTAGCGGCCGCAGCCAAACCGGCATTTGAGGCGAACCCAGGACTCGACGGCTATCTCGCGCGTATCGATCACCCGGGCAAACGAAAATCCGGCCCGCTTCGCCAGCAAGGGAAGCATCTCCGGGCTGGAAACCCTGCCCTTTTCGCCGGCTGCGCCATGCTTAGCCAAAAAAATCGAGGTATCGCTTTCGAGGTGAAGGAACTTGACGGCATTAAGCCCTGCGCCCTCAAGCAACTCGACCATTTCCTCCAGCTTATAGACGCGCCCGTTATAGGTGTTGAGGAGCATGTGCAGGTCGTAGAGCGCCCCCTTTACCGGATCGCTTTGGTGCGCATCAGCCAGGTAGTCGTGCACGAGAAGCGTACCTTCGGGCGCAAGACACGCTGCCAGGTTTTCGAGGATCGCTGCGGCCTCCCGGCGCCCGTAGGCGTGCACAACGTTGGAGGCGACGATAAGATCGAACCGCCCTCCGGCGATACACGGATCGAGAAGGGAACCGGCAACCGCTTCGATGCCCGCCCAGGTCTCGGGATCGGGATAAAGCCTATGGGCAGCGCTGATGGTTTCGGGCAAATCCAGAAGCACGGTTCGTACGTCCGGCCACTCTTTGCGCAACGCTCGACACCATGCTCCGGCCCCCCCGCCCGCATCGAGCACGAGTCCGGGCGGCGAGGAGAAAAAATCCCTTATACAATCTACGGCCTCGGCAGCCTTGAGATTCGCCTGAAGATCGAGCGCCTTCACATAGGCAAAGGTGCGTTCCCGGTATTTTTCCGCAGACTCATCCACCCGGCGCTCGTTCGCCCGCGCCCCGTCCCGCACCCTCGCGGCAAGCCTTTGCCAGTGAGGAGCGAAGTAGCGCCGGTAGAGAAGAAAGTCCCCGAGATAATCGGGGGTTCCCGGCACAAGCCGCTTTGCGGCAAGCGGACCGTTTGCAAACTCCCCTTCATACTCTACGAGCAGACCCAAAACCACAAGGGCATCCAGCAGCCGGAGAAGTCCATCGGCATCATAGCCCGTCTTCGCCGAAAGCTCTTCCGCAGTCGCCGGACGCTCCGCCAGCAGCCCGAAGATATTCAATTCGAGCGAGGCAAACAGCACCTCGGAATACCAGTATGCCGTGGCGAGATCTTCCAGCCGCTGGTACCCCTCGAAGGCTATGTCTCCGATTTGGTGAGGTTTCTTTCGCATCACATCCAACCGTCGGCGTAGACAAGAGCGCGGGGGCTTTCGCCCCCTTGTATCTTAATTTTTGAACGCATTGATCAATGT
>JBMFWU010000043.1:0-35245 GCA_049964955.1 Syntrophobacteraceae bacterium
GCATTTATATGCAGCCATTCGTGGCGACCGCACAGCGGGCATATCGGAAAGTCATTGGGGTCGAGATGCTCGTAGGAGATCCATTCCCAAACGACCTTTCCTTTTGGATCGATTTCCCGCAGACAATCGCCCCATACGACCCCCTTGCGCTCCGTTCCCGGAACGCCTCCCCGAATTTTCTCGGCGTAGTCGTCCGGAACCGCCACCCAGCGAACCGTCATGGTGTTGCCGTTGGGCAGGCGCTGAATATCGTGGTGCATGAATTCATCCTGGAACCTCCAGACTTCCTTTCCGTCCCAGTCATATTCAACAATGAAACCTCCCGCCCCGTTAAATTCGATCGAAAAGGGAGCGCTGTCGTCCTTGGCGGCATAGAGAAGATTGCCGTTCTCCAGGAGTTGCCCGTGCGCGCCGGGCTGCCAGGGGGTTTCCCAGCAGTGAACGAATCGGCCGTACATATCAATGAGCCGCACTATGTTGGAGCTTGTCGGGGTAAACAGGGTAAATCCGTTATAGGCCTTCGCAGGGGAATAATGGGTGAGTGATACAATGTCATTGATGCGCATCTTATATTCGCCTTTCTCCGACGAATTCTATGACCTGCGTTTTCAAACGTTTTCGCCCGCCTTGGTGGTTTTAATAATATAAGACGGTATATCGAAAAAAATACCCCCGAAAACGGCCCTCGATCCAATCCCAGCCATAGTGTAACGCTTGCGACCACGCTCCATGCCCTGCCCCCTGTCCTGACAGCTACCGCGCGCGGTATTTTCAAGGCGCTCACAGGGGGGCACCCCGCGGACCGATATCTATCCCGTCATTATGCCCCCCACAGAACGGTACCTCTGTTCGTAAGGAACTGGACAGGGCCTTTATATGAAATGATGTTATCTTTTAGCGATGAATGAGCTATTCGGTCCGCACTTTTTACTGGTGGATCGGGCGAGAGTCAAATTCATAATTGTTATAGATGATCATTACAATATGTTACTTGTATTCTTTATCACTTTCGAGCGACGGCTTGTACCACGCAGAATCATCTATAATAGTAGATAGTTGCAAAGCCAATAAATATGTGTTATCGTGTCCAATAACTTTTTGTTATATGGCCTGCATCGGCCGGACATCCGTTTGTGGAAAGGGAGTTTGGCAGATGGGTGAAAAATTGCGTTTCCCGGCCCGTCGTTAATGTAACCGATTTTTTGTGCAACAGGCAATGACAGTCATGTACCGCCAACAATTCCCGACACTTACGGGGAAATGAGGTTTTCGCGCGATCGGCCGTTTGACTCTGAAGGACTCGCATCGACGGCTTCTCATTTTTTCACGCCCTTTGGCATCCGCTTGACATAAGTGCCCGCAACAAATACTATATCGCATCGCGAATCCACCGCGGAATCCGTGAGAACGAGAGGGGGGCGGCACATGAATATCAGATATTTTAAAACATTTATCGCCGTTGCGGAGAGCGGAGGCATCTCTAAAGTTCGAGAATCATTATATTTAACTCAACCAGCGATAACAAAGCAAATCCGTATTCTGGAAGAGGAGTATAATAAAGAGTTATTTAAAAGGACCCCTAAAGAGATTATCTTAACTGAAGATGGAAAGCATTTGCTTGCCTTTGCCAAGCGTATTGTTGAGGTGTACGATGACTCCATATCCTCATTACGTCACGGACATGAAGAACAAAAGGAAATAATCACAATATCCTCCAATCATACTACCGGCATATATATATTGCCACGGTTTCTGACATTATTTATCGATAATTTTTCGAACTTAAATATTGAAATGAATTTATCCGATAATGACGAGGTAGTTAAGACACTGAAGAGTGGCCGTGCCCACTTCGGGTTTGTCGGGGTGGATCCTGGAGACAGTTCCATCCGCACAAGCGCTTTTTATCGGGACCAATTAACAATTGTGGCGGGGAAAAAAGCCGCACCTCGCAAAATTACGAGCCCTCATCAGCTTCTGGAGGTCCCTTTTGTAGGATTGCATAAGAATTCGGAAATATGGTCAGCCTATAGCTCCTGGTTCAAGAAGAAAGACGTCGAACTGCATCCAAAGATCGAATTGAACAACATAGAAGCCGTAAAATCGTTTCTTTGTTGCAATATGGGATATTCCATCCTCCCCCTGTGTACTGTCGAAAAGGATATCAAACTGGGACTTCTCGAAAGGTTTTGCACCCAGGAGTTTTCTCCTTTTCAAAGCTACTATCTTTGTTATATCAATCAAAAAAAGCCGTCCAGAATACGCAGACTTTTTCAGGATTATTTTGCGGATCACTACGTCATGACGAAAGGAATTTGATCGCCGGGCGGGGGGGCGGGGGGGGGCGATAGCCCCTCCGCGCTTTTTTGCAATTCCCTCGGTCAGGATTTGAAGGAGCGTTCGAAGAGGTCGTGGATGGCCTGTTTTCCCTCTTCGCTCAAGTAGCGGGTGCCGGTCCCGGTGAAGGTCGGGTATTGAATGGTGGGGGTGCTTTCGACCCAGCGACCCTCTTTCCAGTCGAACCAGGCCTTGCGGTCCTGGTCATAGACGCTTAAGGGGCGGTTGAAGAGTTTGGCCAGCTCCACGGTCCAGCCGGTGCCGCCCTTGACGGTGTCGTTTGGCTGGATCCAGCCCACGACGAACACCTGGAAACCCTTGTTGACCATGTGAAAGATCATCTGCATGACCTTGCGGATGGATTCCGCATTGGAATAGCTTCGGTTCATCCGCATGCAGACGATCTCCATGCTGATATCTCCCCGGGTCATTTCCTCGGGGGAAAGTTCTGTGAGTCCTCTGGTGCGGGCGGGCTGGTGGCCCTCGTAGCTAAAGGTGACTTCGCGCACTCCGCGTTTTTCAGCCTGAGCGCCAAATTCGGCTTCCGCGCCACGCAGGCCGCCGCTGTACAGTGTGCATTCCTTGGCATTCGCCATTCTATTCTCCACAAGTTTTCGTTTTCCGTTTGCAACCGATCAGGCGCCGCTTTCAAGCGATACCACAGTCGGAGCTATCATAGCATGTCCGACGCGAAAAGATAGTGGTGTTTGTTTCTGTAGCCCGTATTTGTGGCGCGGGAAGCGGCAGTTTGCAGCAGAAGTCTCGCGGGGATAGCGAAAAGGAAGGGGTTGCGGCGCCCCCGCCTTTTCGCACCGGAAACCGTCGGTGTCTCATCCGGGGGGTACCGGATGCGACACCGACTGAAGGATCGATTCCCTTGCAGTCAGGCGAGGGGAGGCGGCTGGGGGGTAACAGCCGTCCGGTCCCCCGCGCCCGCCGCACCGGGAATCACTCCGGAGGCAATTCGCCGTAGGTCAGCGAGACATCGACGCCGACCGATTCACTGCGGGCTTTCCAGAAATAGTACCAAAGAATTCCCGCGATCCACACGGCGACAAAGAGAATTGTGGAGCCGAAGGTGAAGGCCCCGGCGGCTTTTTTAACCACAAAGAAGTAGAGAAGAAGAAACAGGTAGACCAGGTTTACGGCCCCGCCCCAGGTAACGACGGGAATGCCGAGAAATGTCCAGGTGCGATAGGGAGAGGACTCCCAGACGCCCTTGGCTCTTTTCGAGTAGGGGAACAGCAGCGCCGCCAGCGCGGTAACGCCGAAAACGGAGGTGATCTGCATGCCGGTGACGGTGATATTCTGCATGACGCTCGGGAAGACGAAGAAATAGAGCGCCAAAAGAATCTCCCCCAGGATCAGGCAGAGCACGTGGGTCTTCACCGGCGAGGCGAAACGGGGGTTGATGTCGGTAAACCACTTGGGGCCCATGCGGTCCATGCCCCAGGCAAACATGATGCGTGGAAAGGCGAGGTAGGTCAACGCCAGCCACCACAGGGTGAAGGCGACGTAGGAAAGGCCGCCGATCACGCTGCAGAGCTTGCCGAAAAAGGAGGAGCCGGCAATGACCGCCGTGAGGCCGACAAAGTGGGTAGACCAGGGAAGATTGGCAATGGCCTTGATGGAATTCTGATCCGCGTATCCCGACGCGGAAAGAAACTGAAAGCCGAAGGCGTGGTACATGATGATTGAAAACCAGAGCATGAATGCGCCTGGAACGAGAATTGCGAACAGGTTCGATAAGATGATGGTTTTATCCGGGCGCTTGACTTCGCCGGCGATGAAGGAAATCGAATAGGAGTAGGCAAAAAGCCACGACATAGCCACCATGACGCCCAGGGTCGGCACGAGGCTCCAATGGGTCGGGACGGGATGGCCGGCGGCTTTGGCGACAACGTCTATAAACTTGTGATAGGTTAGCTCGGGCGCCTTGTTGGCGGTCACCCAGGCATCCCAGCGTGAAATGAAAGTCGCGCGGGAGGTAAAGCTGAGCACGAGACCGATGACCGTACAGCCGCCGATCCCGAAAAACATGACGATTTTTTGAACGCGCGAAAAGATCTTAATGCCGAAAACGACGAAGAGAAAACCGATGACATTGAGAACCGAGGCGATCAGGAAGGGGTGGACATGCCCATCCTGGAGCCATGCGGCGGGGCCGTGCCAGCCGGCGAACTCGAAGGTCATCGTGAGGCCGGGGTTTACGGCCAGGGGCGCGAGCACGTAAATCCACATGAGCCAGATGATCGCGTCGCCAAAACTTTGCGCAATGCCCACGATGGGGTGCAAAATGCGCGAGTTGTAGATGTATTCCCCGCCCGAACGCGGCATCGACCCCCCGAGGATCCCCCAGACGAGCGGAAAGCCGATGGCGGTGAAGACAATGGAAATGATGGTCGCCAGGATCAGATTAGCCCCCATGAACATGCCCAGGCCAAGGCTTACGACCACCCAGATGCTCGGAGTCAGCCCCTGATTCATGAAGCCGACGGCAAAAGCGTCCAACATCGATAGACCGCGCACAAGCCCGCTCGCTTTGCGCGCATACGCCAACTGTTCAGCCATTGCTACCTCCTCTACGATGTATATGATGATGGAATGAAGAAGACGGGGCGGCCACGCGCCGCTTTCGCGGCAAGCGACCGCCGGATATACACGCTACCCCCCCGAATAGCACGTTTTCCACTGCTGGAGATCCCGGATCATGAAGGTTTGCAGCCATGCCCCCGCTAATGGGCCGAGGCCGTAGCGGGAAGAGCGCCTGCTCTGAATTGCTCCGAAACGTCGCTCAGCGTATCGTCGAGCCGCCTTACGATTTCATTGATGGTCTCCATGCTGAGAATTCCAGGGGGTTCGATGCGATTGACCTTGGCGTTGTTGAGGGTGCCCCCGGTCATGACACCTCGTTTGAAAAGTCCCTTGGAAACGGCCCAGCCGACTTCTTTGGTCGGATACTCAAGACCGATCAGGAAACCCTTGCCGCGAACGTCGACGAGGATGTCATACTTTTTTTGCAGTTCGCGAAGCTTCCCGAGGAGGTAGTCGCCGTTTCGTTTGATCTGGCCGGGCAGATCGGTTTCCACCGTAAATTTGATGGCGGCGATCGCTGCGGCGCACGCCAGGGGATTTCCCCCGAAGGTGGCAGAGCCCAGGATCCACGGATTGTCATGGATCTGCTCGACCCACAGGTGCGGCCGGGCGATGATGCCGGTGATCGGCATGACACCGCCGCCGAAGGCTTTGCCGTAGACGAGGATATCGGGCACCACGCCTGCGTCTTCACAGGCCCACATGGTGCCCGTGCGGCCCATGCCGGTCTGGATCTCGTCCATGATGAGATATACGCCATACTGGTCGCAAATTTCGCGCAGCCGCCTCAGGTAGCCCTCGGGAGGAATGATGATTCCGGCTTCGCCCTGGATGGGTTCGACAATCAGGCCGGCAACGGTGTTGCCCGTTGCAATGAGATTCCTGATGGCTGCTTCGGCGGCGTCGGCGTTGCCGTATTCGACGTGCTGCACACCGTGGAGCGCAGGCAGGTACGGTTCGCGATAGACCCCTTTGCCGGTCATGGAAAGCGCGCCCATCGATTTGCCGTGGAAGCCGTTGACCATGGAGATGAAGTAATGCTTGCCCGAGGCGAGTCGCGCGAGCTTCAGGGCCATCTCGATCGCCTCGGCCCCGCCGTTGGTGAAAAACGCGTACTGAAGGTCTCCCGGAGTGGTCATCGAGAGCAGCTTGGCAAGATAACCGCGCAACGGATCGACCAATTCCTGGCTGTGCAGCGCCTGGCGATTGAGCTGCGCCTTTACGGCCTCTACCACCACCGGATTGCGATGGCCGGCGGTGTAAATGCCGAAGCCTCCCAGGCAGTCGATGAACTGGTTGCCGTTCAGGTCTTCAAAGGTTTCCTGCGAATCCCGCCATTCGATGAAGGCGGCATTGGTGGAGACCGATTTGCGGTATATGAGCCAGCCGGGGTTTACATAGCTGTTGTAGTTTTCAATGGAATCCTTGAGAACACGTTCTTTTTCGGCATCATCGAGATTCTCTTTCATAATGTAATCGTAGACACGTGATGCTTCGGTAACTACTGCCTTGGTATCCATCTATTTGACTCCTCTTTTGGTTCCACGAATCAGCTTCTATGCTGGTTTTGGGTAAATAGTTCCCGGTACCGGTAAAACGGAAGGCGGTCTTGAGATTTTCGCTGCGCATCGAAAGAGAAGGGAGACCGAACCCGCCGCTCCCCACTAAAACAAATATCATGCCAGTGCTTTTTGTCGGCCGCCCGCACCCGGATTTCCGAAAACAACGGGAAGAGGCGGCAGCGATTTTCAAACCTGGGGGATGCAGGGCTGCATGAGCAAATAGGGCCTATAGGTCTTATAGGACCTATAGCATAGGGCCTATAGGCCCTATTGGACCTATGCTTTCCACCCTCACCGGATCCCGTGTTTTTTCAACTTGCGGGCGATTGTGGACTGGTTTACCCCGAGGGCTTCGGCCATGAGGTACTGGTTGCCGTAACGCTTTGCCGCTTCGAGGAGAAGCGTTTTTTCTACCTTCTCGAGCGCCACGGGAAGCGTTGTATTGGCCGGCCAGCCTCGTACCTGGAACCCCTCTGTTTCCGTGCAGGCGCTGATGTCGCTTGGCAGGTCCTCGAGATCGATCGTCGTCGTATCGGTCATCACCACCAGCCGTTCGCAGATATTTATGAGTTCGCGCACGTTTCCCGGGTAGTGATAGGCCACAAGGGCGTCGAGGGCGGCACGGCTCAGGCGCTTACGCACGTTGTTGCGCGTGCTGAAATGGTCGATGTAGTGGCGGATGAGGGGCACGATGCAGTCGCGGCGCTCGCGCAGGGGCGGAATGGTGAGGGGGATGACCTTGAGCCTGTAGTAGAGATCGAGCCGGAAGCTCTTTTCCTTTACCATCTGCTCGAGATCGCGGTGCGTTGCGGCAAGGATGCGCACGTCGATCGTGCGGGCGGTGGTGCCTCCCAGCCGGATGAGCCGGCCGTCTTCGAGAAAGCGCAAAAGCTTTACCTGGGAGGTAAGGGGCAGTTCGGCCACCTCGTCCAGAAACAAAATCCCCCCGTCGGCCATTTCCAGATATCCCGGTTTGGTGGACTGTGCCCCGGTGTATGCCCCCTTTTCATGGCCGAACAGCTCCGATTCGATGAGCGATTCGGGAATCGAACCGCAGTTGATCGTGATGAGGGGTTTTTGCGCCCGCGCCGACTGCTTGTGAATGAGTTCGGCAAAAATCCCCTTTCCCACTCCCGATTCGCCAAGCAGAAGCGTTGCCGAATCGGAGGCCGCCACTTTGATCGCCTGGCTGACCGTTTTGATCATGCAGGGGCTTTTGGAAATGATGCGGCTGGCTGCCAGCTCGATTTGCTGCATCTCGAGCATGTGGTTCTGGATCTGTCCCCGCAGAGCCTCCTGGGCTTCGATTTTGCGCTGCAGCCCGTCGATCTCCGAGATGTCGCGCTCCGTTACGACCACCCGGATGAGGTTGCCTTCCTCGTCGAAGACGGGCGTACCGGTGACTATCAGCTTGCATTCGTTGCGTGTGTGCAACCGGTGGATCACCGAACGGCTCTCGATCACATCGAGCGTGACCGAACAGTCCATGACGCCGCGCGACGCGAGGTCACGCACGTTGTGGCCCACCGTCTCCTGCCGGGTAACGCGGTTGATCCGTTCGGAAGCAGGATTTATCCGGAGCAGCGTGCCGTTGCCGTCGCAGATCCAAAGCCCTTCGGAAGCCGAATTGATGATGGTGCGCAGCTCGCGCGTAAGCTCCTGGAAGTAGCGCAACTGCCGGGTGGCCGCCTCCAGTTCATCCTTTTCGACAAAGACGCACACCCCCCCCACGGCCACGCCCTCCCGCAGGATCGGAGAAACCGTCACCCCGAAGCGTCCTCCCAATCGTTCGACCGGCAGGTCGCAAACCCGGGCGTGCTCCTGCATCACCCCCTCGACCCGTGGCCACAGCACCGGAAGATGCTCGCCGATAAAACTTCCCGGATAGATCTCGAGCCTCTGGCGTATCACCCGGTCGGAAAACATCACCCGTCCCTCGAGATCCACCGTGAGGACACCGTCTCCCCTGGCATTGTACTGAGCTTCGTTGAATGCATCGAGGTGGTAGCGCTCTTCGGGTTCGATGCTCACCGACCTGGTTTCATATGTGCCCATGTTCGCCCTTGCCACAAGGTCTTCGGGTTGATCATGCCGATCTGCATCCTCGATGCAGATCGGAATTCCGCGCGGTCTGCGTTCCCCTTCGGGGGCGCCGGGAACGCAGTTCTGCGAGGGCAGCCCTGCCGAAAAAAGAGCGGGAGCGGGAAGAGGGAAGCGGGAAAAAGTGCCGTCTGGAAGCTTTTTCCTGAATTGGGAGTTCCGAGATGCCATAGAAGAATGTCCTGCGACTGCAAGGCATGCCCCTGCCGGTACTGACCGGGGAGAGGGAGCTGAGAGTCTCCCAGCCCCGCATCAGCCAGGGTGGTTCCTCCTCAGTTACGGAACCAGCCGGTGGGTTCGACAGCCAGGTTGACGTTAATCTGTTTTACTTCCGTGTACTCCTCCAGGCCGAACGTACCGAGTTCGCGTCCGATGCCGGATTGTTTATAGCCGCCCCAGGGGGCTTCGTTGTAGGTGGGATGATAGGTGTTGATCCAGGTGATCCCCGCACGCAGTTTTTTGATCACGCGGTGGGCTTTTGCGACGTCGGAGGTAAAGACGGCGCCGGCCAGGCCATAGACGACGTCGTTGGCAAGCCGTACGGCTTCGGCCTCATCGGTAAAGGTTTGCACCACCAGGACCGGCCCGAAAATCTCCTCCTGGACTATGCGCATATCGGGGCGGGTGTTGGTGAAAATGGTGGGCAAGAGATAGTTGCCGCGGCTGCCCAGTTCGCCTTCGGGGCGTTTTCCGCCGCACAAAAGGCGCGCGCCTTCCTCGAGCCCCGTGCGGATATAGCGCTCAACGGTCTGGAGGTGCTGCGCGGAAACAAGCGGCCCCATCTCCGTTTCCGGGTCGAACCCATCTCCCACCCGGATTTGCTTTGCCCTTTCCACAAGCCGTTCCACAAACCGATCATGGAGGGACTCCTCGACAATCAGCCGCGAGCCTGCCGAACAGACTTGGCCGGAATTGACGAAGATACCGAAAAGCGCATAGTCGACGGCCGTTTCGAAGTCGGCATCGGCGAAGACGATATTGGGAGATTTGCCCCCCAGTTCGAGAGCGATTTTTTTGATGTTTCCCGCCGCGGCGTGCATGATCTGTCGTCCGGTATCGGTCCCGCCGGTAAGCGCGATCATGTCCACAAGGGGACTTTCCGCCAGATATTGTCCAAGCTCCGTACCGGGGCCGGTAAGGATATTGACGACACCTTTGGGGAAGCCCGTCTTTTCGATGAGGGTTGCGAGCCGCAGGGCGGTGAGCGGAGTAAGGGTGGCGGGCTTCAGCACGCTCACATTTCCGGCCGCAAGCGCCGGCCCCAGCTTCCAGGCGCACATGAGGAACGGAAAGTTCCAGGGAACGATCTGGGCGCACACACCGACGGGTTCTCGCACCACAAAAGACTGGGAGGGGGCCGGGACCTCGAAGGTCTGTCCGCCCGGCTTGGTGGCAAGACCGGCATAATAGCGAAAACAGCCCGCGGCATCGGCCACATCATATTCGGCTTCCCGCAGAGGCTTGCCGCAGGAAAGCGTCTCCATGGCTGCCAATTCCGCTCCGTTCGCCTCGATTTCGTCGGCCAGTTTGAACAACAACTTCGCCCGCTCCTGGGCCGTTGTATCCGCCCAGCCGTCCTCGTCAAAAGCGCGCCTGGCCGCGCGAATCGCGCGTTCTGCATCCTCGAGGCTACCGGCGGCAACCGAACCGACCGTTTCCCCGTTCGAAGGGTTTATGAGTTCCCGCGATTTCCCGTTGGAAGAGGGGACCCACTCGCCGTCGATATACATGAGAAACGTACCGTCGGCCGCAGTCTTGAGGTTTTGTAACCGTTCGTTCATAGTAAAGTCACACTTCCTTTCTCGCGGCGACCCGCCGGGCGGTGGGACCGCCTGCCGGGTCGCCTGGCCCATCCACATGGCCAACTCTATGATACCCTGATGGCTCCGCCGCCGCCGAAGACAGCGGCGCCAGCCGCTACCAGTCGGAGAAATTCGTGTTGTACCAGGGCTTTGCCGTTCCTTTTTTGGCGCGTTTCTGCCAGCCCCTCGTCTTGGGCTCCTCCTCGATGCGCTCCAGGAACTGATCGCAGCGATCCTTGATTTTCTGCTTCTGCGCATCGGTAAAAACCTTGACCGTTTCCACGTGCGCCTTTACACGGCCCAGATTGGTGGTGGCCGTGTGGTAGAACCCCCAGTCGTCGGCAAACCGTTTGGCTACATAGGCCTGGTTGATTTTTCGCTCATCGTCCTCGCCAATGTCGGCCGCCGTCAGCAGGTACTCGATATCCTTGAGATCTTTATCGTTGATTTCCCAGATTTGCAGTTTTTGGAGCAAAATGTCGGCCAGCGTGACGCTCCAGGGGTCCTGGTGGAGACGATCTTTGTAATGGATGGGATGACAGTAATCGAGCTTGTCGAAGAATACGTCGATCATCGGCACCGCGCCCCCGTAATAGATATGGCGCGTTTTCCCGGACATCATCAGGGTCTGGGGCTCGCATTCGTACCCCATCTCTTTCATGAACTTGACCACCTTGCCCCGGGTTTTGTCGTAGGAAGCGAAATCGATATCGGTGAAGTAGCGGTCGGCGAGGCGCTCCAGGGCGGCGTAGAGATCGATCTGATCGGGAAAGTAGTAGTGCAGCGCAATCGGACCCATGACGCGCATGTGGATGCCGAGCTTCTGCGCCTCTTCGGCGATGCGTTTGCCTTCGGTGAGGAAAACCTCGGGCTTGGGGTAGATGTCAAGCGGGATGTCCTTGGGTAGCACAAACTCCTTGATTGGCATGGATAACACCTCCTTTACGATTGATTTTTCCCCTTTTTACGCCTTCGGCTCGGGTTTTAACCGGATGTGAACACGTAGTCCTTCACTTTCTTTTTATCCAGCATGACGATGACACCCTTTAAAATCCCTTCCGAGTACTCGCTTCCGGGATTGACCATCAGCGTGCGGCCCGCTTTCTGGGCGCCGCGAGACTCGTGAATGTGGCCGAAAAGACCGAGCAGGGGCTGATACTTTTCGACCATGCGTTTTGCGCCGATACTGCCGGCATGGATCTTTTCTTCGGCCGACATGACCAGGTTTTCGTCAAGCTTCGGGCACAGGTCGAGCGAGTAGCCGTGCGGAGGGACGTGGAAATTGAAGATCGCTCGTTCGTAGTTTGTAACCTGTTTGCAAAGCCCTTCGAGTTTTACTTCGAGTTCGTCTTCGGGCAACTCGCGCGGCGTTTGCCACGGCGTGGGGTTGCTCCACGAGGAGGTTACCATCTCATGGCCGTCGAGATCCACCACACGGTTATCGCAGGCGTGGACCAGTTTGGCCTTGTCGATCATCTCATCGATCACGAACCAGTCGTCGTTGCCCGGCGCCATGAACATCTTGTAGGGTTTCCCGTCGAGCCGTTCGTCGGCGAGCGCAAGCCACTCTCCTACACGCTCGAAGACGAGCTTTTTAAACAGGGCGTCGATTGCCGCAGGATCGGCCTTCATCGCGTCGAATTCCTCCCGGGTCTGGTGCACCCAGTAGTAGCCCGCGTTTTCGATCGTCTTTTTGATCTTTTCCAACTCGCCGTTGGTCTCGATATCGACGTGCTGCCCCATGAGCGTGCACTCCCACGAGCTTTTCGACTTTTCGACGAGCGGCACGAGCACCTTTCCCGTAAGGTCGCCGAGCATGATTCCCACGTCGACCTTGTAGAGCGGCAGGGCGTTCAGGAACTTGCGAAAACAGACATTCGAGCCGTGAACGTCCGTTACGAACAAAAGCTTAAGCATGCTCACCTCGCTTTGTGGTTGGACAAAAAAGTCATGATTTTCGTTTTCAGGAAAACAAGACGCCTTTTTCCGGTTTGCTTCCGGATCGGCCATGATGCAAAAACAAATTTCATGCCACCTTTCCGGAAAGCCGCACCACGCAGGGTTTTTCAGTCACACCCACAGAGCGGGGCGCGCGCGGAGGCACGAGAGGATGCACAATTGCATCCTACGTGAGCCGCGAGACGCGAGGGGGGGATGTCTCACGCGAAGCCGCGAAGACGCGAAGGGAAAGATGAAGATGGAGATCAAAGAAGTTGAGCTTTCAAAGCAGCGGCATAAAGACCTTCTCTGCTTCGCGCCTTCGCGGCTTCGCGTGAACCAAAAAAATCCGTGTTCCCTGCGAAGAAATCTTTTACTCGATTCCGTATTTTTTCAACTTGCGGGCGATTGTGGACTGGTTGACCCCCAGGGCTTCGGCGATGAGGTACTGGTTGCCGTAGCGTCTTACCGCTTCGAGGAGAAGCGATTTTTCGACGCTTTCAAGGGTTGCCTGAAGGGTCATATCGGCGGGCCAGCCCCTCACCTGGAACCCCTCCGTTTCCGTGCAGGCGCTGATGTCGCTTGGCAGGTCCTCGAGATCGATCGTTGCCGTATCGGTCATCACCACCAGCCGTTCGCAGATATTTATGAGTTCGCGCACGTTTCCCGGGTAGTGATAGGCCACAAGGGCGTCGAGGGCGGCACGGCTCAGGCGCTTACGCACGTTGTTGCGCGTGCTGAAATGGTCGATGTAGTGGCGGATGAGGGGCACGATGCAGTCGCGGCGCTCGCGCAGGGGCGGAATGGTGAGGGGGATGACCTTGAGCCTGTAGTAGAGATCGAGCCGGAAGCTCTTTTCCTTTACCATCTGCTCGAGATCGCGGTGCGTTGCGGCAAGGATGCGCACGTCGATCGTGCGGGCGGTGGTGCCTCCCAGCCGGATGAGCCGGCCGTCTTCGAGAAAGCGCAAAAGCTTTACCTGGGAGGTAAGGGGCAGTTCGGCCACCTCGTCCAGAAACAAAATCCCCCCGTCGGCCATTTCCAGATATCCCGGTTTGGTGGACTGTGCCCCGGTGTATGCCCCCTTTTCATGGCCGAACAGCTCCGATTCGATGAGCGATTCGGGAATCGAACCGCAGTTGATCGTGATGAGGGGTTTTTGCGCCCGCGCCGACTGCTTGTGAATGAGTTCGGCAAAAATCCCCTTTCCCACTCCCGATTCGCCAAGCAGAAGCGTTGCCGAATCGGAGGCCGCCACCTTGATCGCCTGACTGACCGTTTTGATCATGCAGGGGCTTTTGGAAATGATGCGACTGGCTGCCAGCTCGATTTGCTGCATCTGGAGCAGATGGTGCTGAATCTGTCCCCGCAGCTCCTCCTGGGCTTCGATTTGGCGCTGCAACCCGTCGATTTCCGAAATGTCGCGCTCCGTTACGACCACCCGGATGAGGTTGCCTTCCTCGTCAAGGACGGGCCTGCCCGTAACGATCAGTTTGCACTCGTTGCGCGTGGCAAGACGATGTATCACCGAACGGCTCTCCATCACATCGAAGGTGACCGAACAGTCCATCACGCCGCGCGAGGCCAGGTCACGCACGTTGTGGCCGACCACCTCCTCCATGCCGACCCGGTTGATCCGTTCGGAAGCTGGATTTATCCGCAGCACCGTGCCGTCGCCATCGCAGATCCAAAGCCCCTCGGAAGCCGAATTGACGATGGTGTGCAACTCGCGCGTAAGCTCCTCGAAGTAGCGCAACTGCCGGGTGGCCGCCTCCAGTTCGTCCTTTTCGACAAAGACACAGACAACCCCCACGGTCCGGTCGTCCTTACGGATCGCCGTGACCGTCACGCCAAAGCGCCCCCCCATTCTTTCCACCGCGAGGTCGCAAACAGGGCCGCCCCCCCGCATCACCTCCTCGATCCGCGGCCACAGGAGCGGCAACGGCTCCCCGATAAAACTTCCCGGGTGGATTTCGAGCCGCTGGCGCATCACCCGGTCGGAAAACACCACCCGCCCCTCGACATCCACCGTGAGAATACCGTCTCCCCTGGCATTGAACTGGGCGTCGTTGAATGCATCGAGGTGGTAGCGCTCCTCCGGCCCGAGGCTCACCGGTCGGGTTCCAAGAGCCATTCGTGCAACCCCTTCCTTTTCCCTGCAATCCCCATCCTGGCCGCTTGCTCCCCCGGGGGAGTTGCAGTACAATCGGTTTGGGGTAACGGGGGGCCGATCGATGCGAATGCGCATCAAAAAATGCACGCGCGCATTTTCGGCGCCTGCTCCACATCCGGAACAGACGCAGCTGCGGTGCCGCCAACCGGCACGAGGGCCCCTCATTTGCGGCCCAACCCGCGTTATTACTAATAGCACTATTCGCTGTCGTGGAAAAGTCTCCGAAAGGAGGTTTGGCCCTGCGGGAGCGTTTCCGTATGCCGGGCATGCCTGGAGAGGCTGAGGAGGAGGTCAGGTCCAGGCCGTTTTGTTGCGCCCCCGGCAGCAACATTCGCGCAGTTGGCACACTCTTTGTTAAAAGGGTTCGGTATCGGCCGCACTCGGGCCGAACACCGGGGGGGATGCGTTGTTGCTCCACCCCGGGGAGTTGTCGTTATCATTACAGATATGTCGGGCAGTGTCACGAAAGGAAAGAGCAGGATGCACCAGATCATAGAGATCATTAAAGAAAAAGACCCCGGGCAGATAGAATTTCATCAGGCGGTAAGCGAGGTCATGGAATCGCTGGAACCGGTGATGGAGCGAAATCCCGAATACCGTCGGCTCAAGATCCTCGAACGGCTCGTAGAACCGGAGCGGGTGGTCATGTTCCGGGTCCCCTGGATGGACGACATGGGCGAGATCCATATCAACCGGGGTTTCCGTGTCCAGATGAACAGCGCGATTGGCCCCTACAAGGGGGGGTTGCGCTTTCACCCTTCGGTGAACCTGGGGATATTGAAGTTTCTGGCTTTCGAGCAGGTGTTTAAAAACGCCCTCACCACCCTGCCCATGGGCGGAGGCAAGGGCGGATCGGATTTCGATCCCAAGGGCAAGTCGGATGCCGAAGTGATGAGATTTTGCCAAAGTTTCATGATCGAGCTTTTCCGTCACATCGGCCCGGAGACCGACGTGCCGGCGGGCGACATCGGCGTGGGGGGCCGGGAGATAGGCTACCTCTTCGGGATGTACAAAAAGCTTCGAAACGAGTTTTCGGGCGTGCTCACCGGCAAGGGACTGAACTGGGGCGGAAGCCTGATTCGCCCGGAGGCCACCGGGTACGGCTCTGTCTATTTTGCCGCCGAGATGCTCGCCACGCGCAACATGACCCTGGAAGGAAAATCCTGCCTCGTTTCGGGTTCGGGGAACGTTGCCCAGTACACGGCCGAAAAGCTCCTCGAACTGGGAGCAAAGGTTTTGACCCTGTCGGATTCGAGCGGCTACATTTACGACGAAGAAGGCCTTACCAGAAACAAACTCGACTTCGTCATGATGCTCAAAAATCAGAAGCGCGGGCGTATTTCGGAATATGCCGACAAGTACAAGAGTGCTGTCTACACGCCGATTGACCCGGCCGCCGACTGCAATCCGCTCTGGAACCACCGCGCGGACTGCGCCTTCCCCAGCGCCACGCAAAACGAGATCAACGGAAAAGACGCCCGCAATCTTCTGCAAAACGGGATCATGCTGGTGTGCGAGGGGGCGAACATGCCCACCACGCCCGAAGGCATCGCTGCTTTTGTCGATCAGCGCATTCTCTATGCTCCGGGGAAGGCTTCCAACGCCGGGGGCGTTTCGGTTTCGGGCCTTGAGATGTCGCAAAACAGCATGCGCTATCCGTGGACGCGCGAGGAAGTCGATTCCCGGCTCAAAACGATCATGCGCAGCATTCACAAGACCTGCCTCGAGGCCGCCGAGTACTACGACACACCCGGCAACTACATGAACGGGGCCAACATCGCCGGCTTTGACAAAGTCGTAACGGCGATGGTAGACCAGGGACTCGTGTAAGGATTGCCCGGCACCTGCTTCCAAGGTGCTGCTCTATGAGACCGGCCGAGGAGTTGCCGCAGACCCCGGCGACTCTTCGGCCAGAAACGCACCCCTCCCCGGAGTAAGCTTTTCCGGGCATGCGCTTGACCGGCACGATCAAACCATATAGAAATGGGACTTGGCCCTTCGCTCCGGAAGTCCCGGATTTTCGCACTCGCTCTCGTATCACTTCTCTATCTTCCCGGGCCCCCGCAGCGCGGAGTATCTGCAGCAGATACTCATCTGATATGATTTTCCAAAGAAAGGTTTGCAGACTTGTAAAGGAGGAGGAAATCGAATTGAAAAAGCTGGTGGAAGAGCCGCAGTTGGTTGAAGGGGCTGTTAAGGCCGTAGAGGTGAAAAAGGATCGCAGGATTTCCGATCTCCTGCTGGCCATGAAGGAAACCGGATTCCAGGGCAGAAAACTGGGCGAGGTATGCGAGACGATCTTCCAGATGATTTCCAGCCCGGACGTAACGGTGATGCTGGGCTATGCCGGAGCGCTTTCCGTTGCCGGTCAGTGGAAGGTGATCGCGTGGATGCTCGAACAGGGGTATATTGATATTCTTGTGCCCACCGGAGCAAACATTTCCGAGGATATCATCGAGGCCATGGGCCGATCCTATTACCTGTGCAGCCATCACGCCGACGACGAGGCGCTTTTCCGGCAGGGGATCAACAGATACTACGACGTGGCGGGAAGAGAAGACGACTACGTCGAGATGACCGAACTGATCGCCACGTTCATAGAGACCTCGGATACCTCGGTGTCCCTTTCTTCCAGGGAGTTCCTGCGCAACCTGGGTCTATGGCTGGGGAAAAGAGGCATCCGCAGCCTTCTTACTATTGCCGCCGAACAGGATGTCCCGGTATTCTGCCCTGCGGTGGCGGACAGTCCTTTCGGCGACGGCGCCCTGCTTGCCAAAAGCAAGGGGATTGCGCTCAAGATCGATGCAATGAAAGATTATTGCGAGTTTATGAGCCTGGCGGACCGGGTGGACGAAACCGGGGTGATCTACCTTGGCGGAGGAGTTCCCAAGGATTTCATCCAGCTCTTTGCGGCGACCGCCAACCTGCTCTTCCCCGGCCGGGTGATTCCCAACAGGAAAAAGTATATGGGCCGGGCCAATACCGATGAGACCTATTATCCGCACAAATACGCCGTCCAGATCACGACCGATTCCCCCCAATGGGGAGGGCTTTCGGGCTGCACATTCGACGAGGCCGTTTCCTGGGGGAAGGAAAAACATGACGGGCGCTACGTCCAGTGCTACTGCGACGCGACCATCGCCCTGCCGCTCATCTCGCACGCCCTGGCCGAACTCATGGTGGAAAAAAGGCCGCCCAGGAGGCTGGGACGTCTTTTCCCCAATGAGGGAAAGGCGTAAGGCCAACCGCCGTTCATCAGGTTCGAAAAAAGACTCAAGAAGCTCCTGTAGAAACCCGAAAGTATTAGAGAGAGGACTTCCGATTGGAAGCCTTTTCTGCTGCGATTGACTCTCAACAGGATGACGCTCCGATAGCCCGCCTGGCGTCCATGGCCAATAAGAAGGCGGGCGGATTGGGTGCGGTTACAAGCGACCAGGACTGCATAAAAGTAATGCGGGCGCTCTACGATATCATGCGCACGATCCACATCAGTTACCAGTCTCCTCAGGCAATGAACGATCCGGGACTTTCCTATGACATAAAGACGGTGCAAAGCATTCAGTATCCGCGGGATACCGTGGAAAAGCGCAGCGGCACGTGCATCGATCTGGCGATTTTGTATGCGGCCATGATGAATTCGGTGGATATCCGGCCCTACCTGGTAGTTACAGACGATCACTGCTTCCCGGTGGCTCGCACACCGAGCGGGAATTTTGTGCCGGTGGAGGCGACCGGGGTGGGAGATGGCTACAACAAAGCCTTTACGTTCGAGCAGGCAGTTAAATCCGGCGCCCGGACCTGGCAGAAGGTCAATCAGACCGGACGCTTCGTGCTGGTCGATGTGCGCAAGATGTGGATGTCCGGGGTGGCCAATCCCGAACTCGCGTCCCTGCCTCCAGACATCCTGGACCGGTGGGGGATCACGGCTCTGGTCAATGCCCCTGCCGCACCGGCGGCACAGGTCGCAGCCCGGGGGCCCAACCAGGAACAGCAGGCAGCTGCGCAGCCCGATACCAGGCAGCCCGCTCCTGCTCCTGCCGTCGTGGCCGGAATCGACGGCCGTTGGATTTACACCGTGCCGGTTGGAGGCAGACTCACGAGCGGGCGCTTTGCAATACGGGGCGGCAATTCCCGCCTCATGCTACTCGGATCGGCATCCTACCAGGCGATGGGGCCGGACGGTCGCTACCACTATTTCCGGGAGGTGGACCACTGCGTGGGCAGCCTCAGAGGCCGCAGTGTTTCGGCCGAATGCGGCGACGTCTCTCTCACCATGGACGGGCGGCCTCTGCAGCCGCCGGGCCTTCCGCTCTACCTCAGCCTCATGCTGGCCCCCGGGGGCAAATCGATGCAGGGACAGGTAAGAAACACTCTCGGGATGGTCGAGCCCGTTTCGATGCGAAGATGATTGGCAGCGGCGTAGGAGAAGCGATAGTTCCAAAGGAGAAAAAAATGAAGTCTTTAGAAAGACACGCGTGGGCAATCATGATCATCCTGCCGGCGCTGATTTGCGCGCTGCTGATTCTCCCCCGACATGCCTCGGCCGTGGATATCCGGGCTAAAGGGAATTACGTGCTCGCTCCAAACGGAGATGCCTCGGTCAGTATCAAGTTGACGCCCTCCATGGCTTTATATGAGAAACTGCACCAGAATCTATCCAACCTGTACCTGGTGCTGCGCGTATTCGCCTCTTCGAGGGCCGATTGGCAGGCGACCGACAAGAAAGCGACGTGGGATGACGCTCATCACACCATGGATTTTTCCATGAAGATGTTGGGGGCGGCAAAGAATCTGGCAGATCACTGGGAGCTCAAAGTCCCCAAGGATGCCTCCTTTATCAACCTGGACAAGACCACTCGGACCTTCTATTTCAACGAAGCCGCCCCTGCGGGACCCGAAGTGGAAATCCGGGGCGTCAGCCGTCTGCACATGCCCGAACAGGCCACCCGGTTCAAGTTCGACGCCTCCCGACACGTAGTTACTTATGTGATGCCCGAGCCGGTCTGTTCCTCGGGCCGAAACGGGCTCCTGCTAGTGGCCGCCCTGGTCTTCGCAATCGGGGGCGCAATCATGACCGCCTTCTCCTTTCGCGTGAAGGTCTGATCGTGCAGGAGAGCAAAATATACAGGAGTCGGCGGGGCACGGCGACTTTTTTCATTCCGTTCGGGGTAGCCATCCTTTGCTTCGCCGTGGCCTTGCCTTTTTTGCTGAAAAGCCCGCTTGCGGGGTTTTTCCTTATGTCCGTTCCGATGATTTTTGGCGGTTTTGTCGTGCTCATGTATGGGATTTCGGCTGTATATTCCCGCATGGAAATCACCGAAGGCGAACTGAAAATGGTCCTCCCGGGATGGCGCGCCCTCCCGGTCCTTCCGATGCGCAAAGCATGCCTGAGGTGGAGCGAGGTGCGGGCGGTACGGCACCGCGTAGACGTTTATACGATTTTTATCCCCCCATGGCTGCTGGTTCCTTACCCTTTGGATATGTATGCGATAGATACGGATAACGAACGCATCCTGGTGCCGAGAGAAATAGTCCGCCGGCTGCCGGAAGCAATCGGGGCGATATGCGATTACTCCGGGCATCCCCTGCAAACCGAGCCCCAAGCATCCGTCAGTTTCTTCCGTACACTCTTTTTCGGAACCCCGACATGGCCCGGTCCATTTCCGGAAAGGCGGCACAGTTCGACGGCAGTCTGAGCGTCATGTCTCCCTGCCCGGACGCCCGATCGTGGCGGGAAACTCAAACAATCATTTTACCCATAAGCGTCTAGCCCTGGGTCGGATTTGCGTAGTCGGGCAACTGGAAGCGCAGAACGCGCCCGGAGACGCGGGGAGCATTGAGAGGTTGCCCGTTCCATTGCATGTTGACGCCTGCAGCGTTTCCGATCACGACGTCCATGCTCTTGGCCGCGACAAATTCCTTGCACTCGCCGGGGCGCAGCATCTCGGAGCGGATCTTTTGGCCGTCGATTTTCACCTGAATCCACACCTTGCTGACAGCCTGCACGGTAAAGCGGTTGAGGGTGTTGGCTTCGGCGTTCTGCACGGGCCCCTCGCCGGCCAGAGCTTCGTTGGAGTCGCCCGGGGGGACCTGCGTCAGGGTCCCATTGCCATTGGGCGCCAGGATCTCCGGAGCAGCTTCGGACTGAGTATTACCCTCTGTGGCCGCAATCCCCCCCGTTTGGACCGGGGCAGTTGATTGAGCAGTCGCTTTCCCCACGC
This sequence comes from Syntrophobacteraceae bacterium, assembly GCA_049964955.1. Taxonomy (GTDB): domain Bacteria; phylum Desulfobacterota; class Syntrophobacteria; order Syntrophobacterales; family Syntrophobacteraceae; genus SbD1. The sequence continues at coordinate 20,729 of JBMFWU010000043.1, forward strand.
CGTTTTCCTCTGCTTCCGGAGCGGGTTTGGGTTTTGCCGCGGATGCGGGCAATCGCTCCAGGTCGGAGGGCAGGCTCTCCTGGGAGAAAATTCTTTTGGCATCCGGGGGGGCGAACAGTTTCGAACGCCTTTTCGAGATCCACACTCCCCCGTAATAGACGCTCGCAGAGGCGAGAAAGAAGACAAGCATGGGCAGGGCGATCATCCTACGCCGTTTGTACAAGGTTTTCTGCAGTCGTCCGTATCTTCTTATTCCTTCATCTTGCAGACTGCATGCCTCGATTTGGGAGGCGTATTTTTGAATCAGCGGCTCGGCGTCGAGGTGCAAGGCATTGCAGTAGGCGCGAACGGTATTGCGCAAAAGAATTGAGGCGCCGAACCGCTCGAAGTCGAAACTTTCGAAAGACTCGAGCATCGACGCACTTATCCCGCTAAACCGCGAAAGGGCTTCAACCGACAGATTCCGGTCGAGCCTTTCGTTTTTTAAAAGCTCCGCAAGTTCTTTCATCAAATGGCGCCCGTCATTTAGAGGGAAATCTGAATGAAAGCCTTCGATTCCAAGTTCTTTATCCATTCTGCATATTTTCGGCTCATCGCCTGCTCGTAGAGCATGTTCCGTACTTTCTCCCGCAACGTCGGGTCCGCGGAGCTGATATGCTTATGGTTAACGTCGAGAATTTTCACGATATAATACCCATCCGGCCCCTGCACCAGATCGGATTCCTGACCCTTCTTGAGCCCCTGGATCGCCTTGGCGATGAAAGGGGCTACCTCACTGCGGTCCATATACCCGACATCGCCTCCCTGCTGTGCAGCGGGTCCTTTCGAATAGTGTTTAGCCAGAGTCTGGAAATCGGCCCCGCCCTTGAGTTCACGGACCAACTCCAGGCCGGTCTTCTTTACTTGCGCCGGGGTCCCGTTGGCGCCTCCGACCGGGAGCACGATAAGGGCCAGTCGAATCTGGTTTGAGCTTGCGCCCGCCTGCTCCCCATGATCCTTAAGATAGTCATCGACCTCCTTATCGGTAATAACCACCTTCGATTTTAGCACCCGTTGCACGAGTTCCTGGCGCGCAATGCTATCCTTTATCTTTTCGCGAACTTTTTTCATGGAATCCCCATCGGCCTCCAGCCTTTGTTTCAGCTGTTGCATGGTCAAATGGTTCATCTCCATGAGTTGTTTAAGCCTTGCCTGCACCTCGGAGTCGTCGACCGTTATCTTGAGCCGCCTGGCTTCGATATCGGCAAGCTTTTGCGCGATCATCTGCTGCAAAACCTCATGCTCGACTTTGGATTTTTGCGCCGGATCGCTAAGGTCCATCGTCGGCATCTGTTTTTGCAACAGTGCCACCTGATGCTGCAGGTCGCTGTACAGGATAATTTTCCCGTCTACGTTGGCCACGATACGGTCAACTATTTCGGCTCGTCCCTGCGGACACAAAAAGAGCAGAGCAAGAATCATGCAAATAAAAAGGGTCCAGGTCTTGTGCACAAAGTTCATAACCGCCTCACAAACGCGTTGATGGGTAAAGTGAGCAGAGCCATTACCAGTCATTACTCACCGGATTCGCCTGTAGCATTTTCGTCGGTTTCTTGCAAGATTCTTTTCAGGCGCAGAAGCCTTTGCGGGAAATTGCGTCCCCAAATCTCCACTTTCACTTTCAGGGGAGATTCCATAGTGAAATTCAGTTTTTTCCGTTCGAACAAGGCAGCGAGCGGCTGCGCATCTTCCGGTCGCACGAAGGAAAGATAGAGGTTTTCAGCATCTCCATCCAGACGGCCCACTTTGAGCCGCTTGAGAAGAAGGCGCATCATGGCCATCAAGGCGAGATTTTTCGCCGATTCGGGCAAGGGGCCGTAGCGGTCTCGCCACTCGCCGGCCAACTCCTCAATAGACTCCTCTTCAGAAAGCGTGGCAAGTCGTTTGTAGGCGATCAGCCTCTGGTCGGTATCATCGATATACTCTGCGGGCAGGAAAGCCGAAACGGGAAGGTTTATCTCCGAGTCGATCGTTTCGGCCTGTGCCCCGTCATTTTTCATGCTTTTGACGGCCTTTTCGAGCAATTCCAGATAGAGTTCGTAGCCGACAGCGGCGATGTGTCCCGATTGGGAGGAGCCAAGGATTGCCCCGCCCCCGCGAATCTGGAGATCGTTCAAGGCGATCTTGAAACCGGCGCCCAGTTCGCTGAAATCGAGAAGCGCGCGCAGTCTTTTCTGGGCATCTCGGGTGATGAGGGTCTCCCCCGGGATGATGAGATAGGCGTAGGCCTGTTCGCTGGATCTGCCGACCCGTCCCCGAAGCTGGTATATCTGGGCCAGACCGAATTTGTCGGCCCGGTTGATGATGATGGTGTTTGCGGCCGGGATGTCGAGACCCGATTCGATGATCGTCGTACAGACCAGTACGTCGATTTTCTTATGGATGAAATCGAGCATGACCTTTTCGAGCTCACGTTCTTTCATCTGCCCGTGCGCTACGGCGATGCGGGCCTCCGGAACGAGTTCGGAAAGCTTGCCGGCCATTTGCCGAATGGTCTGGACATGGTTGTGAACGAAAAACACCTGCCCGCCGCGGTTCAGTTCGCGGTAGAGCGCCTCGCGAATGGTGAATTCATCGTAGCTGGTCACGTAGGTTTCAATGGAACGGCGGTCTTCCGGGGGGGTCTCAATGGTGCTCAAATCCCTTATCCCGGCAAGGGCCATGTGGAGCGTCCTGGGGATGGGGGTGGCCGTAAGGGTCAAAACGTCCACCGAGGTCCTCAGTCTTTTGAGCTTTTCCTTGTGGCTTACTCCAAAGCGGTGCTCCTCGTCGATGATCAAAAGCCCCAGGTCCCGGAAGACGACATCCTGCTGCAACAGCCGATGGGTGCCTATAACGATATCGACCCGGCCTTTTTTTATCTCTGCGATGACCGCCTTCTGCTGGGCCGCCGACTTGAACCGACTGAGGGAGGCGACAGTTACGGGAAATCCCCCGAAGCGTTCCTGGAAATTCTCATAGTGCTGCTCGGCCAGAACGGTGGTAGGCACAAGCATCGCCACCTGTTTTCCGTCCATAACCGCCTTGAACGCCGCGCGAATGGCGACCTCGGTTTTCCCGTAGCCCACATCCCCGCAAATGAGGCGGTCCATCGAACGCGCCGAGGTCATATCCTCCAAAACGTCTTCGATCGCTCGCGCCTGATCGGGGGTTTCCTCGAAGGCGAAGGTGGTCTCGAATTCCTGAAAATAGCGGTCGGGGGGGCTGAAGGCATGCCCCTCTCCCACCTGGCGAAGAGCATAGAGTTCCAGGAGTTCCTCGGCCATTTTTTCCGCCGATTCCCTCGCCTTGAGTTTCGCCTTTCCCCAGGACTTTCCCCCGAGCTTATCGACCTTGGGGGTCTCCCCCTCCATCCCCAGGTATTTCTGGACCCTTCCGAGCTTGTCCACCGGTACGTAGAGCTTATCGCCATCCTGGTAGAGCAGGAGAAGGAAGTCGTTTTCCACCCCTCCCGCGCTCAGATGGGCAAGCTCGCGGTAGACGCCGATCCCGTGGTCGACGTGGACGACGAAATCCCCCTGGTGCAGGTCCTGGAATGAGTTCAAGAAAAGACCGGCAACAGTCTTTTGCCCGCGCCGGGGACTGCGCCTTTCGAACAACTCCTCTTCGGCCGCCACGGCGAGCTTTTCGGCGGGCCATAAAAAACCGCTCCCAAGCGTTCCCTGGATGATTTTGACAAGGCCTGCCTCGAAGGATTCCTCTCCGAATCCCCTGCTGCTCGAAATGGCCTCCACCCTGTAGTCCTGGAGCAGCTCCGACATCCTTTCGGCCCGGTCCCTGCCGGCACAAACGAAGTAGACCGAAAGGCCCTGCCCCGTCCAATTGCGGAACCGGGAGGCGAGAGGCTCGAGCAACCGCTCCCTGTTTTCATGGGCCTTGACTGCGGCGGCAAGCTCGGTATGGGCGGTGGTCCCGAGGTCGAAAACCTTGGCAGCGCCCCGTTGGTCCGAAAGCGCATTGACCAGGATATGCTGAAAGCGACCGGAGGCCTCGAGGCTTTTTTCCGGCTCGAAGTAGAGTTCTTCGGGGGGTCTTCTCCAATCGCTTTCCGAAACACCTTCGCCCGGATCGCCCGAGATCTTTGCCCACCGGCTTTTCAGTTCCTGGAGGCTGGAGGCGGCGTCGGCCCACACCACAATGGCGTTGTCGTCCAGGTAGTCCCACAGGGAGGAGGTCTTTTTGAAAAAGACCGAAAAAACAGACTCGAAGGCTTCACTGTGGTAGCCTTCCGAAATTCTTTCGAGCCATATATTTCCGGCCGAAGGCGAAAGGAGCCCCTGATTTACGTCCTGGTAGACCGTGTCCTGCGCCCGCAGCTTTGCCTCCTCATCGAGAATGATCTCGTTTGCGGGCAGAACCACCATGTCTTCCAAAAGACCCAGCGAGCGTTGCGTGGCCGGATGGAAAAGGCGGATGGACTCCAGCCGGTCACCGAAAAACTCCAGCCGAAGCGGCCTTCGGTACAGGGGCGCATAGACGTCCAGCATGCCTCCCCGTAGACTCAAATCACCGTAGTCTTCCACCAGCGAAACCCGGAAAAATCCGCGCTCACAGAGTGTTCGCACGAACTCTTCGGTATCCACCGACTCTCCTGCCACCTTGTACTGCGTATTGGCTACCAGGATCTCCGGCGGAATAAGACGCTCGAGTAACGCCTGGGCGGAAGTAACCACCACGAAGGGAGAAGAGGCGGTCCGCAACCCATAGAGCGTTTCGACTCTCCTCGCGGTCGCCTCGGCTTTTCCGAGCGCGCGGGCCTTGTGACCGGCGCGGGAGGGCAAAAGCCAAATCCGGCGATCGAGCGGTTCACGCCCCTCCTGCCTGCGGCGATTTGCTGCCGGAGCGCTCTGGTCTCCGCTCCCGCCGCCGCAAAACAGTCCGATCGTCTCGGCAAATTTTTCGGCTTCCCTGTCCGTTGAGGCGATAAGCACGAAAGGCTTTCGAATCCGGCGCATCGCCATGGAGATCAGGTATGCCAGGGCGGAGGGCTGGACGGAGCGGAGCACCGCCGACTCCCCGGTGCTTTTCAGAAACGATATCACCTCGTCGGAACCGCTTTTTGTGTCGGCAGAGCCGGCAAAAAGATCTTCGGAGATTCCGGAATGTTCCTCAAATTCAGTAAATGTCATTTTCTTTGCCGAAAAATCCCGCATTCTCAAAATATAATTCTTAAAATGTGTGGTTTGAATTTTCATTATATCACACAGCAACCTCTTCATCTGATATAAAAAGTCGGGAAGCGAGTGGCGGGGAGCGAGAACAAAAGAGGTGCTTCAGGTGATGGGAAAAAATCAGGCGAAGGAATTGCTGAGACAAATACCGGGAGTGGATGCGCTGCTTCAAATGGAGGCAGTTCGGCAGGCGCTTTTGCGCCATCCGCGAAGAATTGTCCTGGAAGCCATACGCGAAGAACTGGATGAAATCAGGAAGCGGATTTTGGAGGGCGCCGGGCCGTATCCGGCATTGGAGCCGGAGGAGCTTGGACGCTCCGTTGCGCAGCGTGCCGAGCGGCTTGCAGCCTTTACGCTACTTCCGGTCGTCAATGCAACCGGAATAGTGATTCACACGAACCTCGGCCGCTCCCTTCTGCCCGAGGAGGCCCTCGCCAGGCTCCAGACGATTTGCAGCGGCTACAACAATCTCGAATACGACCTCGGGCGGGGCGAGAGGGGATCGCGCTACGTTCACGCCGAATCGATCCTTCGCGAACTGACGGGCGCCGAAGCCGCCCTGGTGGTAAACAACAACGCGGGGGCGGTATTCCTGGCGCTCAACACGCTGGCCGCAGGCCGCGAGGTGGTTGTCTCCCGGGGGCAGCTCGTCGAGATCGGCGGCTCCTTCCGAATCCCGGACGTTATGAGCGCAAGCGGGGCCATTCTCAAAGAAGTGGGCACAACCAACCGCACGCACCTCAAAGACTATGTGGCCGCAATCGGGGAACAAACGGCCATGCTGATGAAGGTCCACACCAGCAACTACAGGATCGTCGGGTTTACCAGGGAGGTCTCGCTCGAAGAACTGGCAGCCCTGGGCCACGAACACGGTCTGCCGGTCGTAGAGGACCTGGGAAGCGGCTGTTTCATCGATCTTTCCCCATTCGGACTGCGCGGGGAAGCAACCGTTCAGCAGTCCCTCCGGGCGGGCGCAGATCTCATCACCTTTAGCGGCGACAAACTGCTGGGCGGCCCTCAGGCGGGTATTTTGGTCGGCAGGAAGGAACTGATCGAAAAGTGCCAAAAGAACCCGCTCACGCGCGCCTTTCGCGTCGATAAAATGACGCTCGCCGCTTTGGAAGCGACCCTGAGACTCTACCGCGACGAACGACAGGCCCTCGAAAAAATTCCCACCCTGCGGATGATCGCTCTTTCGCCGGAGGAACTGAGCCGCCGCGCCGAGGATCTTGCCGCGGCCCTTGAGGCGCAGAACCGCAAGAATTTGTTCCGGATCGAGGTCCGCCCCGGTTTCTCACAAGTGGGAGGAGGATCTCTGCCTGCCCAGGATTTGCCCACTTCCGTCGTGGCCGTCCAATCCGGCTTTTTGAGCGCAAACCGGATCGAAGCAATTCTTCGCCGAAACGATCCCCCCATAATCGGCAGAATCGAATCGGATCATTTCCTCATGGATGTTCGCACCCTTTTACCGGGACAAACGGAAACGATAGCGACCGCGTTCGGGCGGATGATCGGTGAATGGGTGAATGGGTGAATGGGTGAGTGGGTGGCTTCGCCTCCCCTGTTTGGCTGGTTGAAAATAACAAAGCCTGCCGTCGATCCTTGGATCGAAACGGCAGGCTTTGCTTAGCCCTGATTTCTACTATCTCTCAAAGTAGCCGCGTGCCCCTACCAAAATTTATTCGTTTCCCGTAGGTGCTGCCTTCTTCTTCATGACCTTCTTTTTTGCGTGCTTCTTCATGGGATGCTTGTAGTGCTTGTAGTGCTTCTTCGCCTTGACCTTTTTCTTGGCCTTGTACTTTTTCTTTGCGGGTTTCTTTGCTTTTTTAGCCTTTTTGGCGGGTGCCTTTTTTACAGGCGCCTCGGCAGCCGGAGCTGCAGGTGCTGCGGGAGCAGTCATGGCAGGCGCCTGTGCGGGCGGCTCAGTGGTGGACTGGGCCATTGCCAACGGACACACCACCATCGAAGCCCCGAACAAAACAGCGGTAATGGTCGAGAGAACCTTCCCCTTCATTATATTAACTCCTTTCCTCCGTCAAAATGTACCTTGCCTCTTTGAGAGATGTTTCAACCATGGCGAATATTTTAGGACAATTTTTGAAATATACAATTTAAGAATTTACCAAAAATCACTTTTTATGCTTTTTTTCTTTGTGGTGAAACTTAGCCGGGCTTCGGCGCGCTTTTTTCCTGCCGCGGCCCTTCTTGAGGAGGGGTTTTCGCACATGGCGAGCCTTACTCGGTCTGTGTCCCTTCATCGCCTTTTTTGCCGATACGCGAACGATGCGGCCGCGATGCCGACTCGCTGCTCGTGAAGGCCTCGATTTCCGAACAGCCGATTTTTTGTGTTCGACCCGCCGCCTGGAAACGCCCCGTTTCGAGGAGACCCGCCTCAGGTTTTTATGCGCTCCGTGCGTTGCAAGCCTGCGGCTTCGCACATGCCTTTTTTTGCTTGCCGCGGTATGCCCTCGCCTTCGCGTCTTCGCGTACCGGTGCGTCGCGGCTTTTCTGCCCCGCGTTTTCCTCCACTTCGAAGAGGTCTTCCCATAGGTCCTGCGCCCTGCGCGCGATCGCGATGCCCTCTTGGAAACCTTGGGCCTCGAATGATTCAACCAGCCGGGTTTACTGAAAGAGGGCTGTTCGGTGGCCGCTGGATGATACTGCGATGGGTTGTACTCGTGCTTTAAAAGATTTTTATATTGCTCCTGGAGCTCGCGCACCCGGTCATTCACCTGCCCCTGACTCTGCCCCTGAGCCGGCGCCTGGACCTGGGGCTGTCCCTGGCTCTGAGCCGGTGTCTGGGCCTGTGTCTGGCTCTGTGCGTAAAGGCTTTCGACAGGGCAGCCAAGTCCCAGGATGGCTGCAATCGAAACCGCGGCGGTCAACATGAGCATAGTACGAAATCTCATGGGATCTCCTCTTTGTGAAAGCCGTTCGTACACCGTGGGCACAGGCTTTCCGTTCCGTTTTGTTTTGATTGGGCATTCGAAAGTCGGGGGAATATAGCACAACTGAGGATATTTACAACGTCTGCTCTGGGAAGAAGCGGGAAGCGAGGAGCGGGAAGCGGGAAGAAAACCGGTCCTGTCCCTTTTCACGATTTCGTGTATTTCGAAATCGTATTTCCCGCGGATTATGGTACTATTTCAGTCAAGGGTTCGAAAATCCGAAGAAATTGTCTTCAATGCCCCCAAAAAACAGAGGATTGCACGATGAGCGCTGCATAATATCGAAGCGGTCGGCTGGAAAAAGCTCTATTGCGCGCCACCCGCTGGATGGGCAAATGCACTCTGTGCCCGCGCATGTGCAGGGTCGACAGGGCGGCGGAAAATACCGGCTATTGCAAAACGGGAAGCCTTGCCGTCGTAGCGAGCTTCGGGCCGCATTACGGCGAGGAACGCCCCCTTGTGGGGCGAGGCAGTTCGGGAACCGTTTTCTTTTCGCACTGTAACCTTTCCTGTGAGTTTTGCCAGAATTACGACATCAGCCATGGAGGGGAAGGCCGCCCCGTGCGCCCCTAGGAGCTTGCCGCAATGATGGTAGCGCTTCAAAAAGGGGGTTGTCACAATATAAATTTTGTCACCCCCACACACGTCATCGCCCCCATTCTCCAGGCACTTCCCATCGCCGTCGAAAAGGGATTGCGCGTCCCGCTCGTCTACAATTGCGGCGGCTACGAGCGTGTTTCGGCGTTAAAGCTTTTGGAAGGAATAGTCGATATATATATGCCGGACTTCAAATTCTGGGAAAGGGAAGCGGCGAGGCAATTCTGCGGGGCCCCGGACTATCCCTTTCGGGCTCGGGAAGCGCTTCGGGAGATGCACAGGCAGGTGGGAGAGCTTGTCTGCGATTCAAAAGGAATACCGGGAGGATTTGGAAGCCGCGCGAAAAGCGGGCCTCACACGACTCGACGATTGCAACAGGCCCCGGGCATAGGGATTGCATATTCAACAGCCGACCGCCAGGTCTGCGAGCGCGACTGATTTCTCTCTTTTACGGAGGGCCCATGGCAAAAATAGATGCCTTCTTCAAGCTAATGAACGAGCAGAAAGCTTCCGACCTGCACCTGGTCTCCGGCCAGCAGCCGGTTTTGAGGATTCGCGGCGATCTCGAGCGGGTAAAGTACAGGACCCTCGACGACAACGAATTGCGCACGATGCTCTACGAGATCACGCCGGAAGATAGGATCAAGATATTCGAGGAAACCGGAGACCTCGATTTCGCGTATGAAATTCCCGGGCTTGCCCGGTACCGCGCCAACTTTTTCGTTCAAAAAAACGGGATCGGAGCGGTCTTCCGGGAGATTCCCAGTGAAATTCTCTCCGTCGAGCAACTGAACCTTCCCCCGGTGATAAACCGTCTGGCGCTTTTGCCCCGCGGGATCGTGCTGGTGACCGGCCCGACGGGAAGCGGCAAATCCACTACCCTTGCCGCGATCATCGACGAGGCCAACCGGAAGAGAAAAGAACACATAATCACCATCGAAGACCCGATAGAATTCGTGCACACGAGCAAGAGCTGCCTGGTGAACCACCGGGAGGTAGGCTCTCACACGCAGACCTTCTCCTCGGCTCTAAGGGCCTCGCTGCGTGAGGACCCCGACATCATCCTGGTGGGTGAAATGCGAGATCTCGAAACAATCCGGCTGGCCATCGAAGCGGCCGCCACGGGCCATCTGGTCTTTTCCACTCTGCACACCCAGAGCGCGGCAAAAACCATCGACCGCATCATTGAGGTGTTCCCGACAGGCGAACAGGCACAGGTGCGCTCGACCCTGGCCGACGGGATCCGGGCCGTAATTTCCCAGGCGCTTTTCAAACGTATCGACGTCAAGGGGCGAATCGCAGTCGTGGAAATCCTCATCGCAACCCAGGCGGTACGGGCAATGATTCGCGAATCGAAGACCCATCAGCTCCAATCGGCCTTGCAGACCGGGAAAAAATACGGAATGCAGACGCTCGACGATGCCATCGCCGCGCACCTCAAGGCAGGCCGGATCGACCCCACGGAAGCGTACATGAAATGCGTGGACAAGGATAAGTTTCGTTCCTACCTCACCGAGCCTCCACAGGACTTTACCGAGGTGTAGACTCTTTTCGGCGGGGCAAAAGGGAGGCAGCAAAGACGGTCATGAGAAAAGAAGAACTGGACGCGCTTCTTACGAGTATTCTGGATGAGGCCCCCACCACATCCGACATCAATTTCACCGTGGGAAAACCCATGCAGGCCGAGATCGACGGGCAGCTGCGACCCGTGTGCGCAGCCCTGGGCCTCGGCGCCCTCACCCCCTTTCACACCGAAACCATAGCCCTCAACCTGGTGGGAAACGACAGCCGAGGCCTGCGCCACCTTCTTAACACCGGGTCGTGCGATGTCTCCTATCACCTGCCCGGCCGGGCGCGATTTCGCGTCAATGTCTTTTCCCAGCGCGGCACCTACTCGATCGTCATGCGGCAGCTTCCAACCAAAATCCTTACGGTGGACGAACTGCAACTGCCCCCGGTGTTGAAGAGCATAGCCGAGGAAAAAGTCGGCATCGTCTTTGTGACCGGGGCGACCGGCAGCGGAAAAACGACCACCCTGGCTGCGGTTTTGAGCGAAATCAACGCCCGCCACGCCCACCACGTAGTGACCCTGGAGGACCCGGTCGAATTCGTTCACCCCCACCTCAAGGCCACCTTCAACCAGCGCGAGTTGGGTCTTGATTTCGACACCTTTGCAAACGGACTGCGCGCCGCCTTGAGGCAGGCGCCCAAAGTGATCCTGGTGGGGGAAATGCGCGACCGCGAAACGGTTGAAATCGGGATGAACGCCGCAGAAACCGGCCACCTCGTGCTCACCACGCTGCACACAACCGATGCGGCCCAGAGCATCAACCGCATCGTCGGCATGTTCGAACTCGAAGAGGAGCGGCTCATACGCATCCGCCTGGCCGACAGCATGAAATGGGTCGTCTCCCAGAGGCTTCTTCCCAAAGTGAGCGGCGGACGCGTTGCGGCCCTCGAAATTATGGGCAACAGCCTGAGAGTCCAGGAAGCCATCGTGAACGGGGAAGCCGAAGGCAAGACGTTCTATGAAATGATGGAACAGGGCGAGCCGTTCGGCTGGGGGACCTTCGACATGAGCATCTCGCGCCTCTACAAACGGGGGCAGATCACCGAGGAAACCGCCCTCGCCTACGCCAACAGGCGCGCGGTCGTAAAGAGAAACATCGACCGGATCAAATCCTCCCGCGGCGAGAAGACCTCCGATATCGAAGGGTTGAAAATGGATGGCGAATACCGCAAGACCCTCGCCTAGGCGAGCGGCGGGTCGCCGCAGCCGGGTCGCCAGGCCGGGAGCGCCACTGCCTTCGGCGGTGGCGGGGCAAGAGCGATATCGGCTTGACATGTCGTTTAAGAATGGTCTGCCCGTCGGCTAAGTCAGCGGGCGGATAGGTTAGCCATCCGGTCGCGAAGACCGCAGAGACAAAGGCCATCGGACCGGAAATTCGACCCGACCTGGCGTCCATTCGGCCCCCCTGGAACGCGTCGGGTGATTCGAACCCAAGTCCCCCTTTGGAAAAGGGGGATTTAGGGGGATTTTGCGTGCCTTAGGTCGGGTTCGGAACGTAATACCCTTGGCTCACCGCCCGCCCGATCACCGAGCGAATATGGTCCGCAACAGGGACTCCCGGCTGATCATTCCCTTGAACCTGCCTTCCGGATCGAGCACGGGCAGCCTCTTGAACGCCTTTTCCAGCATGACCGTCATGGCTTCTTCGATCGGGGTATCTTCGAGAACGGTTACGACTTGCGTGTTCATGACCTCGGCGGCTGTTTTCGCCTTTAAGAGGCTTTTGAGTTCCTTGTCCATTTTTCCCCGCTCGGTAAAGGGAATTCTACGGGCAAAGTACTCCCAGGCGCCGGGGTGACGCTCCGAAAAAGCGATCAGGAGGTCACGGTCCGAAATCAACCCTTTGAAGTATCCCTCTTTATCGACTACACACACCCGCTGGATATCGTTGCAGTCAATGGTGAGGATAATTTCTTCGACAGGCGTATCCGGAAAAACGGTGACGGTGTCTCTGCGCATGATGTCGGAGACGAAGCGCCAGCCGTGGACAGCCACGCCCTGGGCCTGAAAGGCGCACCAATTCGGGCACTCGGTCGTGGAGGCGCGGAAGATGTCCAGGCGGGAGACGATTCCGATCAGTTTTCCGGTGTCATCGACGACCGGAAGCCGCTTCACCTTTTTTTTGAGCATCAGTCCGGCGGCTTCAGTGACCATGCGGTCCTGCTCGATGATCACCGCGGGTTGGGACATAATTTCTTTTGCCGGACGGGGCTTTAGACCATCGAGAATCGCCTCGGTCTTTTGTTTTTCCGCCTGGGCCAATAGACCGATGCGCAGCGGCAGTTCGGCCTTGTAAATCAGATCTTCCTGGGAGATGACTCCGACGGGATGGTCCTGATCATCGACTACCGGAAGTCCGGTAAAATCGGAGGAAAGGAGCAGTTTGGCCACCTCGCTCACCGGGGTGGTCAAACCGACCCGCTTCGGGGCAGCGGTCATGATATCGCGCACCCTTGTGTTGCCCGGGATCAATGCCTGGCGGGTTTTGTGGTAGACGACCTCCACGTCCCGAACGGCGACGATTCCCTCGCTCACCATCGCCTCCACCCTGGTGAGGATACCCTCCAATTCGGCGGCGGGGACGATTATCGTGATGTGCACGGGCATGTTATAGGAAAGGACCTCGAGTCTGCCCGTTGCGATCTCGCCGTTTTCGTAAGATCCTTCGATTCCCCTGGTAACGATGCAGCGCGCCGCAACCTTCATTTCGTTTACGGCCTGGACAACCGCCGCCTGGAGTTGCTCCCCGCGCCAGTGCGCCTTTTCGCTCGTAAATATCTCGATCACTTTATACTGCAGCATGTTTTAGAGCCTCCCCACCCACATTCCAAGCAATACCAGGGCGCCTCCGGCGAGATTATTGGTCAAAAAGTTGGTCAGAGCCAGAATATAGGTCGTTCCGCGAATGGCATTGACCGTCTCCAGAGCATAGGTCGAAAAAGTCGTCAACCCTCCGAGATACCCGGTCATGAAGAAAAGGCGCATCGAGGGGTTCATGATTCTAAGTCCGCGCCCAGCGAACGCGAAGGAAAGGCCGATGAGAAAACAGCCGGCCAAATTGACGATGAGAGTTCCCCAGGGGAATCTGGTGCCGAAAAACCTCGCCGCAAACAATGCGACCCCATACCGGGAAAGGGCTCCCAAGCCTCCGCCGACCACGACAAGAAGCGGTCCGCTGGTGAAGAGCAATTTGAATTTTTCGCAAAAGAATTTGAGCACCGCTCCTGGATGAAGCTGAAAGGCATCCGAAATAATTCTGTTTTCCATACAAGCAATCTCCGGGTTTACCCGCCGGGGCAGAGCAAAGCATCCCCACCCGAGCGGCGCGCTGACAAAGCCCTCCAGCGCGGCAGCCGCCATTTGCACATAACTTGCCGATATGGTGCATCTCATGGGCAGTTTTCAGGAAAGAATGGCTCGGGAACTATCAGTCGGCAGGAACGAGATTTACTTCCACGCAATGCGACCGCCACCCTTCTGATTCCCTGCGTAAGACGCCTAACCAGCTTTGCAGGAGTCATCAGCCTGAAGGGGGCGGTTACGGGCGGACTCCATCGCCCTCGAAAAACGGTAAAATTCCATAACATTCGAATCCTGTAAAGTCAAGGCGATTCTTGATCGTGCAAGACACGCCCCTCTTGTCAGAGCACAGTTGCTGCGCTATCTCAAAGCCATAAGAATGTTGTGACAATGGGAGATCAAGATGCCAAATCTGACGTTGACAATCCATGACTAACTTCTGAACCGCGCACGCCGTCTGGCCCTGCAGAGGAATACCTCGAGCAACGCCATTGTGAGAGAAAAACTCGAGGAATTTATTGCAACTGATCCCAGTCGGGAGGCCGCTCTGAAGGGTCTTGATGCTTTCCTCACAAGGAACCGGGCGCAGATCGGGAAGAAGACCTGGAGTTGAGATGAGCTCCATGAGAGGCAAGTTCTTTCTGGATACCAACGTTTTTGCCTCTTCCTACGATTCCTCAGCCGAACCGGAGGGAAAACGCGATGTCGCGCGCAGGCTGGTGAAGACTCATATCCGCCTCAGATGCCCCCCCGAGCGCTCTTAATGGCAGGAACTTTGCTTAACAACAGTTCTGGAGCTGTTCTGTAAAGTCCGATATCTTTTGACAGGCGCTGGGAATGAACAAAATGGTCCGTGATAATCGGCTCTTCTGGAAAGATGACGTAAGTCTCC
>JBMFWU010000044.1:0-16725 GCA_049964955.1 Syntrophobacteraceae bacterium
CCCCTGAGGTGCGCGGCGTTATGGACCGGATGCTTGCAACCGATGAGCAGATCGAAGTTGCGCGGCAGCAATCGAGGCTTGGGAGCTTGTTCAAGGACGCGAAGCAGGCCGGTATGACCTCGGCCGAGTGGCGCGCCTACAATGGACTCGTGAAAAAGGCGGTCGATGAGGCCCGGTCGCAGGTCCAAAAGAAGGCCATGGCGGCTTTGGTGAAAGAACGTTCCGATGAGTGGAGGCAGAAAGCCGAGGAGTTGAGGCCCGAAGTCGAACAGGAAGTGAATGCCAGGAAGGATATCCAGGCGCTCTACTATTTGAGAAACGGGAAGATGCTTGGCGAAGAAGACGCCGGGAACCTTCCCCCGGTGAGATTGGACAGGCAGGCACTTGTTCGGCTGGTGGGAGAAGATAATCTGCGAGAACTGCCGTCTAACCTCATCAAAAACGAAGGGGGCGCCGACCCGCAACTCGTGGCCGAGATGTTCGGCTACCGTTCCGCCTTCGACATGCTTACGGATTTGTTCGGCCTGGAGGCGCAGAGGCGTGATTTAGCCGCAAAAGGGGTGAAGGTCGGTAGTGAAGACGGCTTTCGTCAGCATCTCATTCAGGATGCCCTTACAGCGCGTCTGCGGCAGTATTTCGGAGATCCGGCGACTGACGGGACACTGCCTGAAGAGGCGCAAAACGCGGTGCATAACGAGCGGTCGATGCAGGTTCTGGCTACAGAACTCCGGGCGCTTATCCGGCAATCGGGAAAAGAGCGGGCTGTATTCGGTCCGGTTGCCGATGCCAGGAGCTGGGCGCGGGAAACGATCGGAAACCGGAAGATTTGGGAAGTGACGAATCTTAACAGGTACGCTCGAGACGAATCTCGGGCGGCGATGGCAGCAGAAAAGGCGATGGTTGACGGCGATCTCTCCGGAGCGATTGCGGCGAAAAGACAGCAAATATTGAATCATGCGCTGTACATGGAGGCGAAGAAGGCGGCGGAGAGCCTGGAGGGGCTGGAGGATCGTGCGAACAGGTATGCGAAGGTCCGGACGATCAAAAGCATGGACCAGGGGGCGCTCGATCAGATACATACTTTGCTGGAGAGGTTCGGACTGAAGCGGCCCGATCCGCACGCCGCGCAGACTCGGGAAGTGCTTTCAAATTGGGTTCAGCGGATACGGGAGGATTACGGAGATGTTTTTGTGCCCGATTCGCTTTTTAATCCCAATTTGACGCAGCACTACAAGGACCTCACTGTCTCTCAGGTAAGGGACCTCTCCGATGCCGTGAAGTCGATTGCGCATGTCGGCCGGGATATGCAAAAGATACGGGTTGGCGGGACAAAAGCCGATTTGGCGGCGACGATTGCGGACATGGTGAGGAGCGGCTATGCGAACATTGAGCGCAAAGAACTCCCCAAGGAGCGGAATCCTTTGGTTGTTCAAGGGGATTTCGAACAGAGAATGAGAGCGAGAGGGCGAATCGCCAAAGATTTCTTCGGGCGAGGACACGCGTCGATGGCCAAACTCGAACAAGAAGTAATCGACCGTTTTGACGGGGGAGACTCCAATGGAATCTGGAACCGGGTGATCTGGCGCCCGATAAAGGATTCTACCGCCTATTTCAATAAGTGGATGGATCAGATGTCGGAGGGGATTAACGATTTAAGGAAAGTCTATACCAAGGAAAACCAGGACAGGTTGGGGCAAATGCTGGAGATAAAGGAATTGACCGACAACCAGACCGGTGGACCGCTTACCATCTCAAGAGCTGAACTCTTGAGTTTCGCTCTGAATTGGGGAAACGAGTCGAACCGCTCGAAGATGTGCCGGGGCGAGGGATGGGACCCCGAGGTGGTCCAACAGGTATTTGACAAATATATGGAAAAGGCCGATTGGGATTTTGTTCAGGGCATTTGGGACCTGATGGAGAAACTCCGGCCTGAGATTGAAGCGAAAAGCATCAGGGTGACAGGGATTGCTCCCGAGTGGATTAAGCCGGCCCCCGTTGTTACTCCCTATGGAGAGTATCGAGGCGGCTATTATCCGATGGCTTATGATCCGACCAGGTCGGGCGATGTGATGGAGCGACGGCTGTCACAGGACGCCCTGATGAATGACCAGGGGCGAGCCGGGCGGCCGGTGATTTATCGTGGGCATGAAATTTCTCGAATCGAAGCCTATGCAAGGCCGGTTCGACTGTCTCTTGATGTCATTCCCCAACACTTCGACGATGTTATCCATAATCTCGCGTGGGGAGAAACGACATCCGATCTTTGCCGGGTGCTCAAAAGCCAGCCCATACGGGACCTGTTCAAGACGACCATCGGCGACAACCTGTATAACCAGCTCATTCCAATGCTAAAAAGGACCGTTGGAGACAGGACTTACGACCGGACCGGAAACGAGTTTTGGGAAAAAGTAGCTCGGGGCGCTCGTATGCACGTCACCATGATGGGGTTGGGGTACCGGATAAGCACGATGCTGGTGCATGGCAGCACGGCGCTTTCCAACTCCATTGGCGAGATCGGGAGAAAGTGGACGCTCCGTGGGTTCAAGGACTTCTACGGCGACCCTGGGGACATGGCCAAGATGCGTGATTTTGTATTTGAGCGCTCATCGGAGATGGCCCACCGCCTGGATACCTTCGATCGGGACATCCGGGACGCCATGAAAAAAGTGCAAGGCCAGGGGGGCGGAATCATCGACGGGGCGAAGCGGTTCGCCTACCACGGCATCGCGTGGCTTGACATGGCTTCGGCGCTTCCTACCTGGTTGGGGGCATACGACAAGGCCCTTGCTCCTGAGGCCAAAGGGGGACTCGGGATGGAGAATGAAACCGACGCCATCTATTACGCGGATAAGGCGGTTAGAAACGCCCACGGGTCGGGAAATCCCGAGGACATAGCGGCGGTGCAGGCAGGCGGCGAATTCCAGAAGTTAACCACGATGTTTTATTCCTTTTGGAATCATTTCTATAACCGTCAGGTCGATATTGCGAGGAGAGGCTACGAGGCGGTAAGAGAAGGCAATGTTGAAGACTTTGCGGCGGTGCTGGCGCGGAGTTGGTGGTATTTCATAATGCCGACGATCCTGCATGCGGTGATAAAGGGCCAGGGGCCAAGCGAGGATGAAGGATGGCTCAAGTGGATGGCCGAGGAGGTGGGGTTGGGGCTTTTTAGCGGTATCCCTCTTGCGCGTGATGCGGCCAATACGTTCCAGGGGCATGAATATCGGGTTACCCCTGTCTCTGATATTTTTACTGCCGCATGGAACGCTTACAAGGATACCGGGAAGTGGTGGAATGACGAGCCGGTACAACCGAGCAGATTTCTACGGCATGCCTTAGATACGGCGGGCTATTCCTTCGGGCTCCCGCTGGGTCAGGCCGATCAGAGCCTTCAGTATCTTTGGGACTACTGGAACGGAGACCAAAACCCCGAGGACGTGGCGCAGTTCATGAGATATCTGGTCATGGGGGCACGTCCGAAGAAATAGCAGCGTCTTTTGTCGTGGTTTATTGCTTCGGAGTGTTCTGCAGCGCCCATTCTACTTCGAAGAGGGTCCTACGCATGACCTTGTCGAGTTGCTTTTCATCCGTTAATTCCATTTCAACTTGCTTTCTCACGTTCGGGTCCTTGCTGTCAAGCATGGCCTTGTCAAGCCGCATGACTCTGGCATTGGAGCCGATACAATATTTGATGCTGTGTTGCATCTGCTGGAGACACATGGCTGACAGCGTCCCGTTCAGTCGCCAGATCGCTATGAGGTCTCTTACCCACAATAGCTGATCCACTTGTAGCAATGCAGTTTCATCCGAGCTATAGCGGGGACTTTTTTGCGCTGTCAAGGCATTTATAACCCCGAGTCTTTCGTTTTTTTCCAATATTGATCGAGCGAGAAGCGCCAAGTTTTCTGTCAAAAGGTCAAGATTTGAGTAGCTTCGGGGTGCACACGATGAATAAGCTTCTTTCTGCTCAATTCCGTAGTGAGCGGCATGAACTTGTGTCGGAGTCATGAACGCGGACACTAAAAGGAATGCGATAATCCCTCTTTGCACGTGGGATGTCCTCATGTGATGTCTCCTTTTTCAGTATTTTCACAAAGGATTGTACTTCAATGCGATTTTTAGCGATAGAAATTTTTCGGATGGCGAACAGGACCCGGAGAGTGTCGCGGAATTTGTGCGGGGAGTGGTGATGGGGGCGGGGAAAAAGAAGTAAAAGTTTCACTTTTTCAAAATCGGTACGAAATCGGTACGATTTTTTGAAATTCCGGAACGAAAAAGCCCCGAATCCGGGGGATCGGATCGGGGCTTTTTCGTGTATGGTGGCGGAGAGAGAGGGATTCGAACCCTCGGTAGAGGTTTACCCCCTACACTCGCTTAGCAGGCGAGCGCCTTCAGCCGACTCGGCCATCTCTCCCGAAAATATCCAGCTGGCGGAGGGAGTAGGATTCGAACCCACGGTTCCGCTGCTAACGGAACAACGGTTTTCAAGACCGCCGCCTTAAACCACTCGGCCATCCCTCCAGAAAAGGAGGAAACTCCCAATTCGGAATGGCCACTTTAGCGCCCTGCAGGCGATCTGTCAAGAAACAGATTGCGCCACAGACAGATCGGGTTTGAAATAGTCATTGATGGGCCGAAGCCGGGATTTTATAATCCTGCATCCGGTGCTTAGATTAAACCGGAAAAAGAGTTGTCGGTTTCTGCGCCCGTCTTGAGCAAAATCCCGAGAGGGCTCGTTTTATGATTTGCCCGCCTGCACATCCACGGCGCAGCGGGCGCTATGCACGGAAGGGAAATGGAATATGGCCGACATGCCTTCTCACGTCACCGGGAGCCTGCTCACCATTGGCGATGAAATCCTTCTGGGGGACATACAAAACGGAAACGCCAGGCACATTGCCGCCGAACTTCGCGCCCGCGGTTTTCTCCTCGACCGGATCGTAACTGTCGGAGACATTGAGGATACGATCGTCGAACACCTTTGGCGGTGCCTCGAAGTGTCCCATTTCGTCATCGTGACCGGGGGGCTAGGCCCTACCGACGACGACAGGACATGCGCCGCTGTTTCCCGGGCGCTGGGTAGACCCCTCATCTGCAACTCCAACTATGCCGATTGGCTAAAAGACAGGTTGGCCAAAGCCGGCGTCGAGTGGTCGCGGGAGATCGAGCGGATGGCCGAACTGCCCGAGGGGGCGGTTAAGCTCGGCCTGGATTCGGCGGGTTTTTTCGTGATCCACAAGGACATTCCCTGCTACTTCCTGCCCGGTGTGCCCGAAGAAGTGAAGCTGCTGCTCGAAAAGGACGTACTTCCCGACCTCGAGACGCGGTTTCCCAACCGGCGCGCCTACCGCAAGCACATCGTCCGTATTCAGGGCCTGCTCGAAGTGCAGGTAAACAGAAAGCTGCGCTCCCTGGACCCCGTTGACGGTGTCGATATCGGCTACTATCCCCAGGGCAGGGAAAACTGGGTGTCGATATTCGCCGCAGCGCCAAACGAGGATGAATGCCAAACGCTTTTGCAAAATGCGCGCGACAGGATCGTCGCCCTCATCGGCGCACGCCACGTTAGCGGCCACAATGACGACTGCCTCGAAAAAGTCATCGGGCGCATCCTGCGCGAGCGTTCCTGGAAGCTCGTCACCGCCGAATCGTGCACCGGAGGCCTGCTTTCGCGAAAAATAACGGCGATCCCCGGCGCCTCGGACTATCTCGACCGGGGCTTTGTCACCTACAGTAACCGCGCGAAAAACGAACTGCTCGGTGTTCCGGAAGAACTCCTCGGCCAGTACGGCGCGGTGAGCGCCCAGGTTGCGCGCGCTATGGCCAAAGGCGCGGCCGAAAATGCCTCCGCCCAGGTCTCGGTCGCCATCACCGGGGTTGCCGGCCCGGGCGGAGGGAGCGCCGAAAAGCCGGTTGGCACCGTCTTCATTGCCTGCCTTACCCCTTCGGGCGAACGGGTGGAAAAGTTTTCCTTCGGCGAGGCGACGCGCGAACAGATTCAGGAAAATTCGGCGCAGGCGGCCCTCACCATGCTTTGGGAACTGCTGTCCGGGGATGCGCCCCTCGTTTGCGAATAGCGGGGCGCCTTTTTTGAGGAGGGTACTGCCATGGAACCATCCATCCGCAGCTTTGTTGCCATCGACCTCTCCGAGACGACCCGCCGACAGATCGGGACGCTCATCCAGGAGCTTCGCAAAAGCGAGGCGCAGGTGGGGTGGGTACGGGGCGAGGGAATTCACCTGACGCTCAAATTTTTGGGAAACGTCGCCTCGGGACTGATCGAGGAGATAAAACCCGCCCTGGCACGGGAAGCCGCAAATACGGGGCCGATTCGCATCGAGGCGGCCGGATGCGGGGCATTTCCGGGAATCCAGTCGCCCAGGGTGATCTGGGTCGGGCTCCGAGGGGAGATCGCTCCTCTTGCCGATCTTGCGCGTCGGCTCGAAGAGGCGCTCGTTGCCTTCGGGTTTGCACCGGAAACTCGCCCTTTCAAGCCACACCTCACCGTTGGCCGCGTCAAAGGCAGAGCCAGGCTCCAGGCGCTCCAGCAGATGCTTCTGGCTCATTCAGGCTTTTCCGCGGAACCCTTTGACGCCGCTCAAATTGTATTGTATAAAAGCGATTTGAGGCCGGATGGCGCTCGATATACTCCTATATTTACAACGCCATTCTCCGTACACCCCGCCCCAGCGGACGAATAACCCATATCCCTTGTGATTTTACCAGAAGCGAAATTAGGGAGGCCCGATTCATGGGACTTGAAGACGACCGGCAGAAAGCAATCGATGCGGCGGTTTCCCAGATAGAACGCATGTGTGGAAAAGGCGCCATCATGCGGCTTGGGCAAGGCGCAAACATGGAAGTTTCCGTTATTTCGAGCGGGTCTTTGTCGCTCGATATCGCCCTGGGTATCGGGGGCGTTGCGCGGGGCCGCATCATCGAGATATTTGGCCCGGAGTCTTCCGGAAAGACCACCATGGCGCTCCATATCATCGCCGAAGCCCAGAAGATGGGCGGTCTGGCCGCCTTCGTAGACGCCGAACACGCCCTGGACACCCAGTATGCCCGAAAACTCGGGGTCGTGGTCGAAGACCTCCTGGTCAGCCAGCCCGATTACGGCGAGCAGGCGCTGGAGATCGCCGAAGTCCTCGTAAGGAGCAACGCGATCGACGTTTTGGTCGTCGATTCGGTTGCCGCACTCGTGCCCAAGGCTGAAATCGAGGGCGATATGGGAGATCCCCACGTGGGACTCCAGGCGCGCCTCATGAGCCAGGCCCTCCGAAAGCTCGTTTCCACCATCAGTAAATCGAAGACCTGCGTCATTTTCACCAACCAGATCCGCATGAAAATAGGCGTCATGTACGGTTCGCCGGAAACCACGACCGGGGGAAACGCCCTCAAGTTCTATGCGACCATGCGCCTTGACATCCGCCGGATCGGCCCCATCAAGGAGGGCCAGGAGATCGTCGGAAACCGCACCAGGGTCAAGGTTGTAAAAAACAAGATCGCCCCCCCGTTCCGCGAGACTGAATTCGATATAATCTATGGAAGGGGCATCTCCAAGGAAGGGGAGATTCTCGACCTGGGGGTGGACTTGAACCTCATCGAAAAATCGGGCACATGGTATTCGTATAACGGGGAACGGCTGGGGCAGGGAAGAGAAAATTCGAAAAATTTCCTGAGGGACCATCCGGAACTCATCACCGATATCGAGGGCAAAATCCGCCTGGCCAACAACCTCAAGCCGCTCGCCCCGGCTGCGGCCGTAGCGGAGTGAGGCGGAAAAAGATCCACGGTCGGATGAAAATGGGGCTCGCACCCGGTATAATCCGCTATTCTTTCTTAGTCGGGAGATTCTATTCATGAAAGCCAGTCAAATCCGGCAGGCATTTCTCGAGTTTTTCAAAATGCGCGGGCACGCGATCGTAAAGAGCTCCTCGGTAATCCCGCACGACGATCCCAGTCTGCTTTTCACCAACGCTGGGATGGTACAGTTCAAAAGGACTTTTCTGGGCGAAGAAAAACGGAGCTATTCCCGCGCGACCACCAGCCAGAAATGCATGCGGGCGGGCGGAAAGCACAACGATCTGGAAAATGTGGGTCGCACGGCGCGCCACCACACTTTTTTTGAAATGCTCGGGAATTTTTCCTTCGGCGATTACTTCAAAGAGGATGCCGTACAATTTGCCTGGGAGTTTTTGACCGTGGAACTGGGGCTGCCCGAAGACAAGCTCTACGCGACCATCCACGAAGGCGACCGGGAAATGAACCTCGGAGCCGATGAGGAAGCCCGCTCCTTCTGGGCGAAGTATCTTCCCGCGGACCGGATCTTGACTTTTCCGACCAAGGACAACTTCTGGTCCATGGGCGATACCGGCCCCTGCGGACCGTGTTCGGAAATCCTCATCGACCAGGGGCCCGGTATCGGGTGCGGCAGGCCCGAGTGCAGGCCCGGGTGCGACTGCGATCGCTTTCTGGAGTTGTGGAACCTGGTGTTCATGCAGTTTAACCGGTCCAAAGAGGGCGTGCTCGCCCCCCTTCCCAAGCCCAGCATCGACACCGGCATGGGGCTTGAAAGAATCGCGGCCGTGCTGCAAAAGGTCCCCTCCAATTACGATACCGACCTCTTCGCCCCGATGATGGCAAGGATCGAAAAGCTTACCGGCTACAAGTACGGGGACTCGGCCGAAAAGGACGTCTCCTTCAAGGTCATCGCCGATCACAGCCGCGCGGCGGCCTTCCTTATCGGAGACGGCGCCCTGCCCGGAAACGAGGGGCGCGGCTACGTGCTGCGGCGCGTCATTCGGCGCGCGTTGAGACACGGGCGCTTCCTGGGCATGGACCGCCCGTTTTTGTCCGAAGTCGCCGAATCGGTCATGGAATCCATGCAGGACGCCTATCCCGAACTGCTCGAAAACCGCAGCTTCATAACCCGCGTCATCTTGAACGAGGAAGAACGGTTCAACGAAACCCTGGATAACGGGCTAAAGCTCCTGCAGTCCGAAATAAAACGGTTGACGGACGAAAAAGCCCAAACCATCCCCGGCTCGCTCATCTTCAAGCTCTACGACACCTACGGATTTCCGATCGACATCATTACCGACCTCTCCAGAGACTCGGGGTTTCAGGTCGATGAGGCCGGCTTTCAGGACCTCATGGAAAAGCAGCGCGAACAATCCCGCGCGGCCTGGAAAGGCAGCGGGGACCGCGAAATCTCGGAAGTCTTCCGCCAGTTTGCCGCCAGGGGCATAACCACCGAGTTTCTCGGCTACGAAACCACGCAGGCCGATTCCCGGGTCCTTGCCATGGTGAGCGGGGGAGAAGAAATCGGAACGGCCTCCGAGGGAATGGACATCGAGCTCATCGCCGCCGCCACTCCCTTTTACGGGGCCGCGGGCGGCCAGGTGGGCGACAGGGGAACGATCACCGGGCCTACCGGTAAACTTGCTGTCCTGGATACCTGGAAACTTCCCGGAAATCTCCTGGTGCACGTCGGCAGGGTCGAAACCGGCTCCTTCCACACCGCAGACGCGGTACACCTGGTCGTTGACTCAGATCTTCGAAAAGACACCGAAATTCATCACACGGCCACCCATATTCTACACGCCGTTTTGCGCAAAGTGCTCGGAGACCACGTCAAACAGGCCGGCTCGCTTGTCGCCCCCGACCGCCTCCGGTTCGACTTCACCCACTTTGCCGCCATGAGCGAGGAGGAACTGGCGCGTGTCGAGCAGCTCGCAAACGATGAAATCCGCAGAAACCGGCACCTGAGCGTCCAGGTCATGGACCTGGAGGAGGCCCTTAAAACCGGGGCCATGGCGCTTTTCGAAGAAAAATACGGCGAGCGGGTCCGAATGGTCGAAATTCCCGACTTCAGTCGCGAACTCTGCGGCGGCACCCACGCCGGGGCGACCGGAGAACTGGGGCTTTTCGTGATACTTCAGGAAGCCGGAATAGCCGCAGGGGTCCGAAGAATCGAAGCCCTCGCCGGCAGGCATGCGCTCGAGTACCTGAACCGTCAGAGGCAGGTTCTCAACCGGGCGGCTGCCGCCCTGCGGGTCGCTCCGATAGAAGTTGCCGAACGCGTCGAAAAAATTCTTGCCCAACAGCGCCAGGTGGAAAAGGAACTGGAAGCCCTCAAGGCCTCCGCCGCCGGAAGACGCTCCGCAGACCTCTTCGATCATGCCGTTGAGATTGGCGGAGCGAAGGTCCTGGTTGCCAAAATCGAAGCCGACGATCCCAAGGCGCTCCGTGAGATAAACGACAGGTTCAAAGAAAAGTTCGCCAGAGGGGTAACCGTTCTGGGCGCCGTTTCGGGTCCTAAGGTGTTTCTTCTCGCAGGCGTTTCGGGCGACATTACCGGAAAACTCCACGCAGGAAATCTCATAAAGGAAATCGTAAAAGAGGTGGGCGGCTCGGGGGGGGGCAGGCCCGATATGGCTCAAGCCGGTGGAAACATGCCCGAAAAAATCGAGGATGCCCTGGGGCTCGCCGAAAAATTGATCCGGGAAAAACTCGCGTAAAGGTTCGGGCAAATTATCTCAGATCCGGTCCAGCCGGCAAAAGGATAGTTCCTTTTCTATCTCGTCGGTGAGTTCCTCGCGATAATCCCGTATGCTATAGATCGCGCCGCATTCCCGGCAGCGCAGGTGAGCCTTGTGTCAGGTTTTCACTATTTCGACTTCTTTGTTGCACTTTTTGCAAAGCATCATCACTCCTCGGCATTGCGGATGACTTACTTTATATCCAATGGAGACCGAAATTCAAGTTGTAATCCGGCTCGCCCCGAAACGACGAGAGAGTGCCGGCTTCCGAAAAAAAAGGGGCACGCCGCTTTTTCGGTTTCAAAGACCGGCTATCGGTTGTTGACTAACAACTTTAAATATCTTAACTTATTTACTATTGAAGTCATCCTTTCAGTAGTGTAAGCTTTTCCGGATGGCTGCAATTTTGCATATTTGCCGGGGGTAGCGGCAGCGAGTTTTTTAAATTTCCGGCTGCCGCGAAGGAGAAAAGCATGAAATCGTACGGCTCTGAAAAGTGCCTTCCGCTCGATTATTATTTGAAAAAGCCCGATTCGGAGGCGGACTTCGAAAGCCTCCTCCAAGGGCGCTCCATAGAGGGCCGTTTTGAAAACTCGAACCTCGACCTGGAAAATATCGATCGGGAAGACTCCGGGGAAGAAGCCCCCATTCCGGTTTTAGCCGAGATGGAAGTCGATGAGGAGGAAGAACAGGGCGAGGCCGAAACTGCTGCGGTCGCCGTAGAAGATTTCGACGAAGATCACATCACCTGCTATCTCAAGGAAGTGTCCAGCTATCCTCTTCTCACCCAGGAGCGGGAAACCGAACTGGCCCAGATCATTCGACACGGCCAGGACGACCTGGTGGAGATGGTCCGGGGACATATCGATGATGACCGGATAATGGCAGACCTTAACGAAAAGGTCAAAAAGCTGCTGGAGCATGAGAAGACCTTCCCCGGCGTAAGAGACAAGGTGCTCAAGGTAATCGTGCGGACGCTCGAGCGCGCCGTATCCGATCAGCCGCAAAACCCGCTTTTCCCCGCCACCCTCAACCGGGTCCGGGCTATCATGAGAGCGGTCGACACGGCAAAGCAGGAAATGGTCCGGGCCAATCTCCGGCTGGTCTTGAGCATAGCCAAGCGCTACCGGGGCCGGGGCATGACTTTCGATGACCTGATCCAGGAGGGAAACCTGGGGCTTCTAAAGGCCGTCGGCAGGTTCGATCACACCAAGGGCAACCGGTTCAGCACCTATGCCACCTGGTGGGTGCGGCAGAGCATCATTCGCGGGATTTACGACAAGACCAGAACGATACGGTTGCCCGTGCACTTTATCGAACTCAAAAACCTGTTTTTCAAGGTCTATTACGAATTGCTGAAGGAACTGGGCCGCGAACCCACGGCGGCCGAAATCGCCGAGCATTCCAAACTGCCTGTGGAAAAAGTGCAGATGGTGCTGACTCTGGCCGCTCAGCCCATTTCGCTTGAAACCCCCATTGGGGAAGACGAACAGCGGTTGGGAGACTTTATCGAAGACGAAAAAGCGCTTTCCCCCGCCGATGAGTGTTCCGACCGGGAATTGGCGGAAGTGACCAGGTCGCTGCTTTCCACTCTTCAGCCAAGAGAGGAGAAAATCCTGCGCCTGAGATTCGGCCTTGATGGCCAACCGGCCGAGACCCTCGAAAAAATCGGAAAGCTCTTTAACGTCTCCAAAGAAAGGATACGCCAGATCGAAAAAAAGGCGATCCGCAAGCTCAAAAACCCGAACAGGCAGGCGTGTCTCAAAAATTTTATCGAGTAAACCGCGGAAAATGGAATCGCCGGGGATGGGCCTCGTCATCCCCGGCCTTCCAGAGCCACCAAACACACAGGATTGACAGGATGAAGAGAAACTTCTTTTTCGAGAAATCCAATCCTGTAAATCCTGTAAATCCTGTAATCCTGTCCAGGGTTTTTGTTCTTCCCGGCGGCAAGGGCGAAAGACTCGGACAGGATTACAGGATTGGACAGGACTAAGAGAAGCCACTTTTGCGAGAAATCCCGATCCTGTAAATCCTGTAAATTCTGTAAATCCTGTAAGACCCCCGGGAAGCTTCCACGTCGGCATGCCAGTTGGTTCTATCCCTTCGTGTCAGGTTGCGCGCACCTCGTTTCTGTAACAATCTGCCCGGTTTCGAGCAAAGATTTCAAATTGGAAAGAATTTTCGGCCACCCGCCAGACACTGCCTCGATGAATTTCGACGGCTTCCTGTCGATTCTGTGTGTGACCGTCAATTTTGTGGAATTGTCCGCAGGTTCGATTTCGAACATGCAGTGGGAGTAACCTTCCTCTTTTAACTCCGCTCTCCACTCGTGTCGCCATTTGATGACAAGGCGTCTGGGGGGATCGCTCTCAAGAATTTCGCCCATATCGGTGATTTGCCCTGTTTCGGAAACCATTTTCCACGTAGAACCCGGTTTCCACTCGCTTTCGCAATGCACGCCCAGCCAGTATTGTTTCATGAATTCCGGATTGGTGAGCGCGTGCCACAGTTTGTCGGGAGTGGTCTTGATATAGGTTACGTAGACGAATTCGGATTCAGTCATTTTCGTTCTCCTCTAAAGCCTGTTTGAGATCGTGAAGCGCCTCGATCCTCCTGCGTTCAAACTTGTCGATCCAACGCGCGTATATCTCGTAGATCGGCTCGGGATTGAGGTAGTGCAGTTTCTTGCGTCCCAGCTTTCTTGTGACGATGAGGTTTGCCTCTTCCAGTAAAACCAGATGCTTGGTCACCGCCTGGCGGCTCATTTCCAACCCCTCGCACAACTCGCCAAGCGACTGGCCGTTTTTTTTGCGCAGTTGGTCGAGCAGTTTTCTGCGGCTCGCATCTGCAAGGGCCTTGAATACCTTCTGTTCATCATTAAGAGTAACCATGCGGGAATTATATGCAACCATATGGTTGCATATCAAGCGAAAAAATCGGGGGCCGCCGGTGCTTTTGGCCCTCAGGGCCTGGCGTTTTGAGCAGCCCCGGTCCTGCGGTAGGCCCGCGCGACCGAAGCCGCCGAGGGGTAGAAGGCGTCGTCTCCCACCAAGGTCGTTATTCCGGACCGTTTGAGCTGGGCGTAGACCTCGTCTGCGACCTCGGAGAATACCAGCCGTATTCCCCGCTCTTTGAGGAGGGCATGGAGGGTGCGCAGGGTTTCGGCGGCCGAATAGTCGATATCGTCGATCGCGGCGGCCGAAATGCAGAACCAGGTGATGGGGGGGGAGGTTTGGCTGACGAGCCGGGTGACCTCGTCGGCCAAAACTTCCGTATTGGCGTAATACATGCCGTGCGTAAAACGGTACATGAGAAGCCCCGGGAGGAAATGAGCCCGGGAGGCGACGGGCTTTGCCACCCACTCTTCCGGGGTGGTCTGTACGATGAGCATGTTTTTGGGGCGGTAGCCGTGCCGGGTGTGGCTCACGAGCGAAAGAAACATCGCAAGCAGAATCCCTTCCTCGACTCCCACGAAGACGACCACCGCCGCCGTGATGAGCGCTACCCAAAATTCCGCGGGCCTTTCGCGGTAAATTCTTTGCATACCCCTGCCGTCGATCAGGGCCAGGCCGATCAGGAACACCACGGCGGAAAGGGCTGCCTCGGGCATGAACTGCATGGGGCCGGTAAGAAAAAGAAGTGTAAGGAGGGCGACACCGCTTGCGGTGATGTGCGCAAGCTGGCTGCGTCCCCCCGCGCCGTCGACCATCTCCGTTTTGGTGGGGCTGCCGTTTACCACGAAGGTGCCGGAAAGTCCGGCAAAAAGGTTCGCCATGCTGAGACCCAACAGGTCGAGATTTTCGTTGAAGCTTTCGTTATAGCGGGCGGCATAGGAGCGCGAGGTGGCGGCACTCTGCGTGAGGATTACGACGAATATGGAAAAGGCGGTGGGTAAAAGCCTCAGGATAAGACTCGTGCTCAGCTGGACATGCGGGAAACCAAACGGCGGGATGCCGCTGGGGATCGTCCCCAGGATGGAGACCCCGAGGGATTTGAGATGAAAGGCCCAACTCGCTGCTGTGGCGCCGATAACGGCGAGGAGGGGGCCGGGAATCTTTTTGGAAAACCTTCGTGAGCCGAGAATGACGAGGAGGACCCCCGCTGCCGTCCCCAGGGTGTAGAGGTTCATCTGCCCGAGATGGCCGAGGTCGTGGGCGAGGCCCCCCAGGGTTCCCTTTGCTTTTCCGGGCAGCCCCAGCATGCCTGCGATCTCGCCGCAGGCGACCTGTATGCCGACCCCGGTAAGAAAGCCGATCAAGACGGTGCGGGAGAGAAAATCGGCGAGAAACCCCAGGCGAATGAGGCGGGCGAGCAGGAGAATGGCTGCGGCCATGAGGGCTAGAAGACCGCAAAGCGCCACATACTGCGCCGAGCCGGAAGCGGCAAGGCCTGCGAGCCCGCTCGCCAGGATGGCGGCAGTGGCCGAGTCGGCCCCCACCACGAGCCTTCGGGAGGAGCCGAAGAGGGCAAAGACGACCATGGGCAGGAGCATCGTGTAGAGTCCGGTGATTACCGGAGTCCCCGCGATCTTCGTATATCCCAGGACCTCGGGAATGGCCAGAGCAGCCAGGGTTATGCCGGCCAGGACATCTTTTGGCACCCGGGAGCGGTCCAGGGGAAGAATCCCCTGAAAAAGGAATCGGCGGGTTTTCTCACCGCCCCTGTGTGCCTCACGGGGATGGATCATTGAAGAGATTCTGGGGTCTTCGCGCAGGCCGGCTGCATTTCCTCTTTTTTCGCGGGGCGAACCTCTTTTATCACAATGTCGAACTCGGCCCACGTTCCGACTCTCGGGTCGTTAAAGTCGGCAACGATGGTCTCGTCTCCGACCTCTTTTACCAGGAACTGCACAAGAGAGCCGCGCTTCATCTCGCGGTACATCCTGCCGGCTTTCAGGCGCTCCTGCTTGTAGTCGACCCGCGGCAGCTCGCGGACAAGCTCCGGGTCGTGCGCGCCGAAAATCTCTTCGGGCGGGATGTAGACCAGAATGCGGTCGCCCGCCCTGCGGTTCATGAGCGCTGTTTCCACCGAAGGGTACTGAACGTCCACACCCATAACGAAGCTGCATTCCTTCGATTCCGTAACGGGCCCCGAGCCGTCGCCGGGCATGACCTTCATTTCGTATTCGATCCTCACCATCGAACACTCTTTTACCAGTTCTTCCATCGCTTTTTCTTTCCTCTTTGTTTTTCGAAGCCATCCATTGTAACAGCCGATCGCAAAAAAGGGGATATTTTCTGTTTACTGCGCGGTCCATTCTGATTAAAAGCTAGAGTGGAAAGCGAAAAAAAGAAAAGAGAAAGATTCGGACCCAATGGAGTGTAAAACACCGCCACGCGTTACTTTTACGAATCTATCGACAGTCCCGGGGCTTTTCCACGGGGTCTTCACGCGGCAGGGCGGGGTGAGTGCCCCTCCCTATGAGAGCCTGAACGTGGGCGTAAACGGGGATGCCCCCGAGGCGGTGCGGGAAAACCTCGAACGGGTGAAAGCCGCCGCCGGGGTCGAATGGCTGGTCGCGAGCAAACAGGTTCACGGGGTTGCCCTGGAGTTTATCGATGAGGAATCGGTGCGAGGGCTCGAGAAGCGCTCGCCAACGCTTGTCGCCCCGCCGGCCGATGCGCTTGCAACCAACCTTTCGGGGCTTGGCCTTCTCATAAAGATCGCCGACTGCCAGTCGATACTTCTGGTAGACCCCGAAAGCCGCATCATCGCAAACATTCACAGCGGGTGGAGGGGTTCGGTTCTAAATATTGCGGGGAATACGGTGAATCGGCTCGAACGCTTCGGGCTTGCCCCTTCGAGAACGCTTGCCGCCGTTTCCCCTTCGCTTGGACCCTGCTGCGCCGAGTTTATAAACTTCGAACGCGAGATCCCCGAAGAGTTCTGGCCGTTTCGGGTCGGGCCGCACCACTTCGACTTCTGGGCCATCACGCGGTCCCAGTTGCTTGCGGCCGGCCTTTTGGAAGAACACATCGAGTGTGCGGCGCGGTGCACCGTGTGCGAAAAATCGGAGTATTTTTCCTACCGCGGCGAGCACGAAACGGGCCGCATGGCCTCGGTACTCGGCTGGAAGCGGTCGTAGAGGCATTTGTCGGGAGGGGCGAGATTTGGAAAAAATGATCGAAGAAGCTCGAGTCGTCTTTCAGGAAAGGGTTCTGGGGCAGATCTTCCGGATGCG
>JBMFWU010000044.1:16825-25552 GCA_049964955.1 Syntrophobacteraceae bacterium
TTTGCAACCGATGACGGAAGTTTCGGCCACAGCGGCCGGATCACAGCGCTCTTTCAAGAAGTTATCGCCGGGGGCACCTTTCGGCCCCTCCAGATCTATTCATGCGGACCGCTCGCGATGCAGTATGGGGTCGCAAGGTGGGCGCTGGAAAATCATACGCCCGCCCAGCTCTCTTTAGAATCTCTCATGGCCTGCGGGATCGGCGCCTGTCTTGGGTGCGCCCTCCCAAGCTCCTCTCCCGAAGAGCCGGGGACCGAGAGATTCGTGCATGTGTGCGAAGACGGTCCGATCTTTTCTGCGGGGTCGATTCAATGGAACAAAATTCTGGCACAGCAGTCTCCTCCCCCGACCTTGGCGTTCAACTAGGGCCGCTTCACTTAAAAAACCCGGTCATGAGCGCCTCGGGCACCTTCGGCTACGGGAAGGAGTATGCGAGTTTTCTCGATTTGCGCCGCCCGGGGGCGGTCGTGGTGAAGGGCATATCTTTTGCCCCGCGCGCCGGGAACCCCCCTCCCCGGATAGTCGAGACTCCGGGGGGCATGTTGAACGCCATCGGGCTCGAAAACGTCGGGGTGGAGGCTTTTTTATCCGGGAAACTCCCCTTTTTGCGCGATCTGGGCGTACCGGTCATCGTAAATATTTTCGGAAACACGGTCGAAGAATACGGTCGACTTGCCGAACGGCTCGACGGGGTGCCCGGAATTGCCGCTGTGGAAATAAACGTGAGTTGCCCCAACGTAAAGAAGGGGGGGATGGTCTTCGGGACCGATCCGGCGATGACCGCAACGGTTGTGCGGGCGGTACGGGCGGCTACCTCGCTTCCCGTGATCACCAAGCTCACGCCCAACGTGACGAGTATTTCCGAGATCGCCAAAGCGGCCGAGGGGGCCGGAAGCGACATCCTCTCCTGCATCAATACGCTTGCCGCCATGGCCGTCGATGTTTTCTCAAAGCGGCCGCGGCTCGCCAATCTTTTCGGAGGGCTTTCCGGGCCCGCGGTAAAGCCCGTTGCTCTTCGGTGCGTCTACGAGGTGAGCCGGGCGGTCAAATGCCCGGTGATCGGCATCGGGGGAATCACAAACGCAACCGATGCCCTCGAGTTTTTGCTCGTCGGCGCAAGCGCTGTCCAGGTAGGGACCGCCAACTTCACCAATCCCGCCGTCCTCGTCGAAATCGTCGAAGGCATCGAGAGATTTTTCCGGGTCGAAGGAATCGGCGCCATCTCAGACTTCATCGCAAGCCTCGATACGAGCTGCCTCTTCCCCTTCGCCGAGGATTCCTGCTCGATTGTCGCCTCGGAGATGGGAGAGTAGGGCAGTATTTAGTTGCTAGTTTTTAGTTGCTAGTTTCTGGTTGCTGTTTTCTGGTGCCAGCAACTAACAACTAACAACTAATTTACTGTCTTTGCCCCATTGATCGCATCCGCTCCAGGAATGAAATTTCCCTGATTAACCTCCAGGAAGGATGGCGAAGAGTATGAAAAACGCGATCATCACGGCCACGGCGAGCTACCTGCCCGAAAACGTTGTGCGAAACGAGCAGTTGACCCAGTTTCCCGCGGGTTCGATCCCGCGCATTGCCCAAAAGACGGGGGTACTTTCGCGAAGAATCGCACCTGAGGAGGCGTGCACGAGCGATCTGGCAATCGAGGCCGGGCGCTCGTGCCTCGTTAAGGCGAACTTTCCCCCCGAAAAAGTTCAGGGCGTGTTACTCTCCACCTCGTCTCCCGATTGCGTGCAGCCCGCAACCGCTGCCCGGGCGCAGGCCGGCCTGGGCGTTCCGCAGGCCTTCGCCTTCGACATGAATTCGGTCTGCTCGGGGAGCACCTTCGGCATCTGCGTGGCCGACTGTCTCATCCGGTCGGGAAGGTTTGAAAACATCCTGTTCATCGCTGCGGAGATGTATTCCAAGATTTTAAATCCCAACGATTTCGGGACCGCCCCCTATTTCGGGGACGGCGCTGGCGCCATATTGTTCGAGGCGTCCGAATCGAAAAAAGGGGTCCTTCACTCCTGCCTGGGGACCGACGGCCACATGAACGGAGAGGTGGGAGTTTTTGGGGGCGGGACGCTAAACCCATTTCATCGGCTTTCCAACCCCAACGCGATCTACCTCAAGATGAACGGGCGGGCGATAAAGGAGTTTGCGCTGCGAAGGGGGGCCGAGATCGTACGCAGGCTTTGCAGGGAGGCCGGCGTGGGGCTCGGCCAAATCGACTGCTTCATCTGCCATCAGGCGAACGTGAACATTTTGCGGGAACTTGCGGCCGTGCTCGAAGTGCCCTTCGAAAAGTTTTTCGTAAATCTCGACCGGTACGGCAATACGGCGAGCGCCTCGGTCGTGATTGCACTCGATGAGGCGATAGCTGCGGGCATGATCGGAGAGGGGAGCCTGGTCGCAACCGTTGCCTTTGGAGGCGGGTTGAGCTACGGGGCAAACCTCATCCGCTTTTAGGCTGCGGATTTACCGGAGAAAGGCCGCGGGCACATAGAAGACGTAGTGTTTGGCAAGAAGGTCGAACTGTTCGTCCGTTTCCCTCTCTATTGCGTCAAGAAGCTCCTTCAGGTTCGAAGCGCCGCTCACCCGGGAAAAAAATCCCCCCTGGTCGTAGTGTTCGCTTCGAAGCGGCAAAAGAAAGCTCCGCACACTTCCCTTCCAGAAAACGTTTAGCGCTTGGCGCTCCTCGTTTATGATCTTGAAAAACCGCCGCACGAGATCTGTTCGCAAAACCGGGGAGGGGGCTTTTGTCGCGCATTCCATGAGCCCGGCCAACCGGTAGAGCCGCCGCAGGAGTTCCTCTTTTTCCCGAAACCGGAAAAGCCACAGGACCGTGTAGTGACAGCCGCCCTCAAGCGTTTGGTGATTGGGGACAAGGCTCACAAGGGGTCTATCGGGACTCGATTTATTGTACCGGGACTCAAGTCTTGCAGATTCTTCCCGCGTGCAAAGAATCGCCTTTCCGGAGAGCCACGGGCCTTTGCGGAATTCGAGAGGCGACACCGAAATGAGGTTGTCCCCCTGCTTTAACCGCGAGGAAAAATCGATGACATCGGCCATTCAGTTGATAAAGACGCTCCTGTAGAAGTCTACGTGTTCGATGACCGCCCCCGCGCCCCGGGCGATTGCGGTGAGGGGGTCTTCGGCGATATTGACCTTGAGGCTCGTGTGGCGGGATAAAAGCCGGTCGAGTCCCTTAAGAAGTGCCCCTCCGCCGGCGAGCCAGAACCCGTGGTCATGGATGTCTGCGGCAAGATCGGGCGGGGTTTTCTCAAGGGCTCGCTTTACCGCTTCGACGATCGCCTCGATGGGCTCCCGTATGGCCGTGCGGATCTCTTCATCGCTTATCGCAAATGTTTTGGGGATCCCCGAGAGGATCTCCTTTCCCGTGATTTCGATCGATTCGGACTTTTCGAAGGCGACAGCGGACCCGATGCGCATCTTGACCGATTCGGCGAGCACTTCGCTAATGATCATCTGGCGCTCCCGCTGAATGTAGCGAAGGATCGCCTCGTTTGCCTCATCTCCCGCCACCCGCACCGATTCGCTGTAGGCCACCGCGAACATGGAGATCACCGCCACCTCGGTCGTGCCGCCCCCGATGTCCACCACCATGTTTCCGTGCGGCTGGTCGATGGGAAGACCCGCTCCGATGGCCGCGGCCATCGGTTCTTCGATGAGGTGTATGTAGCGCGCCCCGGCCTGCTCGGCGGCCTCGATCACCGCCCGCTTTTCCACCGAGGTGATCCCGGTGGGGACGGCCACGACGAGCCGGGGCTTAAACAGCTGGCGCCGGTTCAAAATCTTGGACAAAAAATATTTGATCATCACCGCCGTTACCTCGAAATCGGCAATGACGCCGTCTTTTAACGGGCGGATGGTGACGATCCTGTGACCGTGCCTGCCGATCATATTTCTTGCTTCCTGCCCGACCGCGATGACCTGGTTGGTGTCCTGGTTCAGGGCAACAACCGAGGGTTCGTTTAAAACGATCCCTTTGCCGCGCATATAGATGAGCGTATTGGCGGTCCCGAGGTCCATGGCCAGATCTTGTGCAAAATATGACTGGAGCCATCCGAACATACGCGAACCCTTCCCTTATATTTATTAACAAACCGGGCGGACGCGGGACTGTTCCTTGGCCCCCGCCTCTTCCCGGAAGATGATGAGCGAAATCGTCTAGAGAGTCTATAGACAATGAACCGGCCGGTCAACTGTTTATGAAGCCGCCTTTTCGGGCCGCACGTTAAATGCCGCAAAGAGCCTTTTGCTCACAAGGGGCCAGAGTTCTTCGAGCTTTGCCGCATCCTGGGGAAACCCCGCAGAGGAGACGTAAGGGTGGAGTCTTACGCCTTTTAAGCCCTTTAGAGCGATTTTTCCGTAGCCGGAGAGCTCCAGGAGCTGGTTTTCGGCCTCGTGGACGGTCGTTTCGGCAAAAAGTAGCCCGAATCGGTTCTGGGCAAGCTGGCCGACGAGCACCCCCGTGGGCAGCGCCTCGCAAAGAGCTGTCGCCAGGTCGCGCTGGAGCTGCCGCAACTTCGGAGGCTGTACCTTGGTGGTGAGTATCTGCCAGGGTTCGAACTGGATGAGGCCCAGGGTGAAGGGGGCGTTTGACTGCATCGAGGCGTGAAAGATCCCCTCGACCCGGGATTCGAAAGCGGGCGCGCTAAAGAGCCCTGTTGTGATGTCGTAGCAGCGAAGGGCCTCGTTTTCCTCCCGGCAGTAGATCTGTTCGAGAAGCAGCAACAGGAAGCGGAAGGCGTGCGCTGCGGCGCGTTCGCAGTCCGTGTTCCAGTCGATCGGCTGGCGGGAAAGAAAAACGACTGCGAGACTGTAACCAAGAGATGTCTGTCCGCGCATTCCCCAAACCGTTCCCTGGTGGGGCAGGTTTTCACCGGGAGAAAAAAGATAGTGGTCGGAAGTTGCGGGGTTCATGCGCATGATGAGTAGATTCTTGGGGTTTTTTAATATCCAGCCGATGAGTCCCCGGTCGGCCGAAAAACTCTGGGTCGAAATCCCTCGTGGCGTATTGGCCGTGGCACCCAGGACCCGGTAGTTTTTCCCCCCCGGCCCCTGCAACACCAAAAACCCGTAATCCATGCCCAAAAGTTTTGCCCATTCGGTGGCAAAGAGTCCGCAGTAGTTTTCGAAGTCGCACCCCTTGAAGGCGATCTCATCGAGCCGCAGGAGCACCTCGAAAATGTTGGCAAGGTTTTTCTCCCGCCCTTCGGCTTCCCGGGTGAGAAGAAGCCTTCCCAGAAGGTCTGCAAATTCGCGGATCCACTTTTGCTGCTTATCGTTAAAGCCCCAGCCGTATTTGGTATCGACGTAGAGAATTCCCGCTCCCCCTGCGACCGGGGCCGCATAGAGCCCCTTGATGTGGGATTCTCCCTCCCGGTAGAAGGGAAGGGTGAGCGAGATCGAGGAGGTCGCCTCGTGGAGCTTATCGAGGTGAATGGTCTGTCCCACCTTCTGGACCTGGGAGAGGATGCCGCTTCCCTCCAGAGGCAGCGAGACCCGGGGGGGGATGAATTTACTGAGACTCTGGATCGCGGCCACATGGAGCTTGCGGCTCTTTTGGTCGAAGACGAAAAAAGCCGTCGTATAGGCTTCCAAAACGTTTGACAAAAGATTTACGAGCGGTTGATAGGGGTTTTCGTCCATTCACGTACTCTTTAACGGTCAAAGGAGGGGGACATTTGCCGGGAGCGCCCCGGCCGCAAGGGCGCGCCTTTAAAAAAACGTCCCGATTTGCCTCCGGAGAGTTTTCCGGTTGTGATATACTGCAAGGTGGCTAAGTTAGTACCGGATAGAGCCCCTTTTTGTCAATAGCCTAAAGGCCCGGGGGAGCGGGGGCGCAAGGGGAAGGCGGCAGCGGGGTATTTTGCGGCTTTGGATTTTCGGGGGAGCGGGCGAGGAGGAGTGCCGACGGAGGGTATTTCTCGGCCTTGGATTTTCGGGGGAGCGGGTGGGAAAAATAGCGGTTTTACCCGACATATTGTGCAATCAAATCGCTGCCGGCGAAGTGGTCGAACGGCCTGCCGCGGTCGTAAAGGAGCTGGTGGAAAACAGCATCGACGCCGGGAGCACGAGGATCGCGGTAAGCCTTCTGGAGGGGGGGCGCCGCGAGATAAGCGTTGTGGATAACGGCTGCGGGATGAGCGGGGAGGATGCGCTTCTGTCTTTGGAACGGCACGCGACGAGTAAGATCCGAACGCTTGCGGATCTAACCCTGGTCTCCTCCCTTGGGTTTCGCGGGGAGGCCGTCCCCTCGATTGCCGCTGTGAGCCGCTTCGAGCTCAATAGCTGCGAGCAGGGGGCCCTCTCCGGGACCTCGATCCGGGTCGAGGGGGGGGTGATACGTGATGTGCGCGAAAAGGGGATGCCTCCCGGAACGCAGGTGCTCGTGCGCGATCTTTTCTTTTGCCTTCCTGCGCGGCGAAAATTTCTTCGAAAGCCCGAGACCGAGCTTGCCTACATAACCGACCAGTTTCTGCGGGTCTCCCTTGCCAATCCGCACATCCACCTGCAGCTAAAGAGCCAGGAGCGGGTGGTGTGCGACCATCCGAAGTGCGAGGGGCTTCTTTCCAGGGCTTCGAAGGTGCTCGGAGAAGAAGTCGCGCGGGCCTTTTCCCCGGTCGACTTTTGCTCCGGGGAGGTGAGTCTCACCGGGTTTATCTCCCCCCCCGACCTGCAGCGCACGAACAGCCAGGGGCTTTTTCTCTACGTAAACGGAAGGGCGGTCTACGACAGGCTGTTTCAGCGGGCGGTACTTACGGCCTATGAAGCCCTCATCCCGCGCGGCAAATTCCCGGTTGCCGCACTCTTTCTTTCTCTTCCCCCCGAAGGGGTGGACGTAAACGTGCACCCGGCCAAACGGGAGGTCCGCTTCCGGGACCCGGGGGCGGTCACGGCAACCGTTCGGAAGGCCCTTTTGGAGGCTCTTTCCGCGATTCGGCCAAAATTTGGCGGGCATGCGCGCCAAGAGATGCAGGACTTTGCACGCGAGCCCCGCACCCCTTTTTCCCAGGTGCGTCTGGGGGAAGGCGCGGCCTATGGAGGTTTCACATCTTTCAAACCTGCTGCGGGGCGGATAAACGCCGGGG
Source organism: Syntrophobacteraceae bacterium (assembly GCA_049964955.1). Lineage (GTDB taxonomy): Bacteria > Desulfobacterota > Syntrophobacteria > Syntrophobacterales > Syntrophobacteraceae > SbD1. The sequence continues at coordinate 23,929 of JBMFWU010000044.1, forward strand.
CGGCGCCGGCTGTGAGGTCCTTTTTGCCGGCGGGCGCCAACATCCCTCCTCCCCGCGAGGAGAGCTTTTCCCCCGCCGGGGAAAGAGTCGCTGCGGGGAGCTCTTTTTCCACTCTTACGCTCATCGGGCAGCTCGCAAACTCCTTTATTCTCCTTGAATCCGCCGAGGGGCTCGTTTTAATCGACCAGCACGCGGCGCACGAACGGATCGTCTTTGCAAGCCTTGCAACAAAAAAGACGGGGGCCTCCCAGCGTCTTACCCGGCCCGCGATGGTGCATCTGCTGCCCCGGGAGGCGGTGCTTCTGGAAACCCTTCTTTCCTCTCTTGGCTCCCTGGGCTTTGAGATCGAGCCCTACGGGGGGGGAAGCTTCGCCATACACGCCCTTCCCGCGTGCCTTTCGCGCATAGCCCCCGAGGAGATGGTGCGCGACTACCTGCGCCATGCCGAGGAGGAGTGCCCGGCAAACGAGGGGGAGATACTCCTGGGGCTTGCAAGAACGGCTTCCTGCCACGCCTCGGTGCGCGCCGGGCAAAAGCTTACGACAGAGGAAATGCGCCGGCTCCTCGCAAGCCTCGATGCGATAGAAACCCCTTTTACCTGCCCCCACGGCCGGCCGCTTTCCCATACAGTGACCTATGACGAGATCTATCGATTCTTTAAAAGGACGTGAGCTCCCCGCAGTGCTTCTGGCCGGGCCGACGGCTTCGGGGAAGACAACGCTTTCGCTCGCCCTCGCGGGCGCCCTTGGCGGAAAGGTTCCCGCGGAGATCGTCAATGCCGATTCGATGCAGATCTACCGGCACATGGACGTGGGCACAGCAAAGCCGAGCGCAGAGGAGCGGGGCCTGGTGCCCCATCACCTGCTCGACGTTGCCGACCCCGATGAACCCTTCGACGCCGCGCGCTACCTTACGGCCGCGCGCCCGGTGATCGATTCGCTTCGCCTCCGGGGGGTACTCCCCCTGGTCGTTGGCGGAACGGGGCTCTACATGCGGGTTTTAACCCGGGGAATATGCTCCGGGCCCCCTTCCGACCCCGCGGTAAAAGAGGAACTCCTCCTTTTGGAAAAGACCGGGGGGCTTACCCCCCTCTACCGGGAGCTTTTGCGGGTAGACCCGGAGTCTGCGGCACGGATTCACCCGAACGACCGGCAGCGGATCCTGCGGGCGCTTGAGGTCTACCGAATCGGAGGGGTTGCCCTTTCCGCCCTCCAAAAGCCCCACGGCTTTTCCCGGGAGCTTTTCCCGACGATCAAGATCTTCATCACCCGGGAGCGGGAGGAACTCTACGAAAGAATCGAACGAAGGGTCGAGGGGATGATTTCCGCGGGGCTTAAGTCCGAGGTCGAAGGGCTTCTTTCCATGGGCTACGGGCCGGAGCTCAAATCGATGCAGTCGATCGGCTACAGGCAGATGGCGGCACACATCGCCGGGACGCTCTCCCTCGATGAGGCGGTCTTTGCCATTAAGCGGGAGACGAGGAGATATGCCAAACGGCAGATCACCTGGTTTGGCGGGGAGGCCGATTTTGTCTCCTTTGCGGCCGAGGACTTCGGGGGAATCCATCGATTCATCTGCCAAAGACTCGAGACGGGGGGGTAAGGTGGGGAGAGTCCACGCGAAG
>JBMFWU010000044.1:25652-32473 GCA_049964955.1 Syntrophobacteraceae bacterium
CGAAGCCGCGAAGAAGAAAGCAGGGAAATCCTGTAAATATAGAGTATGATACCTGCCGGATTGGTTCGCCGCAGGTCCGGAGCGTACATTTTTTTCGAAAAGAGGTCGATGGCTGTATGAGAGAAGACGAAGAAGTGCGGGATGAAATGGAGGAAGAAAAGAGTTTTGCCGAGCTTTTGCGGGAAAGCGAGGTAAAGCCCGTGCGGTTCAGCCCGGGGCAAAAGGTGAAGGCGAGGATCGTAAACATTTCCTCCGAGTGGGTCTTTATAGATCTTGGAGCAAAGAGCGAGGGTTATCTCGAAGCGAAGGAATTTCTAAACGAAGAGGGGGAACTCTCGGTTCGTGAAGGCGAGGTGATCGAGGCCTACTATCTTTCGGCCGAGGAAGGCCAGATGCGCTTTACGACCCGGATTTCCGGAGGAGACGCGGCGAGGTACCACCTCGAGGAGGCCTGGCACAATAAGATCCCGGTCGAAGGGCTGGTGGAAAAAGAGATCAAGGGCGGCTTCGAGATACGGATCGCGGGGGGGCTTCGCGGGTTTTGTCCGTTTTCCCAGATGGGGCTCCAGCGGGAAAATCCCAAGGAGGTGACGGGACGCCACCTCAATTTTCTCATCACCCAATACGGCGAAAAGGGACGAAACATCGTTTTATCCAACCGGGCGGTGATGGAAGAGGAGCGCCGCAGACAAAAAGAGGAGCAAAAGGGCCGGATTCTGGAAGGATCCCGGGTGACGGGAACGATCAGCTCGATTCGGGACTTTGGCGCCTTTGTCACCATCGGAGGCATAGAGGGGCTCATTCCGGTCTCGGAGATCGGCTGGGAGAGGACCGAACAGATCGGCTCGGTGCTGCAGGTCGGCCAGGAAGTCGAGGTCGTGGCGATGAAGCTCGACTGGGAAAACGACCGGTTTTCCTTTAGCCTGAAGCGCGCGCTGCCGGACCCCTGGGAGGGGGTGGAAAAAGCGTTTCCCGTCGGCTCGCAGCACAGCGGAACCGTCGTGCGGCTCACCAATTTCGGCGCCTTCGTCTCCCTTGCCCCCGGCGTCGACGGGCTTTTGCACATCTCAAAGCTTTCGAGCGGGGGCAAAAAGATACGGCACCCGCAGGACGCGGTGGCGAAAGGAGAGGTGCGCGCGGTAAAGATCGAGGCAATCGACAGGGAAAACAAGCGCATCTCGCTTTCCCTCGCCGGGGGCGAGGGAGACGAAGAGCAGGGCGGGGAGGATTTTTCGAATTATTCGAAGGGGCGTGCTCCCATGGGGACCCTGGCAGACCTTCTACAGGCAAAGCTCGAAGAAAAGAGGAAAAAATAGCGCGGGGTCCTACGGGCTGCAGGTGAGGACATCGCGGCGCACCTCGTCTTTTAGCCGGTTTTGCGCGATAGAGACGTCGTAGTCCGACTGCAGCCCCAGCCAGAACTGGGGCGAGGTGTTGAGGCAGTGGCCGAGGCGAAGGGCCGTATCGGCGCTTATCCTGCGTCTTCCCAGAACTATCTGGTTGATGCGGCGCGGAGGGACGTTTAGAAAAAGCGCCAGCTTTGTCTGACTTATCCCCAGGGGCTCGAGAAATTCGTGCAGCAGGATCTTACCGGGGTGAACCGGCCGGGTTTGCTTTTCCATTTTTTTGAACCTCTCCTGTAAGGCCTGTGCATTTCCTCCCGCAACTTTTGCATTCGCCATGCCAGCGGGGCGGGGCTTCTGCCGGGCAGGTCCGCGGCGAAGAAGGGGGCGCTTGCCGCTGAGTTTTGGTATTTCGATTGTGTATCTGGTAATTTCAGAAAGAAAGCGGCTAAGAACCTGAGAGTGGATGAGGTAGAGGACGCGTGCGACTCGCTTTTTTTCGATCCGGGGAAGGATGGCGATGGAAAAGAATGGTTTCAGCCTCACAGCGCTTGGCACCGCGTTCATGCGCGGCTTCCACGCCCGAAACGACAGCCCGATCCTGTTTAACGACCCTCTGGCATACGGCCTTTTGACCGAAAGGGAGCGTTTTCTCATCTCCGAACATCTGATCGCGAGGCTCCAGTCGATTGACCCCGAGGGGGCGGCCGCGTGCGGGGACGAGTTGAGCAGGGTAAAGCGGGCGCTTGAGCTGTGCACCGGGGCCGCCGTCGTTTTAAGCCGCGCGCGCTATGCGGAAGAAGCCCTGCGCATCGCAATCGGCCGGGGCGCAACCCAGTACGTGATCCTGGGGGCGGGGATGGACACCTTCGCCTTCCGCTGCCCGCAGGCCCTCGCACGGGTCGAGGTGTTCGAGGTGGATCATCCGGCAACGCAGGCCTTTAAGCGCGAACGCATCCGGGAATTGGGCTGGAACATCCCCTCCGGCCTCCATTTCGTTCCACTCGATTTTATGGAAGGATCTCTTTTCGATCTCGCGGCGAACGCCCCCTATGATCCGGGAGCCTTGACCTTTTTCAGCTGGCTTGGCGTTACCTATTACCTGCCGCGGGAGACCGTCCTCGATACCCTGGCCGCCGTGGCGAGGATTTCGGCCCCAAACAGCACGATCGTCTTCGATTACCTCGAACCGAATGTGCCCGGAGATGCAAAAGCCGCCGGGCGGCTAAAGGCGATCGCCGATTCGCTGAAGGAGCTGGGGGAGCCGCTGCGGACGGGATTTTCTCCCGCAACGCTTTCCGCCGACCTTTCCGGTGCCGGGCTGCACCTCGTAGAAGACCTCGCCCCCCCGGAGATTCAAAGACGCTACTTCGCGGGCCGCACCGACGGCTACCGCGCCTCCGACCATATCCACTTCGCGGCGTGTCGCCGCTGACGGGTCGCCAGGCCGGGAGCGCCGCTGCCTTCGGCGGCGGCGGGGCCGTGAGGGTTTCCGGATGGCAGTGCGGACGGGCTAGGCCATCCGGTTGCGGCGCCAGCCGCCGCCGCTTAGGGGTAGTCCTGGCCCGTGGGGCGGATCGTTATTTCGTTTACGTTTACATGTGCAGGCAAAGTAAGAAGCCAGAGGATGCCCGCGGCGATGTTTTGCGGCTCGAGCACTTTCCCGAACCGCGCGACGTTTTTTCCGAAGTTTTCTTCGGTATAGCCGGCCACCTCCTGGAATTCGCTTTCCACGATGCCCGGCATGATGAGCGAGACGCGGACGCCGTGTGCGCAAACCTCCCGGCGAAGCCCCTCTGCGATGGCTCCTATGGCGAACTTACTCGAACCGTAAAATCCGCTGAAAGGAGATACGTTTCGCCCGACAGCCGATCCCAGGATGACCATATCGCCGCTTTTTCGCCCCACCATGTACTTTGCGGCAACGCGCAGGAGGTGAGCCGCCCCCAGAACGTTTACCTCGAAGATCTCTCGCCAGGCGGATTCATCGCTTGTTAAAACGCCCCCCGCAAGACCTCTTCCCGCATTGGCGACGACGATATCCACCTTCGAGCCCCCTTCCTTCCAGCCCAAAGCGCTTTCCAGCAGGCGATCGATCTCTTCCGGATTTTTCGCATCCCCCGCGATCGCCAGGGCTTTTCCTCCCCGGGCCGTGATTTCGGCGGCAAGTGATTCGAGCCTTTCCTTTCGCCTGGCATGAAGCACCACTGCCGCTCCCGCTTCGGCCAACCCCTCGGCCGTTGCCCGTCCAATGCCCGAACTCGCACCCGTTACGATGGCGGTTTTTCCCGTAAGAGATTTGTCCATGAGCAGTCCTTTCGTCTGTGGCAGGAAAAAAGGGAGGACCTTCCGAGCGAAAGAGCGACCCTTTTTTCGGGTAATGAAATTTGTTGACAGGGTAGTGCGACCAAGTTACATTGTAGCGGTATCATAGCTACTGTGCCATTCCTCGCGGCGGAATGCCGCGCGATTGTCCGTTTGGGACCCAGTGCTCAAGATAACACAGAAGACCAGGGGTGTGAAATGTCCGAGGGAGCGAAGAAGTATCTGACCGGGTGCGCCATCTGCTATCACAGCTGCGGCATGGAGGTGACGGTGGAAGATGGGAAGGCTGTAAGCGTCGAGGGACAGAGTTCTCATCCTCTGAACAAGGGTCGTTTGTGCCCGAAGGGGGGCGCTGCGGTGGAACACCTCTATCACCCGGACAGGCTCAAGTATCCCTTGAAGAAGGTGAACGGGGAGTTTCAGAGGATCTCCTGGGACCAGGCGATCGAGGAAATATCGGCAAAGCTCATGGTGCTCAAGGAAGAATTTGGCGGCTCGGCCGTCGCCTTTTTCTGCGGATCGATCGGGGTGGAAAACCTCGAGATGATCTCTCTTACCCACCGGTTCAAGGCGGCGCTGGGGTCTGCCAACTTTTTTTCGGTGGAATCGATCTGTTACAGGATGAGGATCCGGGCGCGGCAGATCACCTTCGGAAAATACCCGGTCGAGGAGATGAACTCCAATCTGTATTTATTGTGGGGCCACAACCCTGCGGCCTCGGACTTCCCCCTGGCCATGGCCATGGAGGAAAACATCCGAAAGGGCGCCCGGGTGATCGTAATCGACCCGAGGAGGATCCCGATTGCGGACAGGGCCGAGATGTATCTTCCGATACGACCCGGAACCGATGGCGCGCTGGCTCTCGCACTCATTAACGTGGTCATAAACGAAAAGCTCTACGACGCCGACTTTGTGAGCAAATGGACCCATGGCTTCGATGCGCTCGTGCCGCATATCCAGAAATACACCCCGGAGTGGGCCGAACCGATCACCTCGGTCCCGGCAAGGCAGATACGCATCCTTGCGCGCCGGTTTGCCACGACGAAGGGAGCGTCCATTTTTCACGGCACCTGCACCCAGGACCAGTGCGCAAACGGCAGCCAGACCGACCGCGCGATGGCCATCCTCCAGGTCATTACCGGAAACATCAACGTGCCGGGCGGATGGGTGATCAGTCCCCGGCTGCGGCTGGCCGACGCGAGCCTGCCATTTCCGGGTAAGCCTCTGGGAGCCGATGAGTACCCGCTTTTCTACGAGCTGTGGGGCCGCACCAGCCCCTATGCGGTCATGAACATGGTTCCGGAAAGTGTGCCGGAAAAGATCAAGGCATTCATGGTCGCAGGCGGAAATCCGCTTGTCACCATGCCCGATTCCAACGCTCTTCGCGAGGCGTTTCAAAAACTGGAACTTTTGGTCGTCTACGACCAGTTTCTGTCCGAGACGGCGCAGTTTGCCCATTATGTGCTGCCCGCGGCCAACCAGTTCGAGTTCGCGGGCCTTGCCTACAATTACAATGTGTGTCACTGCCTGCCGTACCTGATGCTCAGAAGCCCCTTTCTCGATCGCTATTACGAGTGTAAATCCATGCGGGAGGTCTATACCGAGCTTGCGCAGAAGTGCGGGTTTGGCGAGAAGTTTCCCTGGAAATCGGGAGAAGAGCTGGTGTCCTACGAACTGGGACCGAGCGGGCTTTCCCTGGAAGACTTGAAGAAAGTTCCCGAGGGGCGCTTTTTCCAGGAGGTCAAATACGGCTGCACCGAAAAGTCGTTTACCACACCCACCGGCAAGATCGAGATCTACAGTGAAGCCTTCGAGAAGGCGGGCTTTGACCCTCTTCCGACCTACCGGGAGCCGGATAAGAGCCCTCAGGGGGTGCGCTGGGAGGAACTCGGGAGCACCTACCCGCTCATTCTTTCCACCGGCACGCGCGATATCCACTACACCAACACGATGATCCACAACATCGATTCCGTCACGCGCCTGAGCCCCCATCCCAAAGCGGAGATCGGCCCGCAGACCGCTGCGCGCTACGGGGTCGCCCACATGGACGACGTCATTGTGGAAACCGATCGCGGGTATGTTAAAATGAAGGCGAGTGTTGACGAACGGGTCATGGAGGGGGTAGTGCTCGTTCCCCACGGCTGGCCCGGGGAAGCCAATTGCAACAATCTCACCGATTGTCAGTGCAGGGAGCCCATCATGGGATACCCGCAGTGGAAGGGGCTTTTGTGCAGCATCAGGAAAGTCTCGTCCGGTGAGTCTGCGTGAAAAGGTGAGAGAATGGAAAAAATCGGCCGCTATTCCTTCGAGCAATATCTCGAAGTGATCAAATCCTTTCACGGCAGCGAATCCCCGGGGCTCGTGCTGGGGGGGATCATGGTGGATTACGCCCTCGGGCAAATGGAGGCAGGCGTCCTGTTCGACGCAATCTGCGAAACCTCCTCCTGCCTGCCCGACGCCATCCAGCTGCTGACGCCCTGCACGATCGGAAACGGGTGGCTCAAGGTGATCGATCTTGGCCGCTACGCTCTAAGCCTCTATGACAAGTACCGGGGCGAGGGCGTCCGGGTCTATGTGGATGCCGGGAAGCTCAACGGGTGGGAGGAAATCCGGAACTGGTTCTACAAACTCAAAACCAAACGGGAGCAGGATAAAGACCTCCTTTTGGCCCAGATACGGGAGGCCGGCCACGCCATACTGAGTACGGGTCCGGTTCGGATCGATCCGCGGTATCTGGGCAAAACGAGCAAGGGGGCCATCGCGAACTGCCCCGGGTGCGGCGAGCCCTACCCGCAAAGAGACGGGGCCCTCTGCCTTGGCTGCAGCGGCCAATCCCCCTATGAACAATGACGGGATTGACAGGATGAACAGGAGGGGATTGACAGGATGGGGAAAAAGGCAGTTTCCTTTCCCTTCCCGGCCCCGCCAGTCGGAAATCCCGCGCCCGGTCCTCCTTCTCGCCCTTTAATCCTGTAAATCCTGTAATCCTGTCCGAGTCTTTCGCCTTTGCCGCCGGGAAGAACAAAAACTTCAGACAGGATTACAGGATTTACAGGATGGGGTTTATGGGACTGGGAGAGGTTAGTCCCCGGCCCCCTCCAGTCGGAAATCCCGCGCCCGGTCCTCCTTCTCGCCCTTTAATCCTGTAAATCC
>JBMFWU010000044.1:32573-35153 GCA_049964955.1 Syntrophobacteraceae bacterium
GGGACTGGGAGAGGTTATTCCCCGGCCCCCTCCAGTCGGAAACCCCGCGCCCGGTTCGCCTTCTCGCCCTTTAATCTTGTAAATCCTGTAATCCTGTCCGAATCTTTGGCCTTTGCCGCCGGGAAGAACAAAAACTTTAGACATGATTACAGGATTTACAGGATTGGGTTTACGGGACTGGGAGAGGTTATTCCCCGGCCCCCTCCAGTCGGAAACCCCGCGCCCGGTCCTCCTTCTCGCCCTTTAATCCTGGCCTCTTAATCCTGTAAATCCTGTCAATCATCCAGGGTGAGGAGGGTTCCGAGGCCTTCCCGGGTGGCTGCCCGATAGGCGAGCCTGGCGGCCGAAAGATCCTCGAATGCGACGCCGACCGACTTAAACAGGGTGAGTTGGGCGTTCGAGCTTCGGCCGCACTTTTCGCCGAGCAGAATTTCGCCAAGTTCGGCATGGATGTTTTCCCGCCGGTACTCGCCTTTATCGATCGGGATGATCAGATCTCCTGCCTCCCGGAGGCATCCCTCATAGGTGTCGACCACAACCAGTGCCCCCTGGACAATGTCGCTTTCGATCTCCTGCATGGTCGGTTTGAAGGCTCCCACGGCATTGACATGGCAGCCCGGTTTCAAATCGGAAAGCTTGACAACCGGGGTAGTCGAGGTGGTGACCGTGGTCAGAATGTCTGCCCGACACGCAACAGCGGCCGGGGTGTCCAAGGCTTCTGCGGGGATGGAAAACCGTGCGGCAGCCTCCCGGGCCAATGCCTCGGCCGATTCTTTTTTGTGATCGCAAAACAGGGTCCTTTCGATCGGCCTCACTGCGGCAATGGCCCCCGCCTGGTAGAGGGCCTGGCCGCCGCAGCCGATAATGCCGTGAACGCTTGCGTCCTCACGGGCCAGATGTTTGACCGCGACCGCCGAGGCGGCGCCGGTTCGGACCCCGGTAAGGAATATCCCGTCCATCATCGCCAGGAATGTTCCGTCGACTGCATCGTTCAGGATATAGACCGAATTGATGGTCGGCTTCCGGTGCTGCCGATTTCGCGGGTAAACCGAGAGCAGCTTGGTGCCGAAAAGAGCACCATTTTCCAGATACGAGGGCATCAGCAGATAGACCCCCTCCACCTGCTCCAGTTCGACATGCATCCGCGGCGGCGTAAGCGAACGGTCGCGTTGATGCTCCCGAAAGCCCTCCTCGATCGCCTCGATGACAGTCGTCATCGGCAGCGCCTTTTCCAACTCGGTCCTGTTAATGAGCAGCATGGGTTCCTCCTCCTCTTCCTTTTTTCCGGCAGGCTCCGGGCGAGTGTTTAAATCAAGTGTTCCGGGCGTGGAGATGTACTATTATACAAAGTGTTTATTTTAGGAAGCGAAAGAAGATGATCGGTCATCCGCAGGAGCGCATTCGAAGAAAAGGGGGAGAAAAAATGGCGTTCACCGTGAGTAGCAGCAGCTTTAAAGACGGCGAGTACCTGAAAAGCGATTTCGTTTTGTCGGCGGACTACGGATTTGGCTGCGGGGGCGGGAACAAGTCGCCGCACCTGCGATGGTCGGGAGCCCCCGCCGGGACCAAGAGCTTTGCGGTTACCTGCTTCGACCCCGATGCGCCAACGGGCTCGGGCTTTTGGCACTGGGTGGTGGTAAACATTCCCGCAACCGTAAGCGAACTTGCCGAGGGCGCCGGCAGCAAAGGCGGACAAATGCCTGCGGGCGCGTTGCAGATCCGCACCGATTACGGCGCGCCCGGATACGGCGGTCCCTGCCCGCCCGAGGGGGACCACCCGCATCGCTATCTCTTCACCGTATTTGCCGTACAGGTTGAAAAACTGGATGTAAACGCCGATACGTCGGCTGCGGTCGTTGGCTTCAATTTGCACTTCAACACGCTGGAAAAGGCAAAAATCATGGGGCTTTTCAAGCGATAGCCCGAGCCTCCCGCCCTACGGGAGCAAGCCCCGGCTTACTTCTCCCAATCCTGAAAATCCTGTCCGAGGAAAAGCTCTTGGACAGGATTTTCAGGAGTAAGAGGCCTCCCGAAAACCTGTCCATCAAGTCCCCGGGCGATCCTTCCGGGAGGCAAACCAGGCATCCACCTTCTGATAGCTCTCGTCTGCCAGTTTTTTAAAGTCCTCGCGCCCCTTTTTGTAGGTCGAAACCCATTCGCGGAGTACCTTCCTGCCCTCCTCGGGAAGCCAGGCCGCCTGCTCGATAAAGGCGTCCGTCGTCTTTTCCATCTGCTCCTGAAGCAGGACCATCATGCCGAAACTGTTGTCGAAGGTTGCCTTGTTGAAGTCGATCATCTGTTTTGCCAGTTCTTCTGGTTTCATCTTCGTTTTACCTCATGATGGCGGAAGGGTGAGATGCCGGGATGCCGGCAATCGTTTTGGTTACAAAAGCCGCGCCGCGTAAGAAAAGCAAAAAGCGGGACCGGTACGAATTCTAACCATGGACCCCGGACTGTCAAGCATGCTTTGCGGCGCAGGTGGCAGCGGCCGGGAATCGATTCGCAGGGTAGATTTGTTCTATAGACGAAAAGCGAAAAAATCCACCGCAGTCTTTCATGTTACCCCGGAACACCCAAATC
>JBMFWU010000045.1:0-2612 GCA_049964955.1 Syntrophobacteraceae bacterium
CGACATGCTCCAGCCATGAAGGAGGAAAAGAGATGAAGGAACTGAGTGATTTGAGTTTATCGGACGAGGTGCTCTATTCGGACGACCATGAATGGGCAAAGGCGCAAGGCGACACTGTGCGGATCGGGGTGAGCGACTACGCTCAGGATCAACTCGGAGACATCGTGTTCGTCGAAGTCCCGGAAGTGGGGGCGACTTTTAAGAAGGGCGATGTATTCGGAACGCTCGAATCTGTCAAGGCGGTGGCCGAGATGTTGATTCCCGTCGGGGGCGAAGTCGTTTCGGTGAATACACAGCTTGAGGCGGCGCCTGCCCTCGTCAACCAGGACCCCTACGACAAGGGGTGGATCATCGAAATAAAACCCGCCGACCCTTCCGAGCTGAGCCGGCTGATGAAAAAAGATGCCTATCTGGAGATGCTTAAAGGATTGGGACAATGAGATATCTGCCGCACACCGATGAAGATATCGCCGAAATGCTCCAGGTGGTGGGGGTTGCCGATCTCGACGATCTTTTCTCCACCATTCCCGGGGAGTGCCGCCGCAAGAGTGCGCTCAATCTGCCCGAAGCCATGACGGAATGGGAACTGGACAGCCACATGGCGGCGATGGCCGCCACCATGGGGTCGGCCGACCGGTGCAAGGTCTATCTGGGCGCAGGCAGCTACGAACATTTCATCCCGGCCTCGGTTTCCTATCTTCTGGGCCGTTCGGAATTTTCCACCGCCTACACGCCCTACCAGCCCGAGATCAGTCAGGGAACGCTCCAGGCGATCTTTGAGTATCAAAGCCTTGTGGCCTCTCTTCTCGGCTTGGAGGTCGCGAACGCTTCCATGTACGACGGGGCTTCGGCCCTGGCTGAGGCGCTTTTGATGGCCTGCCGCATCACCCGCCTCAAAAAGGTGGTGCTCTCCGGCCTGATTCACCCCTTCTACCGCCAGGTGGTTCGCACCTACCTGGGACCGGGGGAGTTTGAAATCGTCGAACTCCCCTATTCGGCCGACGGCAGGACCGATTTTTCCAAAATACCTAAACTCGACGATGTAGCCGCCGTAGCCGTGCAGTCCCCCAATTTTTTCGGCTGCATCGAAAATCCGGCGCAGGCCAAAGAAGCGACCGTGGGCCAAAAGACACTTCTTATCTCCTGCTTTACCGAACCCATGGCCTTCGGTCTGCTGAAAAGCCCGGGGACCCAGGGCGCGGACATCGCCTGCGGCGAGGGGCAAAGCTTCGGCATCCCGCAGAGCTTCGGCGGTCCCGGAGTGGGCATGTTTGCCTGCAAGAAGGAATACATACGCAATATGCCGGGGCGTCTGGTGGGAAAGACCATGGATCTCGACGGCAGGCAAGGCTTCGTGTTGACGCTTTCGACCCGTGAGCAGCATATCCGCCGGGAGAAGGCGACTTCCAATATCTGCACCAACTCCGGGCTGTGCGCAGCCACGACTGCCATGTACATGGCTTCCCTTGGCGGGACCGGTCTTCGGGAAATGGCGAGGCTTAACTATGACAAGGCCGAGTACCTGAAGGGCCGGCTTCGCTCCGCGGGCTTCCGCATTCCTTTTGCAGGACCGACCTTCAATGAGTTTGTCGTGGAGTTCCGGCCGGGCTCCGAGAGCATCTACCAAAATCTTCTCGAAAAAAATATCGTGGCAGGCCTGTCCCTTGCGCCCTACTATCCGGAACTTGCGGGCCATTACCTGCTGTGTGTCACCGAGACCAAGTCCCGGGAGGACATGGATCTGCTGGTGAAAACCCTGAAGGAAGAGGTTGTGTCATGAAAGAATCGATCGGTACTACCGGCCTGATACTCAATGAGCCTTTGCTCATGGAAAGGGGCAAAAAGGGGCGCTGCGGAATTTCTCTTCCCCGCAGAGATGTGGAAAATTTTCCTCTGGAAGACTCTCTTACGGGAGAAGGCCCGGACTTTCCCGATTTGAGCGAACCGGAGGTGGTGCGTCACTACACGCGGCTTTCCACGTGGAATTTCGGGGTGGATACCGGGCTCTATCCTCTGGGGTCGTGCACCATGAAGTACAATCCCAAGACCCATGAAAAACAGGCGGCCCTGCCCGGATTCGCCGGGGCGCACCCGCTGCTTCCCGTCGGCCTGTCCCAGGGGGTGCTGCGGTTGATGTACGAACTCCAGGGCCTTCTGGCCGAGGTGACCGGCATGGATGCGGTGAGCGTTCAGCCGGCGGCGGGAGCTCACGGGGAACTTACAGGCATGATGATCATCCATGCCTTTCACCGGAGCAAGGGGGAGCGACGCACCAAAATCATCGTCCCCGATACCGCTCACGGTACCAACCCGGCGAGCGCCGCCCTGTGCGGATTTAGCCCCGTAAATGTAAAATCGAACGAACGGGGCGTGCTCTCCCCGGAAACGGTTGCCGCGGTAATGGATGAGCAAACCGCCGGGATCATGGTGACCAATCCCAACACCCTTGGGCTTTTCGAAGAGAATATTAAAGAAATTGCCGATATCGTGCACGCCAAAGGGGGCCTGGTCTACTGCGACGGCGCCAACATGAACGCGATCATGGGTATTGTGGGGGTGGGAGACATCGGGGTCGATGTGCTGCACCTGAACCTTCACAAGACGTTTTCCAC
>JBMFWU010000045.1:2712-4690 GCA_049964955.1 Syntrophobacteraceae bacterium
GCCAGGCTCAAAGACACCCTGCACCTGCCCTACGACAGGCCGTGCATGCACGAGTGCGTATTTTCCGACAAAAAACAGGAAACGCAGAAAGTCTCTACTCTGGATATGGTAAAACGGTTAATGGACTACGGCTTCCACCCGCCTACGATCTATTTCCCTCTGGTGGTGCACGGCGCCATCATGATCGAACCGACGGAGACCGAATGCAAAGAGGAACTGGATGCATTCATCGAGGCGTTTCAAGAGGTGGTGAAGGAGGCGGGGGAAAATCCCCAGCTTGTAAGGGATGCGCCCCGGCGGCCCAAATTGCGGCGGCTCGACGAAACGTTTGCGGCAAGACATCCTTGTCTGACCTGCTGAGAATCTTTTAAGGGACCCTATTCGAGAGGCGATTATGACCGAACTTCGTTTGGCCAAACCCAGTTGGCTCAGGAAAAAGCTCCCCACGGGACCCGAGTTCGAACGGATACGGTCTCTCTTAAAGGAAGGCAATCTTCACACCGTCTGCCAGGAGGCCAGATGTCCCAATCAATGGGAATGCTTTTCCTGCAGGACGGCGACGTTTTTGATCATGGGCCCGCGCTGCACGCGCAACTGTCGATTTTGCGCGGTGGATCACGGGCCCCTGGAAGCTCCGGACCCGGAAGAACCCGCACGGGTCGCCGAAGCCGCCCTGAAACTGGGGTTGCTCCATGTGGTGGTGACTTCGGTTACCCGCGATGACCTGCCGGACGGCGGGGCGGCCTTTTTTGCCCAAACCATCACGCGCATCCGCGAAAGATCTCCGCAGAGCCGGGTGGAGGTACTGATCCCCGATTTTCAGGGCGATCCCGAGGCCCTGCGGAAGGTGATCGATGCCGGGCCGGACGTATTGAATCACAACATCGAAACGGTGCCTCGTCTCTACTCGTCTGTGAGGCCCGAGGCCGATTACCGCCGCTCTCTTGCAGTGCTGCGACTGGCAAAAGAGTGCAACCCCGCCCAGGTGACCAAGTCAGGCCTGATGCTCGGACTGGGCGAGACGGCCGAGGAAATCCGGCAGACCCTCCGGGACCTGCTCGATGCAGGCTGCAGTATGCTCACGCTGGGGCAATATCTCCAACCCACTCCGGATCACCTTGCCGTAGAACGCTATGTTCCCCCGGAAGAGTTCGAATCGTGGCGCAACGAGGCCCTGCAATCGGGGTTTGCCCGGGTGGCCGGCGGCCCGTTCGTGCGAAGCTCCTATCATGCGGAAACCCTTTTTCGAACGGGTGAAATCGACACGGGAAAAGAGTGAAACAGGATAGCAGGATCGACCGGATCCTGCTATCCTGTAAGCCTTCGGCGCTTTCCCTCAATGTGTCGACACCTGTCCGCTTCGGGTGAAAAACAACCGACTCCCACTGGCACTATTTCCACTATAATAGAACCACTCGTTTTCGGTGATGCTGTAGACCCATGGGAATAGGGATGAGCCGGTCCAAAGCCAGCCGCCTTTGCCATCCCATTGATAATCCCAAACCCACATGCTGTTGGCGGTGGTCGCGACCGGGTAGAGCCAGCCCAAACCTGATTGGTATATTAAGGCGCTCCCAGTAGTCGCGAAATAGCCCAACCCTTGTTGCCACATCCAGGTGGAGTTGCAGACTGTTGCGTTTTTCCACGGGTTTACGATTTGCGCGACGAAGGCGTCTCCGCTTCCTCCGTACGCAGTCTGGAGAGCCTTCACTGTGGGAAAGTCGGCCGAATTGGTATCTCCTGTGACGAAAACATTGCCGGAACCGTCCAGGGCGATGCCTAAGGCGCGGTCATCGCCGCTTCCGCCAAGATAGGTGGAGTAGGCCAGGTTTTGCCCCCCGGCCGTGATTTCGGTAACGAAGGCGTCCCCGTAGGTCGTCCCATTCGCATAGGCGGTCTGAAAAGCGTTTCGAACGGGAAAATCGGACGAAAGTGTGCTCCCGACAACGAAGGCATTGCCGGAGCTGTCCACGGCGAT
>JBMFWU010000045.1:4790-34915 GCA_049964955.1 Syntrophobacteraceae bacterium
GCTACATAGGCATGGCCGTAACTGTCCACGGCGATGCTGTTGGCCGAGTCATAGCCGTTTCCGCCAAGGTAGGTCGAGTAGACCAGGCTCTGACCGTTGGCTGCAATTTCGGTCACAAAACCGTTCGCCTGTCCCCCGAGCGCCGTTTGGAAAGCCTTGGGGGTGGTGGGAAAGTTGGCCGACTCCGTCTGGCCGGCAACGTAGGCGCGGCCCATACTGTCTACAGCGATGCCGAAACCCGTGTCCACATTGCCTCCGCCAAGGTAGGTGGAGTAGACCAGGCCCTGGCCTCCCGCCGCGATCTTCGTTACAAACGCGTCGCAAGCCCCGCCTCCCGTGCCTGACTGGGGCGCGTCCGGAAAGTTGAGAGAGCTCGTCTGGCCCGTAATATACAGATTGCCTTTGCCGTCCACGGCAATGGCGCAAGCCGAGTCGGCGCCGCTTCCTCCGAGGTAGGTCGAGTAGGTCAACACCGGGTCGATTACAAGCGGCGCTCTCCTGTCGTAGGCGCCCACGTCGAAACTGCAGGTGAAGGTGCAAGGCCTCGCGCCGACGGGTGTATCCCGGCGGACCTCAAATTTTCCCTGCCGCGATACCCTCCTGCCGTGCAGTTCCTGGTAGATCTCCGGCTTCTTCATGAGCAGTCGCCCCGCGCCCGATTCCACAGCCAGGTCTCCGGCCGCTGTGACATGAACGTCCCTTGCCCCTGAATAGGTAAACCGTACCCTGGAAGGGTCCGCGCCCGGTTTTACGATGACGTCGTATTCGAGCCGGCGGTTATTGCCGTAGAATTTCAAATCGATGCCCGGATAGGCGTTTTTATACACGACGGCTCGATAGGTTGGGATACCGGTGTGCCATTGATGCGGGTCGTTTCCAAGAAAATAGTTCACTTTCCCCGGCTGCGCATCCTCCGCCACGATGCGTACCTGCTTGTTCATCCCCGCCATGCCGATCCGCAGATTGCAGCGATGAGTCTTTGCAGCCTTGCCCGCCCCGTGGCGCAGACTCACCACAATGCCCCTGCGGGTAAAAAAGGTGGCGTGTTCTGCGCCCGTTTCATAGTAGACCACCTTCTTGTTCACCTGGCCCCGGTTTGCGATAAAATACAGGGGTAGTCGATCGTAGGCCTTCAACGCCCGCGAGGAAGCCGAACCGGCCGACTCCTGCAGGCTTGCTTCCTGCGCGCGCGCCGCCGCCCGGCAAAACTGCGGGTACATCAGGGCGATGGCAGCCGACAACAGGCCGATGCAACAATAAAGAAGATGCTTTCTCATACCCCATCCTTCCAAACGATTCGAGTGGTTTTGAGCCCACATGGTGTCCCCTTCGCTCTTCGCGGCCCCGGCGCGGCCCCACCGGGGGCTTTTTGTAATTCGCGCCTCTATGCGAGCATAGAAGCAAAAATCAGGCCACTATCGCAACCCCTCAACCACACAAGAAAATCGCCCCCGCAGGGGCGCATCCGCTGGGGGATCTATCCCTCCCCCCCTCGCCCCGCACCGCTCCACGCGAGCGCCATTGTCTTTGTGCGCCTCGCATTCCACCCCTGGCCCACACAAGCGTAAGACCGACACGCGCCCAGCGGTCGAATTTCTAATTTGTAATCGGAAGTGTCCCGAGCATGCCCTCGCCGGAAATGTCGGAAAATGGCTGGTTCTCTTGCTTATCGAATGGAAGTGTTTTATGAACCCGGTGCTCCGACTTTTTCGTCTCTTTTTATACCGAGTTTTTCCATTAGTTCGTAGAGGTTGGGGCGGCTGATCCCCAGGTTGGCAGCCGCTCTGGTGAGATTGAAATTATTTTCCTTAAGCGCTTGCACAACGATTTCCCGTTCGGCTCTCTGGCGGGCTTCCTTGAGGGTCGTTTTGCCCGATTTTTGATTGCCAAGCTCCAGGTCCTCGTCTGTAATTTTTCGCCCCTTCACCAGGATCACGGCCCTCCGGACCCGGTTTTCGAGTTCGCGCACGTTGCCCGGCCATCTGTGATCTTTGAGCGCGTTCATGCCTTTGGGGGTTATCCCCAATACTTCCCGTTTCTGTTCGGCCGAGTACTTTTCGAGAAAACTCATGGCCAGCAGTTCCACATCTCCCGAGCGATCGCGCAGCGGGGGGACCGGTACCTTTATCACTCCCAGGCGGTAGTAGAGATCTTCTCGAAAGCGTCCCTCCCGGATCGCCTCATCGAGGTCCACGTTGGTTGCGGCAATGACCCGTGTGTCGATTGAAATTTCCTTTCTGCCTCCGACGCGCTCGATCGTGCGCTCCTGGAGAAAACGCAGCAGCTTTACCTGGAGGGCCAGGGGCAGATCTCCAATCTCGTCGAGAAACAGGGTGCCCTTGTCGGCGAGCTCTATTCGGCCTTTTCTTTGAGTATGCGCTCCGGTAAAGGCGCCCTTTTCATGGCCGAACAATTCGCTTTCGATAAGGTTTTCCGGGATGGCCGAGCAGTTTATGGCGACAAAGCTTCCCTCCCTTCTCGCGCTTCTTGCGTGAAGGGCCTTTGCCACCAGTTCCTTTCCTGTGCCGCTTTCTCCGAATATCAGAATGGGGGCATCGGTTGCGGCCACCTTTTCGATCGTTGAAAAAACCTGTTGCATCTGGGGACTGGCCCCTATCAACTCATCAAGCGATTTATTCGACCGGGAGGCCCGCAGCAGCCTGTTTTCGCTTTCCAGATCATAGAGTCTTAAGGCCCGCCGAAGGATTACTCCCAACTCTTCCACCTGGATCGGTTTGCACAGAAAATCACAGGCGCCCTGGTCGACTGCCGTAAGCGCGTTGCCCCTCTCTTCCTGGCCGGACATGATGATCACCTTGACATAAGGGTCTTCTTCGAGCAGGCCGGCAAGGGTGAGAAACCCCTCTTCAGTGGATTGGGCACGGGGCGGGAGTCCAAGATCCAGGGTCACCAGGGGCGGCCGTTCTCTTTTGAACAGATCGAGCGCGCCCTGCCTCTCCCCTGCGGTAAGGACCTGATAGTCTCCGGCGAATGCCCATTTCATGGCCAGAAGTATGGTCTCGTCATCGTCTACAATCAGCAGCTTGGGTTTTTCCATCTCACGCCTCGCCTAATTGCCGCTTCACATCCCACGCTATCCCGGATACACATGGAGGGACTCAATTGTCGGTAAAGTCGGTAAAGATGGAAGATAATATAACCTCGGGAAGATTTTTGAAAGAAAAAGCGATGCTCGGACCCAATAGACAGCGTCCTGAACGCACAGACAAAGCGTACGATCGAGGACGCCGGGGTGGATAGGTCCGCTTTGTGGGCCGAAATCAGCTCGAAGGAGCTTCTCCTGCGTTCGCTTCCCGGGAGGGGGCCCCAAGCCACCCGCCCGTAAACCCCGCCCGCTCGAGTCCCTGCCGTATGTAGCTGTTTTTCTTCATGAGGTTCCACAGAAACCCGGTCCGGTAGTTTTCAATCATGAGGAGCACAGGCCCCTGGTCGATCGCCAGGTAATGGGTGTCAAACCAGCCCGCGGGCTCGGTCTCCCCGGCACGATAGCTGAGGTTGAAGGCATCCGTGAACCCGTACTTTCCATAGATCTCTTTTCCGAACCGGGTGCGAAAGTAGACAAGCGTTGGAATGGTGATTTCGGGCGCAAACGGGACGGAGCCCGCAACGGCTGTCGGGGCGATCGTTCCGTCGTCCCTCGTGCACCCCGAGCAGAATCCCCTCGCCCAGTAGGCATGGAAAAGGGTCGGGCGCGGATCTTCCATTGTCGGGTTTCTCCCCGGCCCGTCACTGGCCGTAAGCCCCCACACCAGGTCGCCGTACCCTTTCCATTTGTCGGGGTTCGCGATGCAGTAGGCCCTGCCGGCGTACACCGCCCGCCTGGAATTGATAAAGTAGTCGATCCCCTTCGCACGCATGTATGCGTCCTGAATGCCACGAAAATCGATCCACGCCTGGGAATACTGGTAGGCGAAAAGCGGCCCGAAGCTCACATGGGCATACCCGTACGGGTCGCTCCACACGTAGGTTGAAGTCCAGCGGTTCCAGGCGGCGACGGCGATCGGGTGCGTGGGAGAGCCCATGGCGAGAACGTAGAGGATCATCGCTTCGCTATAGCCCGTCCAATAATATTGGATATACCCCTTCTCGGGGGTCCAGCCCATGCTGAGAAGCGGTTCGTGCGCCCTGGAATACGCCCACGGCCAGTCGACCCGGCGATAGAGCGCCTCGGCATCGGCCCGGATTTTTGCCTCTACGGGGCTATCCCCGTTGAAATAGGTCCCGGAAGTAAGTACGCCTGCCATCAGAAGCGCCGTGTCGATCGTGGAAAGTTCCGATTTTTCGTACCGCAGGCCGTTATCCATGCGCAGGAAATGATAGAAAAACCCCTTGTAGCCCGCAGCGCCTTCCGCCGAAGCGTTCTGCGGGGCATGGAGCAGAAAGTGCAGCGTCGCAAGGGTCCGCTCGGCCCCCTGCTCCCGCGTGATATAGTGCTCTTCTATCCCGACCGGATAGGAAGAAAGGGCAAAGCCCACACCGGCAACGCTCGAAAATTTCGAACCGGGGAAACTGTCGGGAACCAGCCCGTTCTTCGGATTGGCGGTATCCCAGAAGAAGTTGAAAGTTCTCCTTTGCAGATGTTCCAGAAATTGTTCCTGTTCCCCGGAAATCTTCCACGCGACCCGATCCTTGGCGGATGCCCGCCCGTTCAGGCCCCCCGGGGCCGCAACCAGCAAAAGCGCGCAGGAAAGAACGCAAAACAGCTTTATAAGACGCATGTTCGCCCTTCCGGTGTTCAGCCGATCCTGTCGGCCTGTGCCGCCCCTTGCGGCGGCGAAATTTCAGATTGTTTTTTTAGACGGGCGAAGTGTAACCCCTCGCCGGCCGGAGGCAAAGCAGTTATAAATATTGGCAAATATTTCCAATAGTTCTGCCTGCGCAGCCACGACTTTATTCCTGGAGTAACGCGTGAAAATTTCCCGCACCAGCCTGTGGCTGGTCATTACCATTCTATGCCTGATCGGAGCTGTAGCCCTTCTCGGCTTGAGCGCAAAGGACGCCGGCAAGAAAACCCTCACCTTCTGGGCCATGGGGCGCGAAGGAGATGCGGTGCGCCTGCTGATCCCGGCTTTTGAGCGCGAACACCCCGGGATACGGGTCGATGTGCAGACCCTGCCGTGGTCCGGTGCGCACCAAAAGCTCCTGACCGCCTTTGCCGGCGGCTCGACGCCCGATCTTTGCCAACTGGGAAACACCTGGATACCCGAATTTGCCGAAGTGAAGGCCCTTTTGCCGCTCACCTCCCGGGTCGAGACTTCCAAAGTCGTCAACCCGAACGAGTACTTCCCGGGCAACTGGAACACCAACCGCATCGGGAAAACAGTCTACGGGGTGCCCTGGTATGTCGATACGCGGCTTCTTTTCTACCGTCGCGATCTGCTCGCCCGGGCCGGCTTCACCCGACCGCCCGAAACATGGGCGCAGTGGGCGCAGCAACTCGCCGCAGTCAAGAAAATGGTCGGCCCCGGCCGTTACTCGGTACTTCTGCCGCTAAACGAATTCGAACCCCTCGTGGCGCTCGGGCTCCAGCAAAGCGAACCTCTCCTGCGCGACGGCGACCGCTACGGAAACTTTGAAAGTCCCGGCTTCAAAAGAGCGCTGCGATTCTATGCGGACATTTTCCGCAACCGATGGGCCCCCAAGGTCACCGATGCCGAGATTTCAAACGAAGTGAGCGAGTTTGCCGGAGGCTACTTCACCTTCTTTGTCTCCGGCCCCTGGATGCTCCAAGAACTGGAAACACACATGCCCAAAGCACTGCAAAACGCCTGGACGACCGCCCCGCTTCCCGGTCCCGACGGTCCGGGGGCCTCCATCGCCGGCGGAGCGAGCCTGGTCATTTTCCGCGCCTCCCGCCACAAGCGCGCCGCCTGGCAGCTCATCGAATATTTATCCCGACCCGACGTCCAACGCCGCTTCTACCGCATGACAGGCGACCTGCCCCCGCGCCGGCGAGCCGCCGGAGCCGGGTTGGCCAGGCCCGGAAGCGCCACTGCCTTTGGCGGCGGCCGGCGAGCCGCCGGAGCCGGGTTGGCCAAGCCCGGAAGCGCCGCTGCCTTTGGCGGCGGCGGGGTCTTTGCTTCCCCGCATGTAGCTGCGTTTCGAGAGCAGCTTGAACTGGCGCGGCCCACTCCAAAAATTCCCGAATGGGAGCAGATCGCCTCGCAGATCGGTGTGGTGGGAGAGCGGCTGGCCCACGGGGAGCTTAACGTAGATCAGGCGGCAAAAATCCTCGACCGGCGTGCCGACGCCATCCTGGCCAAGCGTCGCTGGGTGCTTCACCAGCGGCAGGCCGCCGACGCCCCCTTGCGATTCGGCGCTTTTGGCGAGGGCCTGCGGCCCCCCGCCGAAAGCGCCACAAAAGCCGCATAGCGGCGTGGGGGTGCAGGGGGCGAGAGCCCCCGCTCTTTTGCCTTTTACTTCCATTTTCACTTCCATATATGGGAGTTTCGATGCGCGAATCTACCAATAAATACGCCGCGTGGTTTTTCCTGGCGCCGGCGCTGATCGTTCTGGGCATCTTTTTCTTCGTGCCGGTACTTGCCGCCTTCGGCCTGAGCCTTACCGACTTCGACCTGTACGCACTGGCCGATATCCACAATCTGCGTTTCGTTGCCCTTGGCAACTATTGGCATTTGCTGCACCGGCCTCTTTTCTGGGCGGCGCTTTGGCACACGGTCTACTTTGTCGCAGCAGGCGTTCCGCTCTCCATTCTCACCTCCCTTGCCGCGGCCCTGTTGCTCCACTCCAAGCTTGCGCGCTTCAAGCCCTTTTTCCGCACCGCTCTCTTTGCACCGGTCGTGACGACGCTGGTCGCGGTTGCGGTTATCTGGCGCTACCTTTTCAATACGCGCTTCGGGCTGGTAAACTACGCTCTTTCCCTCGCAGGCGTTCACCCCGTCGACTGGCTTGGCAATCCGCACTGGGCCATGCCCACGATCATCCTTTTCGCCGTGTGGAAAAACTTCGGCTACAACATGATCATCTTTCTGGCGGGCCTGCAGTCGATCCCCGAAGAATTGTACGAAGCCGCCCGCATCGACGGCGCCTCGGCGCCCGCGCAGTTCCGGCACATTACGCTGCCCATGTTGGGACCAACTCTCCAGCTGGTCTCCATTCTGACCATGGCGGGATATTTCCAGCTGTTTGCCGAACCCTACGTGATCACCGAGGGCGGACCGCTGCAGAGCACGGTGAGCGTGCTCTACCTCATGTATCAGGACGCCTTCAAATGGTGGAATCTTGGCGTTGCCTCGGCGGAAGCGTTTCTGCTGTTTCTCATAATGTTTGCGGCAACGGCGGTGTTTGTGCGCCTGATGCGCCGGGGGGGAGGAAGTGTATGAATTCCCGTCTGGCCAAAGCAGCGATAAACGGGCTTCTGATCGGCCTCGCCCTCATTTCCCTTGCCCCGCTTTTGTGGATGCTTTCGGTTTCGTTCATGCCCCCCGGAGGGGCGCAGGTCTTTCCTCCGCCCTTTCTTCCTTCCCACCCGACGATCGCAAACTATGTGAGGCTCTTCGCCTATGCCGGCATGGGGCGCTATTTGCTAAACAGCTTTGTGGTGGCAGGCTCCGTGACACTCATAAGCCTTTGCTTCAATGCAATGGCCGGCTATGCCTTCGCCAAGCTGCGCTTTGCGGGCCGCGAACGGATCTTTCAGATGCTCCTGGGCGCGCTCGTAATCCCCTCACAGGTGACCATGATTCCTCTTTTCATGATCCTCAAATACATGGGGCTCATCAATACCTATCCCGGAGTCATGGCGCCGATGCTGGCCGGCGTTTTCGGCATTTTCCTCGTGCGCCAGTACGCACGGACGATTCCCGACGAACTTCTCGAAGCCGCCCGCATCGACGGGGCCGGTGAACTGCGGATCTTTGCGCAGATCGTTTTGCCGCTGCTGAAACCCGTCCTCGTAACGCTTGCGATTTTCACCTTTCTGGCCAGCTGGAACGATTTCATGTGGCCCCTGATCGTTTTGACAGGCCAGGGGCACTATACCCTCCCGGTCGCCCTGGCGGCCCTTTCACGCGAACACGCGCAGAATAGCGAACTGATGATGGCCGGCTCGGTCGTGACCATCCTGCCGGTGCTCCTGCTCTTCCTCTCCCTGCAGCGTTATTACATCCAGGGCCTTCTAGCCGGAAGCGTGAAGGGATGAACCGCGGAAGCGAGGAGCGGGAAGCGGGAAGCAAGAAGAGGTCTTCCACCCCGGCGCCTTCTAGTCGGAAGCGTAAAGGATTGCTATAATCGATCTTCAAATCAACTCAATTCAGGCGGTTTTTTGATGTTTACGGATAAATTAAAGGAGCAGAGGCATAGAACATTCCTGCCACTGGTTCTTTCGCTTATTTTCGTAACCGTATTTCCATTGCAGGCCTTTTCCCGACCCGAGGCGCGCCCGATCCGGCCTGTCTCCAACGCTTTTTTCGAACACCTGGCGCGCCACGCACGCCGAGGCCTCTATCCGCGAGGATTTTCAGGCCAGCAGCCTTACTGGACGCTCGTCGGGGTCGATGGCGGAGGCGGGGGTTCGGCGCTTCTCTCCGAAGACGGGGCGGTGGAACCGCATAAGGGCGGGTTTTCGGTAGAGCCGTTTCTGATCGTAGACGGGCGACTTCTCACCTGGGCGGACGTCGCATCAAGCCAGGGGCTGAAAGAGGGCTATCTGCCGATGCCTTCCGTCACCTGGAAGACTCCGGGCTGGTCTTTGCACATTAAAACCTTTGCCTCCGGAACACCAGCCCGGTCCCGTTTACATGTGAGCTACACGGTCGAAAACGAAGGAAAGACCTCCGAGAGCGTCACGCTGGCGCTTGCGGTGCGGCCCTTCCAGGTAGACCCTCCGGCCCAGTTTCTAAATTCCCCCGGCGGGTTCAGCCCGATACAAACGATCGCATGGAACGGAAAGGCGGTCGTGGTAAACGGTGCGCCGCGGCTGTATCCGCTCGAAGCGCCAAACAAATTTTCCGCCGCGGGGTTTACCTCCGGGGACATAGTCGCAAGGCTCGAGGCGGGGAGGGTCCCGAAGGCCGAGAAAGCAAGTTCCAAGTCCTGCTGTGCTTCAGGCGCGATGCTCTTTCGGCTTTCCGTCGCCCCCCACGGCCGGGAAACGATTCACCTGCTCGCACCTCTGTCGGGGTCTTTCGAGGCGCCCGAAGCCGCTCTGCTGCACTCGGCCGCGTGGACCGCGCTTGCGCGAAGCAGGGTCGAAGAGTTTTGGCGCGCAAGGTTAAACTCGGTAGCGGTTCACCTGCCGCGCTCCGCTCGCCCGATCGAGGATACGCTTCGCACCTCGCTCGCCTATATCCTCATTTCGCGAAACGGCCCTGCACTGCAGCCGGGAACGCGCTCCTACGCCCGCACCTGGATTCGCGACGGGGCGATGATGTCGGAGGCCCTGTTACGCATGGGGGACGTCGATGCCGTGCGCAGCTTCATAAACTGGTATGCGCGCTATCAGTATGGAAGCGGCAAGGCGCCCTGCTGCGTGGACCGGCGCGGTGCGGATCCAACGCCTGAAAACGACAGTAACGGCGAATTCATCTTTACCGTCGCCCAACTCTACCGATTCAGTCACGACAAGGCGGGCTTAAAGAAGCTGTGGCCGCACGTGATTCAGGCCGCAGAGTACATGGACCGCCTGCAGGCACGCGAAAGCACACCGAAAAATCTGTGTCCCGAACGCCGCTCATTTTTCGGCCTCCTGCCCAAATCGATCAGCCACGAGGGGTATTGTAAAAAACCGATGCACTCCTACTGGGACGACTTCTGGGCGCTCCAAGGCTATGACGATGCGCTCTATCTCGCCCGCAGCCTGGACAAGGGCGCAGAGGCCGAAAAAATCGGAGGCTCCCGCAACCGGTTCCGAAAGGACCTCGCCGCATCGGTGCGTCTTGCGATAAAGCTTCACAGGATCGACTACGTGCCGGGCTGCGCAGAACTCGGCGACTTCGATCCGACCTCCACGACCATAGCGCTCTCGCCGACCGGCGCCTGGCGGATTTTGCCCAAAAAGTTGCTGCGCGACACTTTCGAACTCTACTGGCAAAAGTTTTTGGCCCGTCTGAACGGGAAAAAACCGTGGAAGGACTATACGCCCTACGAAATACGCAACATCGATGCCTTTACGCGCCTGGGGTGGCGCAGCCGCGTGCAGACGCTGCTCGACTTTTTCATGAAGGGCAGGCGGCCGGCGGCATGGAACGGCTGGGCCGAGGTCGTACGCAGGGACAGGCGCAAACCGGGCTTCATCGGCGATATGCCCCACGCGTGGATAGCTTCGGATTTTATCCGCTCGGTGCTCGATATGCTCGCCTACCGCCGCTCTTCAGACAATTCGATGGTGCTTGCCGCAGGGGTCCCACCCGCATGGCTCGAAGGAGCCGGCGTAGGTGTCTCGGGCCTTCGCACCGAGTGGGGCAGGCTCGACTACTCGCTACGGCAAACGGGCGACCGGGTGCGCCTGCACATAGAGGCAAGCGCACTCCCGCCCGGCGGGTTCGTCCTGCCGTGGCCCTTCGCCGGCTCCCCCGGAAAAACGGTCATAAACGGCCGGGAGGCGCACTGGACAAACGGCGAGCTTCACATTTACGCCACGCACGCAAACGTGACAATCGCCGGGAATACGTTGTCACGCGAAGCCGCGAAGGCGCGAAGTTGAAAAGAATTTGATTTTATTAGTACGAACTGGCACGAACGGAAATCCACAGGCCAAACATCAGTTGCTTCGCGCCTTCGCGGCTTCGCGTGCAAAAACTCTACTGAAAGGTTCTCAGGTATTCCCCGTTGCTTTGCGCGATGCGCTGGTAGAGATCGGCCGAGCCTTTGCGGGTGCGCTTTTGCGTAGCATAATCGACATGGATGATACCGAATCGTTTGGAGTAGCCGTTGGCCCACTCGAGGTTGTCCAGAAGCGACCAGACGAAGTAGCCCCGCAGATTTGCACCGGCCTCGATTGCGGCATGGGCCGCCTGGATATGTTTTCGGAGATAGCTTTGGCGAAGCGGGTCTTCGCACCGCTCGCCCTCCACGACCGGCGGGTCGTAGAATGCCGCGCCGTTTTCGGTAATGTAGACGACCGGGGTTGCATAATTGCTCTTGAGCCATATCAGGGTGTCGGTCAAGGCCCGGGGGTAGACTTCCCAGCCCGTTTCGGTGTAGGTCGCATTTTTCCGGCGCACCGGGGCGGCCTTTTCGGGTACCTGGTGCGGGTCGTAGCGCACCACTCCCCGGGTGTAGTAGTTGAGGCCGAGAAAATCGATTCGACTCCGGACCAGCTCGAAATCTTTGGCCGACCAGTCGGGCCAGGCCTCACCGAACATCTCCCGCAGCTTTTCCGGATAGCTGCCGTGGAAAATCGGGTCCAGGTACTGCCTGTTCATGTACGCGTGGGCGCGTCCGGTGGCTTCGAGGTCTTCGGGCGAATCGGAGGCCGCGTACTTGGGTTCGATGTTGACCACGATACCGATCTGGTGGCTGCCGACTTCACGGTACACCTGCACGGCCCGGCCGTGGGCGCGCAGCAGGTTGTGGGTCGCGATGGGGGCCTCGAAGAGGTTGCGGTGCCCGGGGGCAAGTGTGCCGTGAAGATAGCCGCCGTCGGTGATGACCCACGGCTCGTTTATCGTCACCCACAGTTTCACGCGGTCGTCGAGCCTTTTGAAACACACGCGGGCGTATTCGGCAAACCAGTAGTCGATGCGACGGTTGAGCCATCCGCCGCGGTTATCGAGCGATTCGGGCAGGTCCCAGTGATAGAGGGTAACCATGGGAGCAATGGAGTTTTCGAGCAGCCTATCGACGAGCCGGTCGTAAAAGTCGAGCCCCTTTTCGTTGATTTTTCCCACTCCCTCGGGCAAAACCCGCCCCCAGGAGATCGAAAAGCGGTAGGAATTGAGGCCGAGGCCGGCCATGAGGCGCACATCTTCCTCCATGCGCCGGTAATGATCGCAGGCGATATCTCCCGTATCCCCGTCGAGGGTCATTCCCGGGGTGTGCGAGAAGCGGTGCCAGATAGAGGGACCGGCCCCGTCGGCCAGAGGAGAGCCCTCGATCTGGTAGGCTGCCGTAGCGCAGCCCCACAGGAAGCCTTCAGGAAATCGGAAAAGATTTGTCACGATGGTTCTCCCTGATAATATTAAAGATAACTCGGGTTTCAGGAGACGGCTATGGCCTCCGTTCGTTTCGAAAATGTGCGGAAAGTATATGAAAGCGGCTATGTGGCCGTACACGGGGCGTCCTTCGAGGTGCGGGACGGCGAACTCCTGGTGCTCGTCGGCCCTTCGGGCTGCGGCAAGAGCACTTTGCTTCGCATGATCGCAGGCCTCGAGTCCATAACGGAGGGCACGCTTTCCATCGGCGGCCGTGTCGTAAACGAGGTGGCGCCCCGGGAACGCGATATCGCCATGGTTTTCCAAAACTACGCGCTCTACCCCCACATGAGTGTAGCGCAAAACCTCGCCTTCGGGCTCAAACTGCGCCGCGTCGCGCGCGAGGAAATCACTCGCCGCGTGGCTCACGTTTCGGCTCTCCTTGCTCTGGAGGACATGCTGGAGAGGCTGCCCGCCCAGCTCTCCGGGGGCCAGCGGCAGCGAGTCGCGCTCGGCCGCGCCATGGTGCGCGAGCCCAGCGTCTTTTTGCTCGACGAACCTCTTTCCAATCTCGACGCAAAGCTGCGGTTGTCGATGCGGGCAGAAATCGCGAGGCTCCATAGACGCCTGGGCGCCACCATGATCTACGTTACCCACGACCAGGTGGAGGCCATGACACTTGGAGAACGCATTGTCGTGCTGCGAGACGGCGAGATCCAGCAGATCGATTCCCCGGCGGCCCTCTATAACCGCCCGGCCAACCTGTTCGTTGCGGGCTTTCTGGGAAGCCCCGCCATGAACATATTCCGGGGCCGGTTGCGAATCGACGCCGAGGCCTGCCTCGAGCTCGACTCGGGGGGAGCCCCGCTGCCGCTCGGCGCCGTACCGGAAAAGATCCGCGCACTTGCAGGCCGCAACATCGCCATCGGCCTTCGCCCCGAAGACCTCCGGCTTGACGACGCCGCTGCCGCGCGCCCCCGCAACGACTCCCCGCGGCTGATCGGCCAGCTCGACGTCGTCGAACCGGTCGGAAACGAAATATTCGTCTACCTGCGCTACGCCGGTCTCGATCTCGTTTCGCGCACCCCTCCGCGCGCCCTGCCCTCCTGCGGCGAATCGATCGCCCTGTCCTTCGACCCCGCCCGCCTTCATTTTTTCGACGCCCAAAGCGAGAAAAGGATAGTGGTCAGTGATCAGTGAACGGTGAGCAGTGCTGTCCAAGCTGACTCTCTTTGCCACCCATACACAACCCCCACTGCTCACTGTTCACTGCTCACTGTTCACTGTTCACTGTTCACTGTTCACTGTTCACTACCCGCCCGCAGGGCGGGAAGAGTCCCCACCGGGCGGCCGAGGCTTCGTTGGAGAGCGTCCACACGGCGTGGTGAAGCGCAGAAAGGGAGGCCGGATCGCACAGCAGCTCCTTTTTCTCCCAATCGGAAAGCCCCTCGGGGCCCAACGCAAGCGCTTTTTCACGAAGCTCCCGCCGCCTGACAAAGATATCCCGGGAGTAGGTTCGCTCTTTTCGCAGGAGCCACAAATGCAATGCGTGCACGCGGGGATCGGCCACAGCCAGGACAAATCCCTGCCCTTTTGCCCACGGCAGGTTCTCAGAAGGCGTCATGTATTGCTGCATGTAACTCTCTATCCAACGCAATTCGCGGGGCGGGGCGGTTTCGCCGGGAGTGAGGAAAAGGCCCAGTCTCCGGGCTCTTCTGCCTGCAGCGGGCCTGCTCGACCATACCGAGAGCGGAACGGACAAAACGAGAGAGAGCACGATAGGTGTGAGCCACCAGAAAAAGGAGGGGTTGGTCGAAAGCACGACCAGGCTCCAGGCGCATCCCATGGCCATCCCCGCGCCGTGGAACCGCAGCGCCTCCAACCAGGAGGTGCCCTCCGAAGACCTCCGCTGCGGGTTCCATCCGACCTCCCGGCCGCACAGGATGACGAAGACGAACTTGCTGTGGAAAATCATCCGTATGGGGGCAAGGAGCGCCGAAAGCAGCGCCTCGGTAACCGCACTCGCCCAGAGTCGGGGAACTCCGCCAAACTCTTTTGCTCTCCCCGGTTTGACGGAAACCATGAAAACGGCCAGAAACTTGGGAATAAACAATAAAATTGCCGTGGAGATCGCGAGCGTAACGGCCCAGCCAGGGTTCCAGACCGGCCAGCGTGGAAAGAGCACGTGACTCGCGGGAAAGTACACCGGGGGAACGAGCGCCTCGTAAATCGCCTCGGCGGTGCTCATGACCAGGAAGAAAAACCACAAAAGACCCGAGACATAGACCATAGCCCCCCCCAGAAAAAGCGCCCGGTGAGCGGGGTAGAGCCCCTTTGTGAAAAGGAGCCTCAGGTGTTGCATGTTGCCCTGGCACCACCGCCGGTCGCGCTTCAATTCCTCCAAGAGATTTGGAGGCAGTTCCTCGTAGGAGCCTGCCAGGTTGTAGGCCAGCCACACTCCCCAGCCCGCCCGACGCATGAGGGCCGCTTCGACGAAATCGTGGCTGAGGATTTCCCCCCCCAGGGGCGGTTTTCCCGATAGCGTCGGAAGAGCGCAATGCTTCATGAAGGGTTGGACTCGGATGATGGCGTTGTGGCCCCAGTATTGCGCATCGCCCAACTGCCAGAAATGGAGGCCTGCCGAAAACATCGGCCCGTAGAGCCGGCTTGCGAACTGCTGGAGGCGCGCAAAAAAGGTCTTCGCGTTAAGAGCCCCCGGAACGGTTTGAAGAATACCGATGGTCGGCTCGTCTTCCATTGCCTCGACCAGTCGCAGCAGTGCTTTGCCCGTCATGACGCTATCTGCATCGAAGACGATCATGTAGCGGTAGTTGTATCCCCACCGCCTGCAAAAATCGGCGATATTGCCGCTCTTGCGCTTTATGTTGACCCGGCGGTTTCGATAAAAGATGCGGTCGCGCGCCCCTGTTGCCAGACACAGATCCCGCCACGCCGCCTCCTCTTCGACCCACTTGTCGGGAATGTTCGTATCGCTCAGAATGAAAAAATCGAACAAATCGAGCCGGCCGGCCTGCTGCACCGACCGATAGACCGCGTAGGCACCGGCGAAGATGCGATCGACCGGTTCGTTGTAGACGGGAATCAATACGGCGGTGCGCGCTTTTTCGGAAACCGCGGGCCGGGCGCTGCGGTTTTCGGGGACAGCGGCAAACCTGTCGAAGCGGCGGGAAAGAATGTGGAAACCGGCGACGCTTGTCCAAAACCCTATGGATATCCAGGCATAGAGGGCGGCAAAAAAGAGAAGGAGCAGTATTTCGAAGGGGGAAATCCCCCTGTGCGGCAGCACCCGGGCCATGAAACCGCTCGCAAGGCCGGCGGGAAGCAAAACGAGGGCCAGAAGGAGCAGTCGGCGCCGGACTGCCACCTCTTGCCAGGGTTTATGAGGACAGCCCGGCGCCATGAGTGGTCCTCCTGGCCGGAGCGGGAGCCCCTCGGCGCGCGATCCCATGGCGAATGGTTTTGGTGGGCGAGAGTTCCTCGGGAACCATGGGCAATCGACGCACCGCGGGCTGCGAGGCGCCCGGCGGCCCGCCTCGCCCGTTCAGGAAAAAGTTGCGGGCGGGTTCTTCGAGCAGAAGGTGAAAGAGCGCCTCCATCGCCTCGGCAATGCGGTTGCCTCTGCTTTCGGAGCCGCCATCATTTTCCGCCTCCCGAAGGGCTCTGAGCGTCAGGGCGAGCGCCTCGGTCTCCGGAAAGGCGAGGCGTCGCAGGTAGAGCAGAAGCCGATCCGCCGCCATCCGGTCCTCACGGTCCAGCCCGGGCTCCCTTACGGGTTGTTGCTCGGCCTGCTCCGCCACACTCACTCCAATGGGTTTGAGCGCTTTCATCGGCATCCGGTCTCCGTAAACGGGTCCACGTAGCTCCAGGTCTCGGTCAGGATCTCGTCTTTTTCCCGCAGTAAAGCCCGCAATTCCAGAGGCCGGTCAATTTCCGTCCTCTCGATCTGAAAAACCAGGCGCCATCCCCCCGTAAATGGGTTTTTCCGTATGTGTTTTTCCACAATCTTCCCCCCGTCTGCGGACAGGTCCGCCTCGAGTTTCGAACCGGCCGGAAGCGAGCTCAGTTTTCCTCCCTCGAAATCGATCCGGTAGGTCTTTACCTCCTTTTTTGTCCCGAGAGAGGTCCGGGTGGCGACGACCCTGCCCAAGGGGGGTTCGGCCATTCCCGCGGGACCCCACTTGATCCGGTAGGAAAAATCGATTGGCGTCCCGGGTTTAAAAACAGCCGCAGGGACCCAGTAGGCTACGATGTTATCGTTATTTTCACTCTCAGTTGGAATTTCCACCAACTCCAGCCGCCCTTTCCCCCAGCCTTTCTTCGGAATGACCCAACCGCTCGGCCGCATCTGATAATTATTCTCCAAATCCTGGTAGTGGGCAAAATCGGTGTCTCTTTGGAAAAGACCGAACCCTTCGGGGTTGTCAAGCTCAAAGGAAGTAACCAGAAGCCTTCCCGGATCGAGCAGAGGCCGCCAGATCCATTCGCCGGTCGCATTTGCGATCTGGAGGCCGTCGGAATCGTGCACCTCGGGGCGGAAATTATCGACCGGGCGAATGTTGGTGTTCTCTCCGTAGAAGAACATGCCGGTTAGCGGCGCGATCCCGAGTTTTTTTACCTCTTTTCTCAGGAAAAGCGTTTCAGTTACATACATCGAGGTCGTCTCTCCCGGTTCGATCACAAACAGGTAGGCGCCCGTAAGAGACTTGCTGTCGAGCAGGGCAAAAAGGGTGATCGAGGTGGTTTGCTGCGGCGGGCGCACCAGCCAGAACTCCCTGAAATGGGGAAACTCCTCCCCTGAGGGCAGAGCCGTATCGATGGCCACGCCACGAGCCGACAGACCAAAGTGTTCGTTTTTCCCGATAACACGGAAATAGCTCGCCCCCAGAAAAACAGCAAACCGATTAAAAACGTTGGGAGTATCCATCGGGTAGCACAGCCGCAACCCCGCAAACCCGAGTCCCTTCAGCGCCTCGTAGTCGAACTTGTTCATCCCGTAATTGAACAGTTTCGGGGAAAATCGTACGGGGCTCACCTTGCCCGATTCGACGACGTTTATTTTCTCGATCCGGTTGAATACCCAGCCCGGGAAAAAGAACTCGACACGGAAGGGGAGTTTGTCTCCTGCCCACAGGGCCGCCCCCGGTTTGAAACGAATATCGTGCCACTGGTGCGAATCCATTTTCGTCAGGAACTCGGGCAGACTCTCGGGCTCCGCATAGGGTCTTTGAGCCAGAAGCCTTGCCTTTTCCACCACATCCCGGTATTCGAACGGCTCCTTCGCATGTGTCGAAGAGGAGATAACCAGCAAAACCAGCAAGAACCCCGCCGGCAATCCGGCCGATTTACCTGTCCTGAGGCGCACCCCATTTCCCCTTGTGGCAAAAGAAACGTTCTTGGCGCTCCGCATCCGCGCAGCGGACTTCCATCGAAGAGAAGCGAAATTGCGGAAGTTACTCTCTATCTGAAAATTTAGGCTCGCTCGCAGGCGCGCGCAACAGGCCGGCGGCGCGTCGCCGCTTACGGGTTGCCCGCCGTCTTCGCGGGCGGGTAGAGCCATAAGGAACCGCAAGTCTTAAATGTCCCCGAGCGCCGAGTTGCGCTCAGGACAGATTGCCTTTATCTTCTAACATGACCCATCCAAATCCGGGGAACCTGGAATCGAGAGCCGCCGAGCGATTGAGGGCGCGAAATGCCGGCGGCTTGAGGCGCAACGAAAGAAAGTTCTGCCTGATTTTACTGATGGGAGGAGATTACAGACAATGCGTGCATCAACTACACAAATTGGGCGGGTGAGCAAACGGTCCCTTTACAAATTGCTCCTCGTGCTCGTCTCCTTGTGTCTGTGGGCCTCACCGGCAATGGCGGTCGAAAGTCCGCGGGCGGTCGTCCAAAACGGCGCAGATCAGGTCCTCTCCATATTGAGGCAGCATCCTCAGCCTTCTCCTGCGCGTGTACAGCAGATCGAAGCCGTCATCAGCAGGTACTTCGACTTTGAGACAATGGCCCGCATGGCCGTAGGACGACGCTGGAAAAGTGTCTCACCGGTTCAGCAGAAAGAATTTATCCGGGAATACAAAAAACTGCTCTTTGCCACCTACCTGGGGGATATCGAGAGATACTCCAACGAACAGATCAGATTCTTTACCAGATCGCTTTCCCCGGAATACGCACTCGTTGAAGGCTCCGTCTACAATGGGGGAAACCCGATCTATCTTGATTATTCCCTCCACTTGAAAGACGGAAACTGGGAGGTCTACGATGTCGCGGTCAGTGGAATCAGCCTGGCGGTCAACTACCGCGACCAGTTCAACGCATTCCTCGCAACCAGGTCGTTTAACGACCTGCTGGCGGCGCTCAGACAGAAAACCGATCGTATGTGCAGATTTGGCCGCTGCTAGTTCTTTTTACAGGATTTGGATTACAGGATTTGCAGGATCGGGATTTTTCGCTGCGCGAATTGTTCTTCATCCTGTCAATCCTGTAATCCTGTCCGAGTCTCTAGAAAGCTTTGCGCAAGACTTTCAGGGCATCGCCTCGGGTTACGTCGAGGGGGTTGTACATGAGGCAGCCGTCGTTTACGGCCACACTGACGATGGCGGCCAGTTTGTCCTCGGTTACGCCGGCATCCCGAAGCCTTAGAGGAAGTCCGCAGATCTCGTTCAGGCGGCTTCCGAGGTCGCGGACGAGCCGGATGGTCACCCGGGCCTGGTCCAGGGGGTCCGGGCAGGTCATTTCTACACCGAGGGGTTGGGAGAGCTCCGCGATTTGAGGCGCAACCCGCGGCAGGTTGTATTCGAGGCCCCAGGGCAGGAGTATCCCGTTGGCCACGCCGTGGGGGACGTGACACACCGCCCCGCAGGCATGGGCGAGCGCATGAACGATCCCCACCATGGAGTTGGAAAAGGCGATTCCGGCAAAAAGGGCCGCATTGGCCATGCCGAAGCGCGCCTCCCTGTCCACTGTGCCCTCCTTTGTGGCGCGCACCAGATATTTGGCGATAAGTTCTATGGCCGCCCTGGCGTAGGCATCTTCCAGGGGATTTTTCTGCAGATTGATGAAGGCCTCCATGGCGTGGGTGAGGGCGTCCAGACCCGTTGCCGCCGTGATTTTGGGCGGAACGGTAGCGCTCATCCGGGGGTCGAGCACCGCGACCGTCGGGTAGAGCTTGTCGGCGCTAAAGAGCATCTTGACCTTCTTTTCCTCGTTATAGATCACGGCCGCTCTCGTCACCTCGGAGCCCGTGCCCCCGGTCGTCGGGACCGCGATGGTCGGCAAAAGGTCTGCTTCGAGGTTCTCTGCCCCCTGCATCTTGAGAAGGTCGTCGGTTCCTTGCGAAATGACGATGTTTGCACCCTTCGCCGTATCGAGCGCGCTCCCCCCGCCAACGGCCAGGAAGATGTCGCACCCGTATTGCCTGAAAAGTTCGGCGAGCTTGTTTGCGGCGAGATTGCTCGAATCGGGGGGCGCCTCGTCGAACACGTGGGCGATGGTGCTCGCCTTTCCCCGGAAGGCCTCCTCGATGTGTTTGATGAGCCCTGCCGCCACGACTCCCTTATCGGTCACAACCATGGCGGTCCTGCACCCGAGTCGCTCCACAAGGGAGGGGATCTTCTCCAGGGCGCCGTAGCCCGAAACGATTCTTCCCGGGACAAAATGCTGGTAGTAGTTGGGCATATCCATGGCTTCTCTTTTCCTTTAGCGGAATGTTCTCACGAGAGCGGGAAAAAGGGCCGCGTATATCCTGAGCATGACCAGATACTGCAGGGGGCCGAACCGGGGAGCTCTGCGGAAGTTTTTCTTCAAAACGAACCCCGGAAGCAGGTAGGTCATGATGATGTCGAGCACCCGGATGACCTCCATCGCCCTGGCGTTATCGCCCCTGATCAGCGCCCGGTTTTCCGCGGTCGCCTGGACAACCCCCATACAGGTGGTAAAAACCATCATGGCCGAATCGAGATCCTTGAAGAGAATCGAGAGGTGCGGCTCCTCAAGCCCCGTTCCGATCATCCGGATAACGCTCCCCTTTTTTTCCAGGGTAACATAGGGCCCCGAAGGCTCTACGCCCAGAGCGAATCGTCTTCCTTCCTCCCAGTCCGCGAGCTCCTTTTTGCACTCCACGGAGTTACGGGTGACCGCCTCGAAGGCTGCCCCGAACACCCGCAGGGCCACGGCCAGGTAGGCGCGCTTTGCCTTCGACTCGATCGCGCGCCAGAGGGCTCCCCCCCTCACCCAAAGCATGCCTTTTTCCAAAAGACTCAGTTCGAGCATGGCTCCCCCCAGAACGCTTTTTCCAGAAGCGCAAAGATATCTTCGTCGCAAAAGAGCGAATCGGAAAAAAAAGGCCCTCTTTTTGCGGCCTGCGCCACCTCCTCCAGCTGCACCCTTGCCACTCCCGCTTCACGCAGATTTTGCGGCAGGCCCGTACGGTCCCGGAGTGCGCTCACCGCCTCCAGGACGGCGGCAGTCCGGTTTTCCGCAGACAGAACCCGGTTTAGCCCCGCAAACGCCCCGGCCAGATCGGCCAGTTGCGGAGCGCAACTCCGGGAGTAAAAGGATAGTCCCGGGCCAAGCAGTATGGCTCCGGCAAGGCCTTCTTCCATGCCCGTTACCGCGCGAAGAGCATGGGCCGCGGCCGCAACGATTCCGCAAGAGCGCTGGGAGAAGGCTATGCCGGCGTAAAGCGAAGCATTCGCCATGGCCTGGTCGGCTTCTCTTTTCGATTTTTTTCCCGTGAGGGCAGGTGCCAGATATTTTTCAAGGAGCCCGATGGCCGCTTTCGCATGGATCGAGACGACGGGGTTTGCCTCGGGCACCACGGCCGCCTCCACGCTTCGAAAAAGGGCCTCCATGGCGTAGACCGCACGTGCGGATGGAGTGACCGCAAGAGTGGCCCTGGGATCGAGCACCGCCGCGCGCGGGATGAGATCTTCGGAAGAATAGAAAAGCGGCCGGTTATTCTCCTCATCGAAGAGTTCGACCAGACCGCTCACCTGGCAGCCCGGGGCATAGGTGAAGGGTACGGAGAAAATCTTTGGCGCGGCAAGCGAAAGGTGGGTTTCCGACGGAAGCCCACCTCCGTTTCGGGCGATCAGGAGAGCGGCCGCCTTGGCCGCGTCCATGGCCGTCCCTCCTCCCGCTGTAAGAAAGCAGTCGCAGCCGCCCCGCCGGAAAAGCTCGGAGATCTTTTGCGCGGTTTCCACGCAAACCCTGCCCCCGTGGGAAAACACCCCCGCGAGCTTTCGGCCGCAGTCCGCGAAGGCCTGCTCCAAAAGATGGACAAAGCCTGCCTCGTAGATCTTTTCGTCCACTACAACAAGAGGAGTCTTCACCCCGAACCTGCCCATCTCGAAGGGCAGGCAGCTTAGGGCACGTTGGCCGGCTATGATTTTCGTCGGATGGTAATGCTCGTAAAAATCGGGTAATTGCATGGCGCCCTCGTAAAAGATCGATCGAAATCGGCGGGTGGCGGGCGTAAAGCCCCCCCCCTAGAGCCCCGCCCAAAACATTCGCGGAAGGACCCGCAAAAGCATCACCCCCCCCTTTAGACGAGCCCAAAGGGTTTTTCCGTACAAAAGGAGCGTTATTCCCCTGGAACCGTCATAGATCTTTTTGCTGTGGGGATGCCAGTACATCTGTTTTCGCGCATACGGCAAAATGTCATTTACGATGCACTGCGGCTCGGTCATTTCCGCAAAACCAAGCTCCCCGTGGGTGCGGCCTATACCGCTCTCTTTAAATCCGCCCCAGGGCGCCTCCGGGAGGCCGTGGCTCATCAGGTGATCGTTTATGGTCACCGTCCCGGCCCGAATCTTGCGGGCTATCTCGATCGCCTTCTTTCTGTCCCGCGACCAGACAGAAGCGGTCAGTCCCAACTGACAGTCATTGGCCAGCCCGATCGCCTCCTCCATGTCCTTAAAGGGCATGACGCCAAGCACCGGGCCGAAGGTCTCCTCTTTCATCACCAGCATATCGTGGCTTACCCCGGTCAGGACCATAGCCGGCAGAAACTGCCCGGGAAGCCCCTGCGGCGCCGCAGAGACGGCGTAAATCGCGGCCCCCTTGCTCAACGCCTCTTCGATCTGACGCTCTACGGCCTCCATCTGCCGCCTGGTCGTCATGGCTCCGATATCGGTATAGAAATCGCGGTCTGGCCCCACGCGGAGCGACTCGACCATTTTTTTCAAAAGCGCCATGAAATCGAGGTATACCTTCCGGTCTACATAGATTCTTTCGACCCCTCCGCAGGTCTGCCCCGCGTTTTGAATTCCCGCCCACACCGCGCCCACGGCCGCCCGCTTCAGGTCCGCATCCTCGCACACAATCATGGGATCGTTTCCGCCCAGCTCGAGCGAGACAGGCGTGAGGGTCTCCGAGGCCTTCTTCATGAGGTATTTCCCGGTCGCAACCGAACCGGTGAAAAAGAGCTTATCGACCCCTCCTTCGAGAAAGGCATCGCCGGCAAGACTTCCCGGAAGATTGACATAGGTGAAGATATCTTCGGGAAGCCCCGCGGCCTCGATGCTCTCCTTCAAAATATGGCCGACCGCCTGCGTTTCCGAGGCGACTTTCAAAATGACCGCGTTTCCGGCCAAAAGGGCCATGATCACTTCCGAAAAGGGGATCGTAAACGGATAGTTCCACGGGGAGATGATCCCGATCACACCGAAGGGAGACCGGTGCACCTTGCTCCTTTTGCCCAGAGACCAGGAGATGATGCTTCCCGCGGAAAGCCTGCGGGGCTTTAAAAACCGCCGCGCCTTCCTGCAGTAATAGGTAAGGGCCGCACACGAGGTGAAAACCTCGGTTATCATCGCGTCGACACGCGTCTTGCCGTTGTCTTTGGAGATGATCTGCGCGATTTTTTCCTGGTGCTCCAGGATATAGTCGCGAATCCTCTTTATGTGCCGCACCCTTTCGGCCAGAACCATCCGGTTCCAAAGAGGCTGGGCGACTCCCGCACGCCGGATCGCCTCCCGCACCTCCTCGACGCTATTTACCCGATACGCACCGAACTGTTCCCCTGTGGAGGGATCGGTGCCAATCGTAACCTCCCCGGACGACAGGGAGGGCTCGGGAGCCGTTTTCAGTTTGCCTGTTTCTTCCGCCGTCATCACGATCTCCATTGGGTTTAGGGAATCGGTGCGCAATTACGTCGCCTCTTTTGTATTAGGTCCGGGGGTGGCAGTCAAGATATTGTAGTACTTCATGAAAAAACTCGCCAACCCCATAGAGTGATCGTATAGTACAGGGAAAACGGGAAAGAGGACCGCGGTCGCCGGACGCCTTGGAAAGGAGCCTCGCGATGGAATGGCGTGAAGTGATCGAACACCCGAGTCTAAAAGACCTGCCCTTCAAGATCGAAACCAATGAATGGGGAAAGATTATGATGGCGCCGGCCTCGGATGCGCATGGCATCTACCAGACAGAGATAGCAACATTACTGAAAGGCATGCGCAAGGAAGGCAAAGTCTCAACGGAATGCCCTGTCAAAACATCCAAAGGCACGAAAGTCGCCGATGTCGCCTGGAGAAGCGCAAGGTTTCTCAAAAAACACGGAGTGAAGAAAGTAGAACTCCCCGAGTCCCCCGAGCTTATCGTGGAAATAGAATCTCCCTCGAACACCGGTCCAGAGCTGGAAGAAAAAAGAGTTCTCTATTTTGAAAAAGGCGCAAAAGAGTTCTGGCTTTGCGACGAAGACGGGAATATCCGCTTTTTCAATTCTCGGGGCGAATTGAAAAAAAGCGAACTCTTCGGAGAATTTCCCGCACATATCGATATCGAGGCCACATAAACCGAAGCACTCCCTCCCGGCGACATGATTTCTCAGGCAGATCCCCGATCTTTCAGCAAAAACCGCATCGCTTCCTCCGGGCTCTCATAGATGTGCGGGGCAACACCCCGTTCCTCCAGCGCCTTGCCCAGTTTCAGACGCAGGAAGGCGCTCGTCGTAAATCGGCTCACCCGGGCAAAATAGCGATCCGCAAGATATTGCTGCATCTCCGACCAGGCGACGATGAGGTCCGGGTCGATCGTAAACTGATCGTAGTTGCCGACCGCATAGACTTTTTTGCCAAGCGGCGCAAGAAGATTTTCGATGGCGGCCTTCACCGCGTCGATGTCTTCTGCGCTCTTTACGGCATAGCCCGCGAGATTGGCAAAAAGGATGTTGTTTTCCCCATCGTAGATGATTCGGTGCTCGAGCGTGATGCCGAGCAGTTCCTCTTTTAGCCCCACGAGTCCGGGGCCGAAGATGCGTGCGTCCATGAGCCTCGGGGCGCGGCGCATCACGGGCCGGAACGGGAGCAGATCCAGAATGTCTTTTTGAAGATCTATTCCGGGAGCGATTTCGGTTAGCTCCAGCCCCTCTTCGCCCAGTTGAAAGACACACCGTTCGGTGACGTAGAGGATCTTTCGGCCCGATTTGGCCCCGTAGGGTCCGCTGAAGGTGATCTGCTCCACTTCGTCCAAAAACTTACCGGTCCTTCCCTCTGTTTCAATCGCAAGCCGGGAGTTTTCGATCCGGCACGTGAGCCCGCCCGCCGTAAAGGTGCCCATGAAGATGACCTTTCCGGCGTTTTGGCTGATGTTGATAAAGCCCCCCGCGCCGGCAAGCTTTTTGCCGAAACGACTCACGTTGACGTTTCCCAGCCTGTCCGCCTGGGCCATTCCCAGGAATGCCACATCAATGCCGCCCCCATTGTAGAAATCAAACTGGTAGGGTTGATCGATAATGGCGAAGGCGTTTACCCCGGCCCCGAAGTTGAGCCCGCCGGCAGGGACGCCTCCGATCACGCCGGGTTCGGCGGTAAGAGTCAAAAAATCGAGAATATTTTCTTCCCGCGCAACACTCGCCACCCCTTCGGGCATCCCGATCCCGAGGTTTACCACGCAGTTGGGCTTCAGCTCGAATGCTGCACGCCGGGCGATTATCTTTCGAATATCCAGGGCCATGGGGGGAAGAGAGGCAAGAGGGATTCGCGTCTCCCCGCTAAACGCCGGGTTATATGGCTCGATCAGAGTCTGCCAGTGGTTTTCCGGGCGCGCGACAACGACGCAGTCAACGAGAATCCCGGGGATTTTCACCTGGCGGCAGTTGAGGCTTCCGGCTTCGGCCACTCGTTCCACCTGGGCGATGACGAGCCCCCCGGAATTCCTTGCCGCCGTTGCAAGCGAGAGCGACTCGAGGCTCAGGGCTTCCTTTTCCAGCGTGATGTTTCCCATCGTATCGGAGGTCGTTCCCCGGACCACCGCCACATGGACGGGCAGGGTCCTGTAGAAGAGGTATTCTTCCCCCTCGATTTCGAGCAGCCGCACCAGGTCTTCGGTCGTTTTCGCATTGAGTCTGCCCCCACCTCGCCGCGGGTCGACAAAGGTGCCCAACCCCACCCTGGAAAACATTCCCGGCTTCTTTGAGGCAATGTTTCGGTAGAGGTGGCTGATGACGCCCAGGGGCAGGTTGTAGGCGAAAACCTTGTTTTCGACGGCCAGTTTCTGAATCTTGGGGGCGAGCGCCCAGTGCCCGCCGATGATGCGGCCGAGCAACCCCTCGTGTGCCAGATGGTTCAGTCCCTTGTTGGTCTCATCACCCGGACCCGTTGCGACCGCAAATAGAAGCGTGAGGTTTCGGGGCTTTCCTGTGGCGAGGAAGCGCTCCTCCAGGGCCAAGGCGATCTCCTCGCAGACCCCCACCCCGGCAAATCCGCCGAAAGCCACCGTGTCTCCATCGAGAATGAGCGAAACGGCTTCTTCGGCCGTAACGATTTTGTTTTTCCTGGTGTTCCCGCTCGGAAACCGGGTGGGAACACCGTACGTCGGGGGGCGGTTGTGTACTGCCTTGGGCTCCTGTTCCATGAAGATGTCTCCCGCTTGTGAAAAAAAACAGCCCGGCCCCGCCCTCCCTACTGCAACACTTCGCTTCTCAGCCCGAGCGGGCTCGCCTGTGCATCATCTTTTCCACCATCTGTTGGCGCATCTGTTCTCTGCAGGCCAGGTACCCCTGATATTGCCCGGGAGAAAGCACTCTTGTCAATTCCTTATCTTTTGCCCGCCGCAGCCACGGCGGCTGGCGCCGCAGCCGAATGGCCCGGCCCATGGGCTCTGCCATTAGCCTTTTCCGCAAAAACTTGTGGCTTCCGGTTGCAGAAGGCGGGGCGTGGGTCGATGTCATAGGAGCCGCGTAGCGGCGTGGGGGTGCAGGGGGCGAAAGCCCCCGCGCTCTTGTCTTCAGGATTTGCCTGTCTTTGGAGGCAGGAGTTTTTCCAGTTTCCGACGCAGTTCCAGGAGAGAAAACGGCTTGTAGATAAAGCAGGAAATCCCTTGCTCCATGGCCCTCAGGGTGGTCTCCACCGAAGGCTTTCCAGTCATCATGATCACCGCGCACGGCAGGGAGGCCGAGCGTACGTGGTGGAGCAAGTCCATGCCCCCTTCTTCATTTCCGTCGATTCCGGGCATATTCTTGTCGATCAAAAGCAATTGGTAGTCGTTTTTCTCCATTGCCCTCA
This sequence comes from Syntrophobacteraceae bacterium, assembly GCA_049964955.1. GTDB lineage: Bacteria > Desulfobacterota > Syntrophobacteria > Syntrophobacterales > Syntrophobacteraceae > SbD1. The sequence goes on from JBMFWU010000045.1 coordinate 31,426, forward strand.
CCGCGGTCCGCACCCCTTCGGCCGTATCCACCCGATACCCCTCCCGGGTGAGGAAAAGCTCGAGCATTTTGCGCATGCTCTCCTCGTCATCAACAACCAGGATGCGTTGTGCCATGTCGTCGTTACCCCCGTTCGCAGCTCATCGGCGGAGCTCAAAGGCCTGCGGAGCCCTGTTCCGACCGACGCTGCTCGCCGAAAGCAAACGAAGCAAGCCCGCGCGGGCGGCGGGAAAAGGCCACGGGGGCGCAGTGCCCGTTCCCCGGGCTACGGAGATGTGTGTCCCTGTGAAAGATGGCGCAATCGGGCCGGGAGCCCTCCTTCCGGCCCGCATCGACGGACTAGAGGAGCCGGTCAAACCAGCTTTTTGACATTGGTTGCCTGAGGTCCCTTGGGACCGCGCTCCACTTCGAAGCTCACATGATCTCCTTCGCTCAGGGATCGAAATCCCTCGGCGCTGATGGCGGTGTAATGGACGAAGACGTCTCCCTGTTCTCTTGATTCGATGAAACCATAGCCCTTTTTGTCATTGAACCACTTTACCCGACCTTCCGACATGACCGCTACTCCTCTACCTTTGAAAAAGTTTCTGTTGCGTGTTGACGGGGAAACAGCGCTGGAAAGCCTGGCAAGGTCTGGCGCACGCTGGCCGGACCTTTTTCGCCACGCCTTCTGCTCCTGGCCCAAAGGATACCATCAGCGGGGGGGACACGAAATATAAAAGGTTTGCAGGTTAGTTGCAGGGAAAAACTACAAGCTAGCGGAGCGTGCCCAGGTAGGTCTGCAGGTTGAGCTTTTTGCCGCAAAGCCCGAGCTTTCTGCGCAAGCCCCGTCGGTGAAACACGACGGCCCACTCGGAGATGCAAAGAAGACCTGCGATCTCTTTGGAGCTCTTGCCCTGCCGGATGAGGTCCGCGATGCGAATTTCGGCCGGGGTGAGCCCGAGCAGGGGAGCCGAAAGCTTGTGAACAAAAGGGGAGGTGATCTCGAGCAGGTGGGATTCCAAAATTTCGACAAACTGCGTCTGGTCGTCGGCGAGCCGGCTTTTTTTGAGTTTTTCCAGGTAGGGCAAAACGAGTTGCTTGACGTTTCCCAGAAGAGACTCTTCGAGTTCCTCGCGGTCCTCTTCCCTTCGTTTGAGAAGGGCCTTTAAGGCCGCGTTGGCCTCCTGGAGGCGCTCCCCCTGCGCCCGGACCGTATCCATGAGAGTAACCCGGGCGATGATCGCCCCGAGCTGGGCGGCCACGGCTTCGAGCGTGGTTCGTATCTCTTCGGGGATGGAAGCCGCCGTGCGAGAAGCGAGGTTTAAAACGGCGACGACTTTGCCTTCGGTTTTTACGGGAATCACGGCGAGAGCCGTGATTCCCTCCAATGCCATTTGAGCCTCCGTAACGAAAACGCCGATGGGCGTCGACCAGTACCCCGGTTTGCCGCGGGCGGCAAACCGGGCCTTTGCGGAATCGGGCTCAAAAAGGGAAATGCGCTTGATGAAGCCCTCGGAGTGCCCCTGGTGAAAGGCGAGTCTTTGCGCTCCGGTTTCCTCCACCAGATGGATGCTTCCGGTGTCCAGATGCTCCAGTTTGAGGCAGGTTTCCAGCAGGTATTCCATGGCTTCGCGCAGGTCGCGCACCGAGGCGAGTCCGAAAGCGAGGTCTTTTTGGAACTGGAGCAGTTCCCCGGCCTTTCGGATCGCGGTAATGTCTTCGGCGATGCCCACCGAGCGCATGACCCTGCCCTTTTCCCGCACAGGGAAAGCGCGCGCCCGAATCCAGCGAAACTGCCCGTCGGGGCGAAGGATCCGAAATTCGTCGTCAAAGGGGGCCAAACCTCTCATGTGGCTTCTATACGCCTCCTGCACGCGGTTTTTATCCTCAGGGTGTAGCGTTTCCCAAATGGAGGCGTGGTTCCGGTAGAAGTTTTCGAGTTTTATCCCCCACACCTTCTCAAAGCAGGGGCTGATATAGGTCTCCTCTGCGGGGGCGTGCACCCAGACGACCTCGTTTATGTTTTCCGCAATTTCGCGAAACCTCTCCTCACTCTTCTTGAGCGCTTCTTCCGCCCTTCGGTGCTCCGTAATGTCTCGGAATATGGCTACGGCCCCCAGGATGGCGCCGGAAGAATCCAGGACCGGCGCGCCCCAGACCCCCAGCATGATCCTCGAACCATCCGGTTTTGCAATCTCCATGTCATTTATAAAAACCGACTCTCCCGACATCGCCCGGATGACCGGCATGGAGTCGGCGGGGTAGAGCTGGTCGGTTCCGGCACGGTAGACCTGAAAATAAGGGGCCATGTCGTCCGGGGCGATCGAGTCGGGAAGGGACCTGCCCAGCAGTTCTTCCCCCCTGCGGTTCACCAGGACGAGCTTGAGAGGATTTCCCTCATACATGGTAAGGCCCGCTGGCATGCTGTCCAAAACGGCCCGCAACCGCGCATTCTGAACGGCCAGGGCCTCCTCGGCTTCTTTCCGTACCGAAATGTCTGCGTGCACCACGACCGCCCGGGTGAATCGGTGCTCTTGAAAACGGGTGACGCGCATGTTGAACCATCGTTTTGTCTCGGGGGAGTGGCAGGGATATTCCAGCTCGAAGAGGTCCCTGCGGCCGAAGAGCACCTCCCGGATGCCGGCGGCAAAAGCCGGGGCTTCTTCTGCGCCCGCTCCTTCGGCATCATCGCAGATCGTAAGATAGTTGACCCCCGCGAAGCGATAGCCCCGAAGACCGTTTTCCCTTCCAAAGTTTTCCCAGGAAAGATTTGTGTAGAGGATGCAGCCCGCTTCGTCGAGGATCACGATATGCGCCGAGAGGGCATTCAGGGTGGACCGGGTAAAATTTTCGCTCGCCCGCAGCGCCTCGTTGGCCATCTGCAGTTCCGCGGTACGCTCCCGCACGCGCTTTTCCAGCTCCAGGTTCGTGTGCATTCGCTCGATCGCGTAGCGGATCGAACGCTCCAGCGTTCTGGTTGCCATCTCCTCTTTGGGAAGATAATCTGCCGCCCCCGCCTGCATCGACTCAAGATCCAGCGCGTAGTCGCCATAACCGGTCAGAAGAATCACCGGGGTCGTACACCCCCGCGCCGCGGCCTCTCGCAAAAGCTCAAGGCCGCTCCGCTCCCCCAGGCGGTAGTCCAGAAGGCACACGTCAAAGGAGCCCCCGAGCAGGGCCGCAAGCCCCGCATCGTATCGGGCCTCCCAGCCGATGGCGTAGCTTTGCACCGACACGTCGGCGAGCAGTTCTCGAATCAGATGCAGATCGTCTTCATCGTCTTCGATGAGAAGCACTTTTACCGGGAGCCGCCCCATTTCCATTCTGAAAGCCTGCCCTTCGCGTTCTTCCCCTTCGTCCCCTGCCTTGCGTGCGAAACTTCAACAGGGCCTAGCAACCCCTTGGGCATTCTACCCCGAAAGAAAAAAGCATGCAACGGCGCAACGAATCGATTCAGGGGTATTCTGTTCTGGCTCCATCCTTTTGTGAAATCGACCGATTAGGGCTGA
>JBMFWU010000046.1:0-16953 GCA_049964955.1 Syntrophobacteraceae bacterium
TGGTTACGATCGGCTCATCGCTCACCCGAACGAAAGCCATGACCGGGGCGCCGCGTCTCTCCGGACCGAAGCTCGGAAATGCCTGCGCATATTTTCCTTCCTCGATCGCAGCCAGCGCCGTCAGTTCGGCCGAGGTAACAGCCCCCTGGCCGCCGCGTCCATGAAATCGAATTTCGACCATAATTTTTCTCCGCACCGGCCTGGCGACGCAAACCACCGCCCCGGCGTCCAGTACTTATTGCAATCCCCCGCCATTCAACGAAATTTGGATCGGGGACCTGGCGACGAAAAACGAACACCACAGTTTCGAGATAAACGATTAATTATGTTTCTTTGTGAAATGAATGTCAACGCTTTGGGAGACTTTTATCGGCAGCACGGGGTGGGACATCTTTCCCCGGTGCGCTAGAACGGATATCTGAGGCGGGAAGAGGAGACAAAAGAAGCGTCCGGTTGTCGGCGAGAGGAGCAGAGAGCAAAGCAGCAGGGTAAACAGCTCAACCAATCACCTCAGCGTGCAGCGATTTTTCAGAATACCGGGTTCGCCGCCAACCGAACGCTTCTACTTTTTTTCGATTACAGGGCCCACCGGTAGATCTCAACGACATCGGCATGAGTCGGGCAGCGCGGGTTCGTGAATCCGCAGGCGTCTTTCTGGGCATTTTCCGCCATGATCTGCAGATCTTTTTCCTTCACTCCCAACTCTGCCAGACCGCTCGGAATTCCAACATCTTTGGAAAGCGTCTTGATGGCCTCCAAGGCCTTCTCGGCGGCCGCACGATCGGAAAGACCGCCGACATTTTCACCCATTGCAACAGCGATGTCCTTAAAACGGCTCATCTTGGCAATCAGGTTGAACCTTTGGACATGAGGGAGCAATATGGCATTGCAGACGCCGTGGGGCAGGTCATAGAAGCCGCCCAGCTGGTGCGCCATGGCGTGCACGTGCCCGAGGCTTGCATTGTTAAAAGCCATGCCCGCCAGATACTCGGCGTAGGCCATCTGGTCGCGGGCCTGCATGTCTCCTCCGTTGGCAACCGCTGCGCGAAGATATTTGCTGATCAGTTCGATCGATTTGATTGCGCAGGCATCGGTAACCGGTGTGGCGATTGTCGAAACGTAGGCCTCCACCGAGTGGGTAAGAGCATCCATTCCCGTTGCCGCAGTGAGTGCCGGAGGCATGCCTGCCATCAGCAAGGGATCGTTGATCGCTACGTTGGGAGTCACCCTCCAGTCGACGATTGCCATTTTCACCTTGCGACTGGTATCGGTGATGATGCAAAAACGGGTCATTTCACTCGCCGTTCCTGCGGTCGTGTTCACGGCGATGAAAGGAGGCATGGATTTGGAAGATTTGTCGACACCTTCATACTCGCGAATGCTGCCCCCGTTGGTCGCAACGATCCCCACGCCCTTGGCGCAATCGTGGGAACTTCCCCCGCCAAGAGAGATGATCATGTCGCATCCGTTATCCTTGTAAACCTTGAGGGCGTCGTGAACGTTGACGTCGGTGGGGTTGGGGACGGTCTCATCGAAGACCACCGACTCTACTCCCGCATCTTCCCTGATGAGACTTACGATCTTCTCGGTAAGACCGGCCTTGGTTATACCCTTGTCCGTACAGATGAAGGGCTTTTTACCTCCAAGGGCCTTGATCTGGTTTCCGAGTTCTTTGTGCGAGCCAATGCCCATGAGGGTGACCGTGGGAATGAAAAATCCGAATACTTGTTCTCCAACTGCCATGATGTCTGCTCCTCTTTGCCTTATGCTTTCATTTGGTTCATTGCATGACCAGGTGGCTGCCCCCCTCGTGGAGGGGTTCCACCGATCTTCCCGGTTCGACCATTCTATATAGCAACAGGCGTGCCATACAGCATATCTTAACTATTTCGATATCTTATAACTAAATAGGGGAAACGCGGGCGGGCGGATTCGGGACCCCGGCGCTCGCGAGCGCCGGGGAGTTCGTGCGAGAAGAGCCTGCATGATATGATTTCGTTTGGAATATTGGCAACTTAGGCAACTGAGTCAAAATGATACGCGTGCGGAGCTCCCCGTGGGTCATTAGGAGCCATGAGCGGGTTGAGTGGCGCTATTCGATTCCGTATTCCTTGAGTTTGCGGTAGAGGGTCTTGCGCCCAATCCCAAGCATCGCGGCGGCCTGGGAGCGGTTGCCCCGGGCGGCCAGAAGCATCTGCCGGATGTGGCGTTTTTCCACTTCGACAAGGGAGAAGGGAGACTCTCCCGAGTCGACGGCCGGTCCGCTCCGCTCGACCAGTTCCCGCGGAAGGGCCTGCTCGGAGATGATACCGCCCTCAGCCAGGATCATGCCTCGTTCGATGACGTTTCGCAGTTCCCGAACATTGCCCGGCCAATCGTAGGCGAGCAGGTACTGCATGGCGCTTTTGGAAACACGGCACGCGGGAAGCCCCGAAGAGAGGCGCCCGAGGAAATATTCCACCAGCAGCGGGATGTCCTCCTTGCGCTCGCGAAGTGACGGCAGATCGATTTGAAAGACGTTGATCCGGTGATAGAGCGCCTCGTGGAAATTACCCGCTTTTACCTCCTCGCCGAGATTGCGGTTGGTGGCAAACAGAAAGCGTACATCCACCTTGCGCTCCTGTTTATCTCCCACGCGGCGGAAGGTCTGGCTTTCGAGCAATCGCAGCAGCGAAGCCTGCAGTTCCAGTGGAAGCTCACCGACCTCATCGAGAAACAGGGTGCCTTCGTGCGCAAGCGCCACCAATCCCTCCTGGGTTTCCGCCGCGCCCGTGAAGGCTCCCTTGCAGTGCCCGAAGAGTTCGCTGCGCATGAGCTCTTTTTGCAGGGTGCCGCAGTTTTTGACGATGAGGGGCTGGGCGGCCCTGTTGCTTCCCAGATGAATGGCCCTGGCGACCACATCCTTTCCGGCGCCGCTCTCCCCGGTGATGAGCACGGGGACCCTGGTTGCGGCAACTTTTTCGATGAGATAGTGAATTTTCTGAATGGCCGCCGAATGCCCGATGAACCTGGGCGGCGGCTGGTAGCTCTGCGTGTGTTTCAACAGGCGGTTCTCCCTCTGGAGATACACCCGCTGGCAGGCCTTTTCGATTACCAGTTCGACGCGATCCAGCGCGAACGGCTTGGTAATGTAGTCATAGGCGCCGCGCTTCATTGCTTCCACAGCGCTGTCGATATCGCCGTGGCCCGTAATGAGAATTACCTCGACATCTGCGAAGGCTTCCCGGAACTTTTCCAACAAATCGAGTCCGTCGCCATCCGGCAGACGGATATCCAGGATAATGACGTCAAACTGCTGCTGCCCCAGGAGTTCGAAGGCATCCCGCGCGCATCCGGCGGTGTGCACGATGCGCCGCCCATTGGCGAGTTCCTTTTCCGCCAGTCTGCGGATGGACTCTTCATCGTCGACCACCAGCACCCGGATGGTGTCATAGTCGATCATCGCTGCACCTCACGGCCAGTTTCACCCGAAATGTCGAACCACGGCCTTCTTCGCTGCATGCCATGATTTCTCCCCCGTGCGTATTGACGATGTTGTAGCAAGTGGAAAGGCCGATGCCTATGCCCTTTCCCACGGGTTTGGTCGTAAAGAAGGGCTCGAAGAGCTTGCTCAGGTGTTCGGAGGAGATCCCGCAGCCGGTATCGATTACATCGAGCACAACCCACCCGTTGTCGGCAACCGTCCGCACGGTGATTTTCCCGCCTTCTCGCGTAGCGTCCAGGGCATTGAGCAGAAGATTTAAAAGCACTTGTTTGAGCTGGGATTCCACACCGCTAATGCGACAAAGCCGCTCCTCCAGTTCCAGGCGAATGAGGTCCTGCGGGTGCCCCTTGAGATGGCCTCTTAGCAGCTTGAGCGTATCGGTCACCACGCTGTTCAGGTCCACGGGAGAAAAATCGTTTTGCTTCTGGCGACTGAAGGTGAGCAGATTCTGCACAATTTCCCGGCAGCGGTTGCATTCCTTGAGGATGATTCCGATATATTCGCTGAAATCTTCCACAAGCTCTGGTTCCGCCTGTGTGGAAAGTTTTGGCAAACGCCGCTTCAGACCCTCGGCGAACCCGGAGATGGCCGCGAGCGGATTGTTGATTTCATGGGCCACACCGGCTGCCAGCACTCCCATGGTAGCCATGGTTTCCGCCTGATAGTACTTGGCCTGGTACTCCTTTTCCAGGGTGACGTCGCGCCGCAAAATCAGGATATGCGAGGGCTTCCCGTCTGAATCGCGAAGCGGGGATGCGGTGATTTCAAAATGGCGGTTTCGGCCGTTTACTGGAAAGATGAGAAGCTGGCGCGACACCTGGTCCGTATCCCGGGCAACCAGGGCCGGGCACCCCGCACAGGGCTGGTCCTGCTGGTGCATCACCTGGTAGCAGAACTTTCCAAGAGGCTCCGCTTCATGGAATACCTCTTGAAACACTCCATTGACCGAAGTCAGTCTGAAATCGAGGGAGAGCACCACCATGACATCGGTGATGCCGTCGAGGATCGCCTGGATGTGTCTTTGCTTGTCGGCAAGCTCCCGGTTCGACGCCTGCAGTTCGGCGATCATATCCTGGGCTTCTCGAAAGAAGCCCAATTTGGCATATTCCAGGCCGATGAGGTCCTGAATAGTGGCTTTTTTTTCCATAACGGTCGTCCCGTGTCCGCCCCGCCTACCACGCCTTTTCGCAAATCCCCAGAAGGTCCTCCAGGCTTGCAGGCCGGGGATTGGTGAGGAGGCAAATATCGTTAAGGGCCATTCGGCACAGCTCGGGCAGCTCCGAGCGGTCGGGCACGAGGTCCCGCAACCTTACCGGGCCGCCAAAGGAGCGGCAAAACTCCTCGATCCGTTCGATTCCGGCCTCCGCCGCGGCCTTCTGAGAACGTCTGCGCCTGCCCGGCAGGCTATCCCCGATGGCTGCAAGCCGCTCGGGGCAGCTCTTCAAATTGAAGCGCATCACCGGCGGAAGCAACACCGGGTGCACCAGTCCATGGAGCACATCGAACATGCCGCCCAGGGAGTGCGCCAGCGCATGCACGGCCCCCAGGCTCGCATTGCTGAAAGCCATGGCGGAGGAGGCGCTCGCAATGCTCAACTTCTCGAAGTGATCCGGGGAGCGGGTTTCAATGGCCGGCCTCAGATGCTCCAGGATGAGCGTAATGGCCTGGAGCGACCGTACCTCGGTAAAAGGTGAGGCTATTGTGGATACGTAGGCCTCGATGGCGTGACAGAGCGCATCTATGGCTGCCGCGACAATGAGCTTCTCGCTCTTGGTTTCCAGAATCAACGGGTCGATAATGGAAATATTGGGAACGAGGGTGCGGCTGACGATGGACATCTTCACACGCCGCTCTACATCCGTAATGATGGCAAACTGGGAAATGTCGGAGCCGCTTCCTGCCGTGGAAGGGATGAACACCATGGGCGGCAAAGGCCGGTTGATCCGGTTGGCCCCTTCATAGTCGTGAATTCGCCCGCCGCTGCTGGCCACCAGCGCGATTCCTTTGGCCGCATCCATCGGACTGCCGCCTCCGATAGCCATCACCACATCCGCCCGGTTCCGGCAGTAGAACCTGGCGCCTTCCTCGATTTGCGAATCCCGAGGGTTGGAAACCACATCACAGTAGCACACCCACTTGAGCCCTTCCCGCTCCAGGACTTCGGTCACTCGTTGCACCCACCCCGCCCGTTCGAGCCCCGGGTCGCTCACCAGCAGAACCTTTTCCGCTCCGAGGCGGCGAGCGCAAACGCCCGCATATTCCAGGCTTCCACGACCGAAAATGATCTCAGGAATGAAGAATTTAAGTACCTGCACCTGACTCATCCTTCTATGGGGGGGGGAACGCACCGCCGGGACCCGGCGGAGTGCTGCATAAGCGTAACCGGTTGGATGGCAGGAGTGAAGAAAAATGCGTTCACAGCCGGCACGCGATCAACCTGCACCTCCTGGACAGTTCGTTGGAGTTGCCCTGATGATCGCGCTCAAGATGGAAGTTCAACCACGCCGAGGTATTGTTCAACTCCCACATTCGCGGCGGAACGCAGCCCTCCGTAATCTCCCGGGTCTTATTGCCGCACACCAGTCGGCGATACGCGCGCACCCAGACACAGGGCCTGTCGGGAAACACCTCGCAGCGTCCGTTCCGGCTTCCCCCGCAGGCCCCATTGCGGATATGTTTGGGACACTGCGATTCGGGACAAAGAAATCCTACATGCTGCACGGCGCAGTCGCCGCACTTCCGGCAGTGAAGAAGGACGCGCTTCGGAATATCTTCGACCAGATACATCAGCCGACGGCCTCCCGGCATCGTGTCGATCAGTTGGGCCCCCTTTCGGTATACCGGCCCGAGCGGGTGGGTTGCATCGAAAAAGGTGTCGTGAGCACGCCTCAAAAGACTATAGCGCAAACGCTCCACAAAGTTGATCGAAGGCGGAGATTGCCCGAAAAGCGCATGCGGCTCGCTTCCATTTGCCTGAGCACAAAAGGCATAGAATCCACCCGGCTGTGGAAAATCAAAGTCCTTCAGGAATTCGGGCCACTGGTCCTTGATGTGTGCAAAGCGATCCAGGATACGGCCGGCGATGTCGAAGCTGCGATGAACTCCCCCGATATGGACCCCTGCATAGCCAAGCCCTTTGAGGACTGCGCAAAGCCGTGCCGCCCGTTCGATGGCTGCCTCACGGCCCGAGGCCGGATCTTTCCACTCCTTTTGCACCCGTTCCAGAAGGGCGTCGGTGACAACCGCCCCGGGCACATTGCCGCCATGGATCAGTGCGGCGACTTTGGGTCTCAGCACATAGACCGATCCGAGCAGCGGGAGATTGAGGCCCAGAAGCTGTGTCATTCGACGCAATTCCTTAAACTTTTCGGCGTCGTATCCCAGCTGCGTGATTGCGAATTGCGCCCCGGCGGCAGCCTTGCGACAAAGCTTGGCGTATTGGGCAAAACACTCGGCTTCCGTGCGCTTGAAAGGAGAGACCGCGCAGCCGGTAAAAAAGGTGTCCGGGTCGCCGGAGGCGTTGATGCGTTCGCTCAAAAGACCCAGCAGGATCTGCAGTTGCACCGAATCTATATCGAAAACGGGGGCGCCCTGACCGCCGAATCCTTTCCCCGAGTAGTCTCCGCCAAGGGCCAGGATGTTTTTCATACCCATCATGGCCAGTTGCAGCGCTCGGCTTTCCATGCCGATCCGGTTCATATCGCGGCAGGTAAAATGGACTATGACGTCCATTCCGAGTTCGAAAATGTCATGGCCCAAAACATCGGGACTGAGCGATGGATTGCCCCCCGGATTATCCGTTATGGAAACCGCAGAGATACGCCCATCCGCGAAGGCATCCCGGGCAATGGAGGTCACGGTGTCTACGGACCGGCCGGAAGCTTCCCGGCCGGGGACTAATTCCAGGGTTACGACGAAACGCTGCGGGTCGGCAAGAGCAAGAGAAAACGGGAAGCGGGATGTGAGAACCGCTTTCCGTGCTGCTTCCCGCATCCCGCTGCCTGCTGCCTGTTGCCTGCTTCCTGCGTCTATCCGCATGGAGAGAAGACTCTCACTTGGGTTGGAAAGCTTGCTTGAGGTAGAGCAGAATGGACTGATCTTCGTCTTTGGAAAGGTTCGGGAAAGCAGGCATTTGCCCCTTGCCGTTCTTGATCTGGTCGAGAACGGCAGTATCGATATTGGGGGTTTGCCAAAACTGCTTGCTTGTGAAATCCTGCGGTTTGGGGGTGAGCGACATGGCTGCAGGACCCTGGCCTTTGCCGTCAGCGCCGTGGCAGATCGTGCAGTTAGCGGTGTAGAGCGTTTTTCCCGTGGCGGCGCTTGGGTCCGCCGCCCTGGCCAGAGCCGCATAACCGATCCCCAGACAAACAATCGCCCCACACGCTATTGCCTTTTTCAACATACTGTTTCCTCCCTCCAAAGACATACGGTAAAAGACACATTCCAGACAGGCGAATGTGCAACGCCTCCGCCCGATTGACGGTTCCCATCCTTGACTCTTTGCTTCTGTGCGAAATTGATAACAATTAGAATAAATGTTGTCAATTGGGGGATGGTATTTTAAAAATAGATGGTTAGATACTCCAGGAAACCAGATCCGGGAAATGTCTTTTCTGCCGATTATCCGGCAGGGATCGATCCATGACACAATTCGAGGAGAGATGTGGACGCGAAAAAATGGGTTTTGGCCGTTAGCTGCTTGATTTTCGCGGTGCTGAATGGTTCGGGGGTTCGCGCCGAAGCTCCGCAGAGTGCCTGCATCAGCTGCCACAAGGTTTTGGGGGGAACGCTGGCCCTGCCTGTCACCAATTGGCAGCACTCCGTTCATCATCTGGAAAAGGTTGGCTGCGACCGCTGTCACGGCGGCGATGCAACGGTGCAGGCGGGAAATGTTTTAACACTGACCGGCCCGCAGTTTGCGGCCATCAAGGCGGCGTCGATGTCCCCGGCGAAGGGCTTCCTCGGCAAGCCTTCCGGACAGGGGATGTTCGATGTGTGCTCGCGATGCCACGCCCCCATGGTGGCGATGTATACCCGGAGCATCATGGGCAAGGCCTATCTGCAGAACAAGGGAGGGCCATCCTGCACGCGCTGCCACCACGCCCACAACAACGTCATGCCGGCGGTCCCGAAAGTCTGTATGCAGTGCCACAAGGATACCTCGGGGTTCACCGAGATCAACCCCATGGATGTGACCCCGGCGACCATCACGCAGGTGTCGAGGATTCGCGTGCGGCTTGCCGGCCAGACCATTGAGGGGGCCCGACCCGTAGTGGCTCCCGGGTTTACGGGAGGACTCCACGCCTATGAAGTGGGCCTGATGGCCTTTGGCGGAGTACTGGTTCTTTTCTTGATCTGTTACGTAGTTTACGTGGTTTTGGAAAAGGAGGAGTAAAAAATGAGCTTCGAGCTCCTCGGGGAAAAAAAACCGTCCTGCTCCCTGGCCGCCATGGCGCTGATCGGCCTGCTCTCGGCGCTTCTTCTCGCCATGGCGGTAGCCTTCGCCTATTTGCTTCTCTCGGGCCGGGGCAACAACTATGAACTGGGGACACTCATGGCATTCGAAGCCTTCGCCGCAGGCGTGCTGGTTGTCGTTTACGCGAAAAGTTTTTCTGGGTTCAGAAAGGTAGCCGAGGACCGGCAGGAAAGGTTGCTATGGTAGAAGAAGAGAGGTCCGAGCAGGATAGCGTAAAAATCACCCGCAGGCGGTTTACCCTCGGCATCATGCTGGCCGGCGTTGTGGGCGCCTTCGGCTCTTTGCTGTCGCTTTTCAAGGTTTTGACTCCCCAGGCCAAAGCCGGCTACGTGGCAACGGTAGCCCCCGGGGACCTGTTGGTCTACGCCAAGGGCGCACAGGAGGGAACCGTTTTACAGGCTTCCGCCTTCAAGGTGGGGGATTCGGTCCTGGCCTATCCCAAGGGGAAAGCCAAAAATCCGGCCAATCTCGTCCGGCTGATTCGGTTGGACGAAAGCGAGTTTGCGTCGCCGACCCACAAGGGGTTGACCAGCCAGGGTTTTGTGGCCTACAGCGCTATCTGCACCCATCTGGGCTGCATCGTCGGCTGGAAGGAAACCCTGTCGCATCCAGCCTCTTCCTATCTCGAATGTCCCTGCCATGACAGCATCTTCAATCCGGCGCAGGGGGCAAAGGTCATGGGGGGGCCGGCCCCTGTTCCGCTGGCCCAGATCGGCGTGAAGGTATCCAAAACCGGAGAGCTTGTCTTCACCAGCGGCTTTACAGGCCCTATCGGCCCGCAGGCGTGAGGGAGGTAAACGACCATGATTTTCCAGTGGTTGGACGAACGGCTGGAATTGAAAAACTTCAAGGAAAAATTTCTAACCAAGACCTTTCCGACTCATCCCTCGTTTCTGTTCGGAGAGATAGCGCTTTTTTCCTTCATCAACCTTGTTGTCACCGGGATCTTTCTCGGCCTTCTTTATGAACCTTCGATCAAAAACGTCTCCCTGTTCGGGGCCATGGTGCCGGCCGCCTACGCAAGTGTTGTGCGAATCGATCTTCTGCCTTTCGGGATGATCATCCGGCGCATCCATCACTGGTCGGCTATGATCATGATCGCCTCGATCATGATTCATCTGGGACGAGTCTACTTTACTTCGGCCTACCGCAAGCCGCGGGAAATCAACTGGCTGATCGGCCTCATTCTGCTGGCGGTCACCATCCTGGCGGGCTTTACGGGCTACCTCCTGCCCTATAGCGAATTTTCGGTGACAGCCACCTCCATCGCCTACTTCATCGCCAAATCGGTCCCCTGGGTGGGGGGCTGGATAGCACGCTTTCTTTTTGCCGGGACATTCCCGGCCCCGGGCACCATTCCACGATTCTTCTTTCTGCACGTCATGCTGATTCCCATCCTGCTCCTAAGCCTGATCGGTCTGCACCTGCTGATTCTGGTTCAACAAAAGCATACGGAACCTGCCGCCAACAAGAAGCGCAAAGAGGCCCTGGGCGGGCGCAAGCTCATCGGCATCCCCGTGTGGCCGGAGCAGAGCTTCATCAGCATTTCCCTCTACTTTTTCCTGCTCTCCGTCGTGGTGCTGATGGCCACCTATATTCCACTCAATCCTGTCGAACAATACGGCCCCCCTTCGGTATCGACCCCGCTCGTGCGGCCCGACTGGTATCTTCTCCCCATTTACGGCTTTCTGAAGCTGATTCCGGGTACCTTTTCCTTTTCCATCGCCGGGGGGAAATTTTCTCCGGAAACCCTTGGCGGGGTGATTTTCCCCGGCATCCTGGGGCTGCTTCTTGCCGCCGTTCCGTTTCTGGACCGGGCGCGCGAACCCCAGCACTATATCCGATCCCCTCTGCACCGCCCGGTCATGACTTCCCTGGGCCTTGGCATAGGGACATTCATTTTCATGTGTGCCGTTGCCGGATATATCGATGTGCTTCACATCGCCCCGGTAGTGATGGCGATATACATTGGGATCGCGACCGTGGGAGTCTGGCTGGTCTCCTACCTGCTGCTCCGTTTTGGAAAAGCAAAGAAAGGCTACGATGTCGAAATCTAAGATTGGTCTGGCCTGTTTTTTTCTGTTTTGCGGGTTTTTGGTGGTGGCGCGCGCCGCGGCCCCGGTGAAGGGGAATTCCTGCGTCCAATGCCATTCCAAACTTCCCTTGAGCAGCTTCTACGGGGTCAAATCGCACAGCTGGGTGGGGTCGGTACACGAGCAACACGGGGTAACGTGCAACGAGTGCCACGGGGGCAACCCGGAGGCTCAAACAAAAGAGCCGGCCCATACCGGGTTGCTCCCTTCCTCCAATCCCCAGAGCCCGGTTTATTTCAAAAACATCCCGGCCACGTGCGGCAAATGCCACGGGGCGGAGTTCTACAACTTCTCCCGCAGTCTTCATTACAAAATACTCGAATCCACGGGCAAGGGCCCCACTTGCGTGACCTGCCATGGTTCGATGGTGACCCGGGTGTTGACACCCGGTCAGCTTGTAGACGTGTGCGCAAGGTGCCACAATCAAAGAATGGCCATTGCCCCCTATGTACCGCAAAAAGCCATGGCAGTTTTATTGCTGCTTCGGGAGAGCAGGGCACTGCTCGCAGCCGACAGGCAGCTCTATGCTTCCCCGAAATGCGCCGGGGCGGCCCAGACGTTGAACCAGGCCGAAGTCTCCCTGCAGGCCGCAAAACTGAATTGGCACAAATTCGATCTGAATGCCATCACCAACCATCTGGAGAAGTTCCATGACGCACTGAAGAATCTGCCCCCGGCTTCCTCATGCCGATAACGGTTCGCCCCTGTTTGGACTCGATCGGCTTTTGACTTTCGAAGTCCCGATTCGTAGATTAAGGTGGCTTTGGAGAAGCCACAACCGCAAAGGAGGAGAACCATGCAACTGGGAATGATCGGAGCGGGGCGCATGGGCGGCAACATGGCGCTTCGCTTGATCGGGGCCGGCCACGAGTGCGTCCTGTTCGACCGGGATGCAGCGTCGCTGAAGAAGATAACGGACAAGGGCGCAAGAGGCACAGCGGACCTTAAAGAATTCATCGGGATGCTCGCCGCGCCCCGGGCCGTGTGGCTCATGGTGCCCGCGGCCGTAGTGGACAAGGTCATAGACGAGGTGGCTTCGCTGCTTGAACCGGGCGACATCCTGATCGACGGCGGCAACTCCTTCTATCAGGACGACATCCGCAGGGCTGCGGCCTTGAAGGAAAAACGGCTCGAATACCTCGACGTGGGCGTAAGCGGCGGTGTGTGGGGACTCGAACGTGGCTATTGCCTGATGATCGGGGGCGAGGCCGAACCAGTCCGACACCTCGACCCCATATTCAGATCCCTGGCGCCCGGCGATTCTGCAAGGGCGCAACTCGACACTGCCGCGACGGCCCCCGCCGCCAGCGATTCTGCAAGGCGGCAACCCGGCCCCGGCGGCTCGCCGGGCGGCGCGGCAGGTTATCTGCACTGCGGCCCGAGCGGGGCGGGTCATTTCGTAAAAATGGTCCACAACGGCATCGAGTACGGAATGATGGCCGCCATTGCCGAGGGGCTGAACATTTTGAAGAACGCCGATATAGGCAACCGGGGGGAGGCGATGGACGCAGAGACCGCGCCGCTCCGCAATCCCGAGTTTTACCGGTATGAATTGCCTCTACCCGAGATCGCCGAAGTATGGCGGCACGGCAGCGTTATCGGCTCCTGGCTGCTCGATCTCACCGCAGACGCTCTCTACAAAAACCACGACCTGACCGGGTTTGCGGGCCGTGTCTCCGACTCGGGCGAAGGACGCTGGACGCTCCAGGCGGCAATCGATGAGGGAGTACCCGCGCCGGTCATCGGGTCGGCTCTTTTCAGCCGTTTCAGTTCCCGGGGCAGGGATGATTTTGCCGATAAGGTGCTCTCCGCCATGCGGTGGGAATTCGGCGGACATCGGGAGAAAAAATAATGGCGCCCCCGGGGAGAAAAACAGCCGTGAAAGATGGTGTAAGCCCGACACAAACAAAGGCCTGGAAGGCCCTCGAGAGTCATTACGAAAAGATCCGCGAAACAACTCTGCGAACGCTTTTCGCTGAAGACCCGAGCCGGGGGGAGAGTTTTTGCGCCGAAGGGGCGGCCATCTTCCTCGATTATTCGAAAAATCGCATTACGCCAAAGACTCTTTCCCTTCTGATCGACCTTGCCCGCGAATGCGGGTTGGAAGAAAAGCGCGACGCGATGTTTCGCGGAGAGAAAATCAACCTCACCGAAAATCGCGCGGTGCTGCACACGGCCCTTCGCGCCCCGAAAACCGCCTCGATTTCCGTAGACGGTCGGGACATCGTTCCGGATGTCCACGCGGTGCTCGTGAGAATGGCCGAATTCGCCGACCGGGTTCGCTCCGGCCGGTGGGTGGGCTGCACGGGCAAGCGCATCAAAAACATCATAAACATCGGCATCGGAGGCTCCTACCTTGGCCCGGAGATGGCCTACCTGGCGCTTCGACCCTACAGCGAAAGGAGCATGAACTTCCGATTCGTCTCCAACGTCGACGGGGCCGATTTCACGGAAGCAACACTCGACCTGGACCCGGCCGAAACGCTCTTTGTCATTTCGTCCAAGACCTTCACCACACTCGAAACCATGGCCAATGCGCATACGGCCCGCAAATGGCTGGTCGAATCGCTTGGCCGCGAGGATGCGGTTTCCGCCCATTTCGTCGCCGTCTCCACCAATAGGCAAAAGGTGCGTGAATTCGGGATCGACCCCGCCAACATGTTCGGTTTCTGGGACTGGGTGGGGGGACGCTACTCGATGGACTCGGCCATCGGGCTTTCGACGATGCTGGCCGTAGGACCGGAGAATTTTCGGCAGATGCTCGCGGGCTTTCACGCCATGGACGAACACTTCCGCACCGCGCCCCTCGAAAAGAATCTCCCGGCGATCATGGGCCTTCTTACCGTCTGGTACAACAATTTTTTCGGCGCCCAAACGATGGGCGTCATGCCCTATTCTTCCGCCCTCAGGCGGTTTCCCGCCTACCTGCAGCAGTTGCAGATGGAAAGCAACGGCAAGCACGCCGCACTAAACGGTCGGTTTGTGGACTATCAGACCGGCCCGATAATCTGGGGAGAACCCGGCACCGACGCGCAGCACTCTTTCTACCAACTCATTCATCAGGGCACAAAGCTCATACCCTGCGACCTGATCGGATTTTGCCGGCCTCTTAGCCCGCTTGGCGACCATCACGACCTGCTCATGGCCAACCTGTTCGCACAGGCCGAAGCCCTGGCGTTCGGGAAAACCGCAGAGGAATTGACCGCCGAAGGCTCCTCCGAATTTCAGACGCCTTTTCGAATCTGCGAGGGAAACCGCCCGACCAATGTCATTCTGGCCGAGGCACTCACCCCCGCAACGCTCGGCAGCCTGGTCGCGCTCTATGAACACAATGTTTTCACCCAGGGGGTGGTCTGGAACATCGACTCCTTCGACCAGTGGGGCGTGGAACTGGGGAAAGTGCTCGCAGCCCGCATCCTCCCCCAACTGATCGAAGCCCCCGCCGCCGGCGATTCTGCAAGGCGGCAACCCGGCCCGGGCGGCACGGCAGCCCTTGTTCGGCGTTATCGCCGTTTGAATGGAAGAGAATGATGGAAACCGTTCTCGACAGATCGAAGATTTCCGTCTATCCGGATAGCGAAAGCCTGATAGCCGGAGCGGCGGACCTGATTGTCGAGTCTGCCGAAAAAGCGGTCAAAGAGCGCGGCCGGTTTACGCTCGCGCTTTCAGGCGGAGAAACTCCGCAACCGCTCTACGAGCGCCTTGCCGCCCCGGGATATCGGGAACGGATCGACTGGTCGAAAGTGCTCATCTTTTTCGGGGACGAACGGTGCGTCCCGCCCGACGATCCGCGCAGCAATTATCTCATGGCCGGAAATTCCCTTTTTGACCGGGCGCCGATTCCGCGCGAAAATATTTACCGCATGCATGGGGAAGATCAGCCGGAAAAGGCTGCGGGAGACTACGAAAAGATCCTTCGCCGCACCTTCGGAGGCGATGCGGGTTTCGACCTGATTCTTCTCGGCATGGGAGACAACGGCCACACGGCCTCGCTTTTCCCCGGCCTGGCTGCGGTAACGGAAAAGGAGCGATGGGTAGTGGCCGCCTACGTCGAGGTCGCTGGGATGTGGCGCATCACGATGACCCCGGTGGTCATAAACAGCGCCCGCCGGGTGGTATTTCTCATCTCGGGAGGGAAAAAGGCCGAAATCTTGCGGCGCGTTCTGCAGGGCCCGTTTGAACCGGTTGTGCTCCCGTCCCAGGTAGTCCGCCCCGATTCCGGGGAACTGCGCTTTCTTCTGGACCGGCAGGCGGCGGCCAAACTCGGGCTGGAATCATGACCGAAAGGCGCCCCGATCCCGGGGAACTCGCACGCCTTAAGCGCGAAGCCGCCGAGTATGCGGTCGAATTCGTCCAGTCCGGAATGACCGTGGGGTTGGGCACCGGTTCGACCGCGGCTTTCGCCGTTCGCCGCATCGCCGAGTTCTACGCAAGCGGCCGTCTTCGCGATATCGTCGTATTCGCAACCTCAAGCGGTGTGGGTCGGGAGGCGGAGAAACTGGGCCTTCCGATGCTCGGAGAAGATCTGCCCCGTGAGATAGACATCACGATCGACGGCGCCGACGAAGTCGACCCGGATCTGAACCTGATCAAGGGAGGCGGGGGAGCGCTTCTGCGCGAGAAGATCGCGGCCCAGGCGAGCCGCCGCGAGATTATCATAGTCGATGAGGGCAAGATGTCTTCGCAGCTGGGGACCCGTTTTCCGGTGCCTGTCGAGGTGTTGCCCTACGGCTGGCGGTCGCAGGCGCGCTATATTGCCTCTCTAGGCGGTGCACCCGTGCTCCGGATGCTCTCCGCCGGCGATCCCTTTGGAACCGACCAGGGAAACCTGATCCTGGACTGCGGCTTCGGCCCCATCGCCGATCCCGGGGAACTCGCGCGCAAGCTGGAAGCAAAGGCCGGCATCATCGAACACGGCCTCTTTTTACACCTCGCCCACGATGTGATTGTTGCGGGCAGGCAAGGCATTAAACATTTAACGGCAGTGAACAGTAATGAGTGAACAGTGAACAGAAAGGCGCATCCCTGCTCACCCATCACTGCTTACTGTTCACTGCTCACGAGGCGCCAATGACCATTTCCCCCCATGCCGGAAAACCCGCCGAACAGTGGATGTTGACCAACATTCCCCGTCTCGTTACGGCCTATTATATCAACTGCCCCGATACCTCCATTACCGGGCATCGCGTGGCCTTCGGCACCTCCGGGCACAGGGGTTCATCGTTTGACAACTCTTTTAACGAAAAGCACATCCTGGCGATAAGCCAGGCCATTTGCCTCTACCGGAAACAGCAGGGAATCGACGGGCCGCTATTTTTGGGTTTTGACACCCACGCGCTTTCCGAACCCGCGTTCGCAACGGCGTTGGAAGTGCTGGCGGCAAACGGCGTAGAGGTCATGCTGGATGGTTCGGACCACTATACGCCGACCCCGGTAATCTCGCATGCGATTCTCACCTACAATCGCAATCGCAGCCAGGGGCCGGCCGACGGGATCGTCATCACCCCTTCCCACAATCCACCCCGCTTCGGAGGCTTCAAATACAATCCGCCCCACGGCGGTCCTGCTGGAACCGAGGTGACCCGGTGGATCGAACAGAAGGCCAACGAGATCCTTTCCAACGATCTGCGCGGCGTGTCGCGAGTTCCGTTCGAACGGGCACTCAAAGCGTCAACCACCCACCGGCACAACTACCTCGAATCCTACGTGGACGACCTGCCGTCGGTAGTGGACATGAAGCTCATCGCAGAAAGCCGGGTCCGCCTCGGGGTCGACCCTCTGGGCGGCGCCAGTGTGGCCTATTATGAGGCCATTTCCGAACGTCACCGCATCAATCTCGAGGTCGTCAATCACGAGGTAGATCCCACGTTTCGTTTCATGAGCGTCGACTGGGACGGTCA
>JBMFWU010000046.1:17053-23371 GCA_049964955.1 Syntrophobacteraceae bacterium
TCGGCGGGCGCCTCTTTCCTTCGGACCGACGGCACGGTATGGTCAACCGATAAGGACGGGATCATACCCAATCTGCTCGCAGCCGAAATCACCGCCCGAACGGGCAAAGACCCGGGAGAGCTCTATGGCGAGCTGGCCGCCGAATTCGGCGGGACGCACTATACGCGCATCGACGCCCCCGCAACGCCCGAGCAGAAGGCGAAGCTGGCAAAACTTACACCTGATGCCGTAAAGGAGACGAAACTGGCGGGGGAGCAGATCACGGCCAGGCTCACCAACGCTCCCGGAAACAACGCCCCCATCGGCGGGCTTAAAGTCGTCTCAGACGGCGGCTGGTTTGCGGCCCGCCCTTCCGGCACCGAAGATATATACAAGATTTACGCGGAAAGCTTCCGGGATGAGGCCCACCTGGAGGCCATTTTGAGCGAAGCCCGCCGCATCGTCGACAGCGCCCTGGAACAAAAGTGAATCAGTGGTCTTTATGGGCCTTCATAAATATGCGGAGAATAGTGTTAATCTCTATCTACACCCCCTGTGTCCTCTTTTCAAAAATCTCCGCAATCTTTTCCGCCGTGAATTTGGAAGCGCCTTGGTTGCTCTCGAGAACCGAACGGGCCGCCCGGCCCATGGCCGTACGTTCCGATTCGTCTGCAAGCAGCCTGGAGAATATCTCCGTGAGTTCTGCGATCTGGGATTGCCTGTCGGCCATCTGCGCCCGGATCTGCCGTACCGCTCCGCGCGCCAGGAAATCTTCGGCGGTTTTGCGAAAATTCTCCATCGAGGGCCCGATCACGATCGGCTTGGCATGCCAGGCGGGCTCGAGAATATTCTGCCCCCCGTGCGGGATGAGCGTCCCGCCCACAAAGGCGACGGTCGCAAACCGGTATGCCGTCGCGAGTTCCCCGATCGAATCGAGGAGCAGGACCTGCGCCTCTGCACCCGCCCCGTTTTTTTCGGAGCGCCGCCTGACTGCAAAACCGGCGCGAGCGGCCAGATCGGCCACTCCATCGAACCTTTCCGGATGCCTTGGCGCAAGCAAAAGTCTTGTCTTTTCGAGCCCGGGGGAAAGCCTCACCCTGCGCAGCGCCTCGAAGAGCACCTGCTCTTCGGCTTCATGAGTGCTGCCCGCCACGATGAGGTCCCCCGCGCCGGGCCGAATGCCAAGCGACTCCTCCAGCAGCCGACAGACCTCTTCTTCTTTTTCCCGTTCGACCGGTCTTTTGTCATACTTGATGTTGCCGCTGACGCTCACCCGGTCCGGCGGAGCGCCAAGACCACGAATGCGCTCGGCATCCTCTTCGGACTGCATGAGAAATGCGGCGTAGT
Organism: Syntrophobacteraceae bacterium; assembly: GCA_049964955.1. Taxonomy (GTDB): domain Bacteria; phylum Desulfobacterota; class Syntrophobacteria; order Syntrophobacterales; family Syntrophobacteraceae; genus SbD1. The sequence continues at coordinate 18,380 of JBMFWU010000046.1, forward strand.
TTGCGAATACCTTTCGCATGAGGGGCCGGACAAGACGGTAGAAACGCGCCGAGTGAAGCGAGATGCGGCCGTTTGCCATAACGACCGGAATTGCCCGTTTGTGCGCCTTGCGCAGCAGGTTGGGCCAGATTTCCGTATCGGTGATCACTATGACCGTTGGCCCGATGTGGTCCAGAAAACGGCTGCAGACCCATCCGAGGTCGACCGGAAAATAGAAGATGTTGCCCCGGCCGTACGGGGAAAAACGCTCCCGCGCCACGGCCTGCCCCGTTGCAGTGACGGTGGAAAACACAAGGCGCGCATCGGGAAAACGGTGATGGAGCTCCTTTACCAGAGGCTCGATGCTCAGGGTCTCCCCCACCGAACAGGAATGGAACCAGATAGTAGGGCGTCCGTCTGAACGTAGGCTCTCCGGGAGGTTGCCGAACCGCTCGCCCACTCCCTGCGTATGTTTCCCCTGGCGTAGCGACCTGTAAAAAAGAACCGGCAGCATTACCGCAAAATACCCGCTCAAAACGAGGCTATAGAGCAAAAACATTATTTTGTGACATACCCTGAAAAGAGTTTATCCGCTTTACCCTGCCCGAGGGACCAAAAAAACTTCTCCGACGCACCGTTTCTACTACCAATTTTTAAAAGCTGTCAAACGATCCGTTGGTTGCCCGGCAGTTGTTATTGCCACCTACCGCGTCAGGGTGCTATAAGCCAGAGCCGACGAAAGGAAGTGGAAGTGATCGATTTGCATTGCCACATACTCCCGGGTCTTGACGACGGCGCGCGCGACTGGGAGGAAAGTGTTCAGATGGCGAGAATGGCCGTCGAAGACTCCATTTCGGGGATCGTGTGCACCCCCCATCTTACGCCCGTTTATCCGGAAAACGATCGTGCAGCGATACTGGCCTCGGTCGAGCAGTTCCGCAGCATGCTGGAGCAGGCGCAAATCCCGCTGGAGCTCTATCCGGGCGCCGAACTGGCCATCGATCCCCACCTGCCGGAAAGAATCGACTCGGGCGAACTCATGAGCATCAACGACACTCGCTGTTTCGCCCTGGTGGAAATGCCTGTTGAAGTCATCCCCCACAATCTCGACAGGTTTTTCTGGAGCATGCAGTCAAGAGGGGTGGGCATAGTCCTGGCGCACCCGGAGAGAAATTCGGCCCTGATGAAGGCCAAATCTCTCCTCTTCAAATGGGTCTCCGCCGGTGTTCTGGTTCAGCTCACCGCCTCCGCCCTGGAAGGGGAGATGGGGCGCAGCACCCGCGATTTTGCCATAAGCTTACTCGAGCGCCGAATGGTCCACGTGGTTGCCTCCGATTCCCACGGCCCGACCCGAAGAAGGCCTGCGCTCTCGGCAGCGCGTGGTGTCGTCGAGTCGGTCATCGGCAAAGAGGAGGCGGACAAAATCTTTTATGACAACCCCCGACGGCTCCTCGCGGGCGTAGAACCCGACTGCGCGCCTCCCCTCCTCCAGTCCCCCGGGAAAACCTCTTTTCTAAAGCGCCTTCTGCCTTTCCGGAAATGACCCGTGCTCCCCTCAGCCGCAGCTGTTTTTGATCGCTGCGACCACTGCGGCCGCATCTTCAGGCGTTAACCCGTGATGGACGGGTAAGGCCAGGATCGTTTCAGCGGTTTTTTCGGTCACCGGAAGCGTCAGCGGACCGTAGAGTTCTTCGAAAACCGGTTGTTGATGCAACCCGCGCGGGTAGTGCACCCCGCTCCCGATCCCCTGCTCCCGCAGCCTTTCGGCCAGAGAATCGCGGCTGCAGCCGAACTTTTCCGCATCGATCACGACGCAATACTGATGCCGGGCATGAAGCCCCTCCCGGCCGATTTTCTGGGCCCTAATGCCCGGAACGTCCGCAAGACCCGCCGTCAGGACCTCCGCATTCGCCCTCCTTACGGCGAGCATCGCATCGAGCCTCAGAAGCTGCCTGCGCCCGATGGCGGCCTCCACGTCGGTCATCCTGTAATTGAACCCGAGAATGGTATGAAGGTACTTTCCGGATTCGCCGTGGCTGCGAAGCAACCGCATTTTGGCATCATATTCCGCGTTGTTGGTGCAAATCATCCCTCCTTCGCCCACAAACATGTTCTTGGAAGGATAAAAGGAGTAGCAGACAAAATCATCGTAGGACCCGACGTCGCGCTTTCCCCAGAAGGCGCCATGGGCCTGAGCGGCATCCCAGACAACAATCAGGTTGTGGCGGGCGGCAAAATCTCCCACCGCTTCCGCATCCACCGGGTTTCCAAACAGATGAACCGGGGCGATAGCGCGCGTACGCTCGGTAATACGCCTCTCGGCATCCTCCAGATCGATCAGGAATGTCTCCGGGTCTATATCGCAAAACACCGGCCGTCCCCCGCTCATCGCTACCATCGAACCGGTAGCCATGAAGGTGAACGAAGGGACGAGCACCTCGTCGCCGGGTTTTAGAAACGACATGTAGGCCAAATGCAGGGAAGCAGTTCCGTTGGCGCAGGTAACCGCGTGGCTCGCCCCCACCCGGGAGGCGAATTCGCGCTCGAACGCCTCGCACTCCACACTCTGGCGAAGGTTCCCGGACCGCAGCACATCCACCGCGGACTCTATTTCCTCCCCGGTCAATTTCACTTCGGAAATCTCTATTTTTCTCACAGGCTTAATCCTCCAATCGCAAAGCGATATGACAGAATTTACGAAATTACGCCAGAAAAAAGCGCCGCCCCAAAACCAGGAAACCGCCCCTCGCTTTTTCCTTTTTACTTTTTCCTTTTTACTTTCTATTTTTATCCCGGGAAGGAGAAAACGAATGCGATTTCGAAAACCAGGAAAAGTAATCGATAATCTGTGGTATCTCGGAACCGAGGAATCGGGGGTATACGCGCTGCGGGGAGATCGCGGCACGGCACTCATAAGCGGGGGAATGAGCTACATTCTCCCCGGGGTCCTTTCCCAGATGAGTGAGTTCGGCATCGACCCGGGAGAAATCACCACCCTTGTGATCCTCCATTCGCACTTCGACCATGTGGGGATCGTGCCCTATTTCGCGAGAAAATATCCGGCAATCCGGGTGGTTGGATCGGAAGCGGCGATTGCGACATTCCAAAAGCCCAGGGCGATCGAATTTATAAACGGCTACAACCTGCTGATGGCCGGAGAGAAGAAGGAAAGCCTGCGGGAATTCGATCTCGAGTGGCGCCCGGACATCGTGGTGCTCCCGGCACGGGAAGGCGAGTGCATCGACCCGGGCGGGGTTCACCTCAAAATCTTCGAAACACCCGGCCATTCGAACTGCTCCATTTCGGCCTATGAACCGAATCATAAGATACTTTTCGCTTCCGATGCGGTCGGCATCCCTTTTTCAGACAAACTCTTCCCCGCCATGAACACCAATGTCGACCAGTTTTTGGCCAGTCTCGAAAAACTCGACTCGCTGGAAGTCGATGTCTTCTGCGCCGATCACTACGGCTATATAACCGGAGAAGAGGCCCGAACGATTGTCCGCCAAACGATCGACGAAGCGTTGAAGATGAAGGCAGCCTTTCTCGAGGCCCTCAGGCGCAACGACTCCGATATAGATGCGGCGGCAAAGCAGTGCCTGGCTTATACCTACGAACAAATGCCGGGCTACTTCCTCGCCCCCGAAATTCTGGAGGGAGTGCTGAAGCAGACGCTCAAATACCTTGACAGGGCGCAAAAGTCGAAGGTCTGAAGCGCCCCCGCTATCGGGTTTCCGTGGGCTACAGGAGGTCATTATGACACTGAAAGAACGCTTTATGGATTGTCTTGCCGGCAAAAGCGATGAAAAACTTTGCGGATGCACGACGACCTATGGTGTTGTGGAATTAATGAAGCGATGTGGCTATGAAAGGCCTGCGGCGGATACCGATCCGATAGCCATGACGGAACTCGCCCTGGCCGGCCCCCGTTACGCGGGGTTTGAATGGGTCAAAGGGATGGGCTGGGATATCACGGCGGTCAGCGAGGTGCTTGGCTGCAGGCTCGGGGAGCCGGAGATCGACCGTCAATATTGCATCAAAGAGCATCCCTGCGATAAAAGCCTCGACGGACTTGACTGCCCGGCGGACTTTCTGCAACGGGGCCGATTCCCGGCCTACAAAGAGAATCTAAGGCTGCTCAAGGAAAAAGTGGGACAGGAATTGGCGATCTTCGGGGAGACCGAAGGGGCGTTTACTGCCGCGGCCAACCTTGTCGGGACCGAACAATTCATGAAGTGGACGTTTCGGGAGCCCGATAAAGTGACGCAGGTACTGGAGGTTACCACCCAGGCGGTGATCAGGGCAGTTAATTTTGCCTTCGATCAGGGGGTAGACTATTACGTGCTGGCCGAACCTACTTCGGGGCCGGCCCTCATGAGCCCCAAAATGTGGGAAACATTCGTGTTGCCCCTCATGAAAAAAATCGTCACGCAGGCCAAAGGTCCGCTTGTTCTGCACATTTGCGGCAACACCGACAAGATTATTTCTTTAATGTGCGACACGGGTGTGGCCGGCATCAGCATCGAAGAGAAGGCGGATATGAAAGGCGCGGTGGCGATCGCCCGTGCTAAAGGCGTTAAAGTCTTCGGCAACGTGTCCACGGCCACCACACTCTTTTCGGGAACTCCCGAGGAGTGCTACGGCGAATCGACGAGGGCACTCGAAAACGATGTCGATTTCCTCTCTCCGGGATGTGGCATTGCCCCGGGCTCTCCCCTGGAAAATCTGCTCCAGATGAAAAGAGCGCGCGACGATTTCAACCGGAGATGAGGATGTTCAGCTGGTGATGGAGCCGGTATGATCCGGGGGGCGCAGGTCGGACATAAAAATTCCGACCCGCATGAGCCTCTTGCAAAACGTTGCAAAGATCGGGGTGGGAGGCAAATTCCCCCCTTTTGCAAAGGGGGCAAGGGAGGATTTTAATTCTCTGCATCCGTCTAAGTGCTCAAAATCCCCCTCGATCCCCCTTTACAAAGGGGGAAGAAAAATAAAGCCCTTTACAAAGGGGGAAGA
>JBMFWU010000046.1:23471-34875 GCA_049964955.1 Syntrophobacteraceae bacterium
CCCTTTACAAAGGGGGAAGAAAAATAAAGCCCTTTACAAAGGGGGAAGAGAAATGAAGCGCTCGTCCCTGGCCGCGGCAGTTTTGCAAGAGGCTCGCGTTTTCCGATTTTCGCTTCCCCTAAAACCCGAATTCTGAGAGAAGCGAATCCACTTCGTCCTGCGAATGGACCGCATTTTCCACGGCCGCGTGGGCCGGCCCGTAAAGGTCATCGACCTTCTTTTCTCCCAGCGCTTCCGCTCTTACTCCAAAGGTCCTGATGAGGCTGACCAGTTTGCCCTCGATATCTTTCAGCAGTTTGGTGATCTTTAAAATGATCTGGCCGCTCAGGTCCTGGTAGTCCTGGGCGCTCAGGATGACATCGAGGTCCGAACGGTGCCCTTCGATTATCTCTTCCATTGCGGCAAGCGTATCGCCTGATTCTCCCAGCTTTTTGCCAGCCCCGTCCCCGATGGCCTTGAGGCCCCCGAGCAGTTCACGCAGTCGAGAGATTTGGCCCTTCTCGTCTGTTAACCGCGACTGCATGGCTTCCACATGATCCAGGGTGGTCAGGGCGGATTTTTCCGTCATCTCCAGGATGTGTTCGAGACGATTGCCGGAGTCTGGAATCGTATTTTCGACGATCTCCTGCAGGGAAGGGTCAAGCGTATTGAGAAAACTGAGTATCGAATCGTGCAGTCCCCTGGCCAAGGTCCCGATTTCCTTGTAGAGCCCCGAGTCAGCGGGTTGATCGGCCAGTTTCAGCAGGATTTTTTGCGCGCCCGCCACATCGGCGCTCGAAAAGGCTTCGATGAACTCGCTAACGTTTGTCTTTACCGTTTCGACAAGAGATTCCTCCACGGTGCGAACCACTCCCGAAGTCGTATTCTCTCCGGCGCGAACGATCCTTTGTATTTTTCTCATGGTCTCGGCGGACGCCGTAAAGGTCACTTTGAACGTCTCGCCCGAATCGCCTTCCGAATCAACGGAAAGTTCTCCGCCCAATTCTCGTATCTTTTCAATGAGATATTCGAGATCTTCCTCCTCGTCCATCTCTTCCGCCGCCCCGGATTCGGCCTCGGCCGCCGGCGCCTGCTCTTCGATCTGGATCACCGTATCCAGTCCTTCGACCTGCGAACCCTCGGGCTTTGGCTTTTCGAATTCGGCTTGCGGCTTTTGACTCGTTCCCAAAATCTCCCTGATTTCCTCCAGGTCGAGTCCCTCGTCCCCCTTGCCCTCTTTTGCCGCCGTCATGCCGCCTATCACCAGGGTTATCGCATATCCCAGCGAAGTAATGGAATCCGCGCTGAGGGGCGCAACGCTTTTTGACAGAAATGTTTCGAGTTCGCTCCCCGCTTTCTCAAAGCTCTCCAGACCGAGCATGGCCGCAGTTGCATTGAAGGAGACAAGCGCCCGGCGAGACTTTTGCATCGCATTTTCACTGTCCCCGTTATTGAGAGCAGCAACGGATTCTTCGGCTTCTTTCAGAAGTTTGACCAGTTCATCGAAATCCTGCGCATCCAACTCGATCATTTTGAGCTTTCCTCGTATAGGCTGATTATTCCTTTTACATCAATTATCAAAGCGATCTTGCCGTCTCCGAGTATGGCGCCCCCGGAAATCCCGGGCAACTGCTCGAAAAGGCTGCCAAGGCTCTTGATCACGACTTCCTGCCTGCCCACAATCTCATCGGCCTGCAGACAATAGGAGTTTCGCCCCTCGGTAACGACCAGAAGCAGCGCGTCCCAGGGGTCGCGATGTCTTGGCTCCTCATTGAAATAGTTATGCAGCCGAATGAGCGGCATGAGCGTATCTCTTACCTTGACGAGCTCTCCTTTGCCCTGGACCGTAAAATAGGCCTCCCGGGAAACGCGAAGCGATTCCTTGAGAGCAATCGTAGGCACAATGTATCGCTCGGTCCCGATCTGTATGATCATCCCGTCGATGATGGCCATCGTCAGGGGCAGTTTCATCTCGAAAGAGGTTCCCTCGCCGAGAGTGCTCGATGTTTCGATCTTTCCGCGGAGCCTTTCGACGCATTTTTTGACAACGTCCATCCCTACTCCACGCCCGGAGACCTCGGTCACCTTGTCTTTGGTCGAAAACCCCGGGTGAAAGATCAGGTCGTAGGTAGCCTTGTCGTCGGGCTGATCGGCCTCGCTGAGTATCCCGCGCTCGATTGCCTTCTGACGGATCTTGCGCGCATCCAGGCCTTTTCCGTCATCCTCTATATCGATTACGATATTGCCGCCTTTTTGTTCGGCCGAAATTTTGATCGTGCCCGCCGGGTCCTTGCCCATTCGGGTTCGCTCCTCGGGCGTTTCGATCCCATGGTCCACCGAGTTTCTGATCATGTGCACCAGAGGCTCATAGATTTCCTCGACCATGTTGCGATCGATTTCGGTATCCTCTCCGTTCATGGTCAGAACCGTTTCTTTTCCCGATTTTTTCGAAAGGTCCCGAACCAGCCGGATCATTTTCTGGAACGTATTCTTGATGGGAACCATGCGCATCGACATGCTGATTCGCTGAATTTCGGCGGTGATCCGCTTGAGTTGCACGCAATCCTTCTGAAGTTTCTGGTCGTTTATCTTCTGGACGTCCGGATTTTGCAGTACCATCGATTGCGCAATAACCAGTTCTCCGACCATATCCACGAGGTTATCCAACTTGCGGGTATCGATGCGCACCGATTGCGCGGTTTCGATCGCATGGCGCTGTTCGCGCAGCGCTTTGGATACGTCCCTGGGGCTTGCCATCCCCTCATCGATCGCCGCCTCGCCAAATTTTCTCCCCTCCGCTTTGCCCCTTTCGGCAATGTCGGGGACCGTTTCATCCTCCAGGACCCCGTGCTCCACAAGGATCTTGCCGACCGGCCGTACGGGGATGCCCGCTTCGGCCACCGGATCGCCGTTAAAGTTTTTGACCTTCTCAAGAAAGCCCTTTACCACCGGCGAAGCCGTTTTGCGGCCGCTCTGGCCCTTTTCCAGTTCTTCGAGCAACCCCTTGAGAATGTCGGTAGCAACCAGCACCAGGTCGATCAGCGAGTCGGTAACCGGCAGGCTTCCCGACCTTGCCGCATCCAGAAGGTTTTCCACCTCATGGCTCAGCTCATGAATTTCCTTCAGGTTGAGAAAACCCGCCACCCCCTTTATGCTGTGAAAAGGCCGAAAGACGGCGTTTATGGCCTCGGAGTCGTCCGGATTGGTCTCGAGCCCGAGCATGTTCATCTCGATGGAGGAAAGATGCTCTTTGGACTCCTCGATGAAATCCTTTAACAACTCGGGGTCCTGCGCCTCTAAAGCTTCCGCCCCGTCCTGCTCCTGGAACATATTGTCCAGATCCGGCGCCGACTCCTCCGAAGCCATCCCGTTTCCGGATGAAACCGATGCGGCGGCGAAAAAGTCCTCCTCCGCGCTCTCGGCTTCCTCACCCGCTTCCTGGTCCCGAGGCCCCCCGGCAAGAGACCCGAGTAGACCTTGAATACTCACCCAGTCTTTTGCCGGGTCCGGAGACTCCTCCAGGATGAGGCGCTTGAACAACAGCCGAACTTTTTCGATCGTCGGAGAAAGCGGCCCCGCAACTCCGGTTTTTTCTTCGAGTTCGTCGAGAGTGTTCAGGCATTCCCCGATTCCTGCCAGGTCGTCAGGACCATCGATTACTCCATTGACAAGGCGGTCGATTATCTTTTCCATCAAGTATCCCCGGTTGGATAAGCAGCACTTGGTAGCCGGCCCGAATACGCCTCCCGCGGCTAGCGGGGGATGATTTTACCGAGCTTTTCTTCGAGTGTTGCAGCGGTAAAAGGTTTTACAATGTAGTTACTGACCTTCGCCTTGACCGCTTCCACGATATTTTCCTTCTGCGCTTCGGCGGTAACCATCAGAAATGGGGTATCCTTTATCTTCTCGGTGCCCCGCACCTCTTTGAGCAAATCCAGGCCGGTCATCCTGGGCATGTTCCAGTCCGAGACTATCAAATCGACTTTCGTGCTCTTGAGAACTTCCAGGGCCGCCAATCCGTCATCAGCTTCTATGATATTTTGAAAATCCAGGTCGCGCAGAATCTTTCGGACTATGCGCCGCATCGTGACAAAGTCGTCAACCACGAGCACTGTAAGGTCCTTATAAGCCATGCTATGATGCTACCTCCCTATCGACTTGCCTGCAACGGCGCACGGTCAAGATCGGTTTTTTCCGAATTCAGAAAATTCATCAGGGTTCGGGGAATCTCCTGTAACGATACCACCTTGTCCACCCCACCCGAACGAATCGCCTCCTTGGGCATCCCGAAGACTACGCAACTCGCCTCATCCTGGGCGACCGTAAACGCACCCGCCTTTTTCATCTCCAGCATGCCCGCGGCCCCGTCCTTGCCCATGCCGGTCATGATCACCCCCAGGGCGTTGGCCCCGGCAAAGCGGGCGACCGAATGGAAAAGAACATCCACCGAGGGGCGCTGGTGCAACACAAGAGGCCCGGTCCCCACCTCCACATAATAGGAGCCGCCGACACGCTTGAGCCCCATGTGAAAGTTGCCCGGGGCAATCAGTGCGCTACCGGGGAGCACCGAGTCCCCGTCCTTGGCCTCCCGCACCTCGATGCGGCACAATTCGTTCAACCGGTTGGCAAAAGTCGTCGTAAAACGCGGAGGCATGTGCTGAACGATCACGATTCCCGGGCTGTTGGCAGGCATTTGCATGAGCACCGCCTTGAGCGCCTCGGTGCCCCCCGTCGATGCACCCATGGCAATCACTTTGTGAGTCGAGCGCTTGAGAGCAAGGCCGGCAACGTTCGGGACCGCGCGCTCTTCGACCACCGCTCGGCTTGCCACCCGCACACAGGCCGCCGCGCGGATTTTCTCCACCAACTGCTCGCTCATGTCCCCGACCGAATACGAGCCTCCCGGTTTTGCCAAAACCTCCACCGCCCCGTATTCCATCGCCTCCAGGGCCATTTCACTGTTGGCCTGCGTAAGCGAACTCACGATAATCGTGGGCACCGGGCGATATTTCATCAACTTTCGCAAAAAACTCAGGCCGTCCATGCGCGGCATTTCGATATCCAGGGTAATCACGTCGGGTTCCAGGCTGACGATCTTGTCCCGAGCCACATAGGGGTCGGGTGCTGCGCCAACCACGCAGATATCGGCGTGCTTACTCAGTTCCTGGGTGAAAATCTTTCTCACAATGGCCGAGTCATCGACTATGAGTACTTTTATCTGCTTCATCGTTAGCACCTGAACTCATCGGACAGATATTCCAGAGCGGCAGTGCCGGCCGGTTCCCCTGAGAAAGTGAAGCCAAGCACACAGGCCTCCCGCCCCGCATCCTCTTTTTCCGACTCGATCCTCCACGCCTCCGGAATCCCCAGTTTCCACTCCGGCTCTCTGGCATGCGCATGACAGCCCCCGGCGACCATGTTTGCCATTTCCTTCAGACTGTCCACCAGGTCCTCTTCGGCGATCTCGCCTGTCCCAGCCTCGTCGAGGCCCAGAAAGTTCGCGGTGATCGTCCTTGCGAATTTTTCACTGATCCGCATCCTGAGGACTACGCACCCGTGCCCGTTTACCAGGCGAGTCTCCGATCCGAACGCGAACGGCCCCGCACACTCTTCGAAATCCACGTCGGTAAAAAACATGGTCTCGAAGACCTCAGAAATCACATCCTTCAGTACTTCTTTCCGCAAGAAACCCATCGGGCTCCCCCATGATTCGGCTCAAAAGTGTCCCGATCTCTTCGGGACGGAACGGTTTCCGGATGTAGCCGTTCGCCCCCAGATCGATCAGATGTTTGAGCCTCTCCTCATTGGCCTCGGTCGTGACGAACACAACGGGAGTGGCGTTGAACATCTCGATTTTCCGCAAAGATTCCAAAAATGCGACCCCGTCCATTTCCGGCATGTGTATGTCTGAAAGGATCAGGTCTATCCACTCGCCCTCCAGAACTCGCAGTGCTTCCCTGCCGTTTGAGGCCTCCAGGCACTCCCCGATCTCGAAGCCGGAAAGCCGCAACGTCTTGAGCAGGACCTTGCGCATCGATCTGGAATCATCCACTATTAAAATATTGTAGGCCATAACGCCCTCAAGGGATGTAGTCCAAAGACATACATCAGATTTCGATTTCCGCCTCTTTTCCAACCTTCAGAAACACTCTTCCCGTATCCATCAGCAGCCGCACAGTGCGGTTAACCTCTCCGCCCACGTGTTCGGCGCGAATTGCCACGTTGTTTTTCCAAAAAATCTTGCGCATCGCCAGGTAATTTCTTTTCCCTATATTGAAAATGCCGTTGGGGTCGAGCGTTTGGGCCCCTCCCACGACTTTCACCACGATGTTTTCTTTCCGGGCCCCCATCTGATAGCTGGTCTTAAAAAGATGCGTGATCCCCGTATCCGCAAACATGCACGGATTCATCTTCGCCTTTACCGGATCCAGACTCGACTCGGGAAGCATGTAATGAAGCATTCCGCCCACCGATGCCACCGGATCGAAAATTACTACGGCTATGCAGGATCCGAGAGAATAGGTTATCAAAAATTCATCCGCTGAGTTGCTGACAGCCATATCCGCTACACCGATCACTCTGCGTGCCCGAGTATCCATTCTGATCAATGTGCTCGGATGATTCATCAAAGCTCCAGTTTCGTCTAATCCCCGTTATATCTTGTTTCGGTATATAGCCGGCTGAACATAAGTCAGCTTATGCGCCAATCCCGTAAGGCTCTCGGAATGACCCACACAAAAGTACCCCCCGGGACTAAGATATGCAGCCATCTTGTTCACCAGTTCTTCCTGGGTCTTTTTGTCAAAATAGATCATCACGTTTCTACAGAAAATAAAGTCGAACGGCCCCTTGAACGGGTAGGGATCTTTCAGGTTCAGCCGGGAAAAAGTGATGAGCCGCTTTACAGGAGGCGCTATCTGGAAATAGACGCTTCCGTCCGGGCTGCCCACCTTTCGAAAATGGGCCTGCCGAAGCGGCGGCGGCACCTTTTGCACTTTCTCCTCCGAATAAAGACCCCGGCTTGCCGTCTCCAGCATCCGAGTCGATATGTCGGTCGCAAGGATCCGGAAATCCCACTTCGCCACGTCCTGGAGACTGGACAGCACACACATCGCCAGGCTGTAGGGCTCTTCTCCGCTCGAACACCCCGCGCTCCAGATCCTTAGCCTCGTGTCATTTTCTTTTCGCTTTTCCGCGAGGAGTTCCGGCAGAGCCACCTTGCTCATGAAATCAAAATGCTGGTTTTCCCGGAAAAAATAGGTCAGGTTGGTCGAAATGGAATCCAGAAAATTTATGAATTCGCCCGGGTTTGTCCCGGAGGTAATGAACTTGAAATATTCGCCGTAGGAATCGATGCCGGTCAGTCGCAGCCGCTTGTTCAGCCTTGCCTGTAAAAGCGCTTTTTTGCCTTCGTGAAGGTTTATGCCGCACTGCTCATAAACCAGTTGGCTGAACTGCTGAAACAGACTGTTGGGCATATCGTTTTCCATCGAACTGCCTTTCTTCGGAATTCTGTACGGGAAGTGTTTTGCCGTGTGCCTTCTTTTCAGGCGGCCTTGTCGATCAAATTAATCCCGCAGTTGCTCAGGACCCGGGCGATATCGAGCAAAATCTTCACCCCTTCGGCCGTTTTGGCCATCCCCAGGATGCACTCCGCATCCAGAGTGGTCCCGAAAGTGGGTGGATCTTCTATATCGGAGGCCTTTATGTTCAGCACCTCCGAAACCGAATCCACCACGATTCCCACGTGAAGTTTGGCGCCCGAATTCTCGATCTCGACCACTATGATGCAGGTGCGCTCCGTATACCCGGTTTCGTTCATCTCGAACCGCAGCCGCAGGTCTATTACCGGGATCACCTTCCCCCGCAGATTGATCACCCCCTTGATAAAATGGGGCGCTTGCGGCACCGGGGTGATCCGCATCATCCCGATGATCTCCTTTACCTTTAGAATACCAATCCCGTATTCTTCCTCTCCCAGGGAAAATGTGAGGTACTTCCCTTCTCTTTCCACTCCCCTGTTTTCCGAATGCAACGCTTCTCCCGGCTCTTTCATGAGAATTCCTTCCCGCTCGTTTGCTTTCCCGCCTGATGGGCAAAGGGGATTTTGCCCCTTCACCACCCTTTTCACCTCTCACCAAGATTCTTTGCCTATAGATCGGCGAAAGGAGAATTTTTCTTCAATCCAAAATCCAAACTTTTAGAAATAGGCCCAAGCCCCCTTGATTTTCACCTTTTGTTCACCTAAGATAGATCGAAAGGCAACAGTCAAAAGTCGAAGGTCAAAAGTCAAAGGTCGAAAGAGAAACCATGAGCAACCAAAGGGTCTGGCAGCGGCTCCCCGATTCCCGCTCCCCGCTTCCCGCTTCCCGCTTCCCTCGGGTCGTGCATCTTCAGATTCCCGATTTTGGCACGGCCATTGAGCAATTGCGGCGGCCGGAATTAAAGAGGGCGCCGCTCGTTTTGGCGCTTATGGGGGAGCGAGCGGTCGTCCAGGGTGTAAACGGCCTTGCCAGGCGCGAAGGCATCCGGGAGGGCATGCCGCTGTTTGTGGCGCGCCGCCTGTGCCGCCGGGTCCAGGTACTTCCCCCCGATTTTTCTCAGTACCGGGAAAAGCACCTGGAGATCGTCGGGGCATTCGAGTCCAGTTCGCCTCTTGTCGAAGGGAGCGCCCCGGGGAGCTACTTCATAGACATCACGGGGACCCGCAGGCTTTTCGGGCCGGGTCCGGACCTGGCCTGCCGGATGGAAAAGGAACTGGGGAGAAAAATGGGGCTTCGGGCGCGGATCGGGCTTGCCGCAAACAAGCTGGTGAGCCAGGTGGCCGCCCGCTGCACCGAGCCGGGGAACCTCAGTTACATTTTCCCGGGAAATGAAGAAGCGTTTCTGTCGCCCCTGCCCGTGGATTTTCTCCCCGGCGTCGGGGAAGTTACGACCGCAAAGCTCGCCGGTTTCAATATTTTGACAACAGGCCAGCTGGCATCCTTTCCCGTAGATATGCTCGCTGCGGTTTTCGGCAGGAGCGCCGAGCGGCTCCTGTCCATTGCCAAAGGGGTCGATACCACACCCGTTCTGGTTTCCCGAAAAGTCCCGCGGATAGCGGTCGCAAAGATTCTGGACAGGGATGAAATCGATCCCGGGAGGCTGGAAACGGCCCTGTTCGGGCAGGTCGAAGAAGCCGGGTGGGACCTTCGCCGGCTCAACCGATTCCCCGGCGCCTTTCGGCTCGAGATCCGCTATGCCGACGGCATGTCGGTCGATACGGGCAATCGGCTTCCGCCGTGGGCCATCCAGGCCGACCGCTCCCTTTTTCAATCGGTACTTTCCGCCTTTTACCGGCTTTTCCGCAGGCGCGTAGCCGTGCGCAGGATGGTGATCGAGTTTTCCGATCTCGTTATGCCCGCCACCCAGCTTTCGCTCTTTACCTGGGAAAACGGGAGGACCTCAAAAGAGCGTGCTCTTCAGGAAGCCCTGGATGCGATTCGCGCGAAATTCGGAAAAGAGAGCATTTCCTGGGCAAGAGGATTACGATGAACCCCGACGATTTTGTCCACCTCCATGTTCACTCCTTCTATTCCATGATGCATGGGGTGAATTCGCCCGAAGTGCTTTGCCGGGAAGCCAAACGCGCCGGCTTTTCCCATCTTGCCCTGACCGATACGAACGGTTTTTACGGTCTCGTAAATTTCCTGGAGGCGGCCGTTGCTGCCGGAATCGTCCCCCTCACCGGCGCCCGGATAAAAACGGAGAAAACCTCCGCGGTGATCCTCGCCAAGACCCCGGCGGGCTATGAAATCATATCGGAAATGATCACCCGCCGCCATACGGAACCAGACTTTTCGCTCCCCCGAAGTTTTCCGGAAAAAAGCCGCGCTCTTGTGGTCCTGAGTTCCGATCCGGAACTGCTCAAAGCTTTGCAAAATCGTGTGGAGTGCTTCTTTGAAATCGTTCCCGGCCCATCGGATAGACTCCTTCTCCGTATCGCACAGCAGATCGGCGTAGCGCCCGTTGCCACCAATGCGGTCCATTTTGCCGAAAAAAGCGATCACTCCCTCCACAGGCTCCTTCGGGCCATCGATCTCAATAAAACGATGGGGACTCTTTCTGCGGACGATACCGTGGACGCCGCCCGGTGGCTCAAATCCGCCCGCGAGATGTCGGCAAGCTTTCCCGACTGTCCGGAAGCGCTCGCCAACACGGTGCGAATCGCCACGTCCTGCTACACTCTGCCTGACCGGTTCCGAACTGTTTTCCCCGATTATCTGGACAGAAACGAAGACCATCTCGCCCTCCTCGTTTCCGAATGTCGCAGGGGCATCCCCTGGCGCTACGGAAAAAGCTCCCCGAGAATCGAAGAGCGGTTCGCAGAAGAACTCGCGCTCATCCGCGAAAAGGGGTTCGTCGATTATTTCCTCGTTGTAGCCGACATCGTGCGCAGGCGCCCGATTCACTGCGGCCGGGGCTCGGGCGCGGCAAGCCTTGTGAGCTATCTTTTGGGCATCACCCACGTCGATCCCATCCGACACAACCTTCTTTTCGGTCGATTTCTCAATCCCGAACGGAAGGACCTTCCCGATATCGACGTCGATTTCCCCTGGGACGAACGCGACGGGCTCTTTGAGGAAATAACGGCCCACTACGGCAAAGAGCGGCTCGCCCTCATCAGCAACCACACGGGGTTTCGAGCCAGGGCTTCGCTCCGGGAAATCGCCAAGGTGTACGGCATACCCGCCTCCGAAATAAAGGAGGTTACCCGAAAGATGAGCTACTGGAGTGCGCGGAGCATACGGGATCGTGTCAAAACGCACCCCCGGTTCCAAAATGTTTCCCTCGCGCCGCCCTGGCCCGAAATAATCGAGCTTGCTTCGCGCCTGGATTCTATCCCGAGAAACCTCTCGACCCATTGCGGCGGTGTAGTGATCGTTCCGGACCGAGTATCGCGATACGTTCCGGTGCAGATAAGCGCAAAAGGGGTGCGCATCATTCAATGGGAAAAGGACCAGGCAGAAAAGGCGGGTCTGGTCAAAATCGATCTTCTCGGCAATCGCTCGCTAGCCGTTATCCGCGATACGATCGAGGCGGTTCGCGCCAACACGGGCAAGGTGATCGAGTACGCAACCTTCAACCCGGTCGACGACCCGGAAACCAGGGACATCATCGCCCGGGGCAACACCATGGGGGTCTTTTATCTCGAATCCCCGGCCATGAGACTTTTGCAGGCAAAGGCGGCAAAGGGCGATTTCGAACACGCCGTGATCCATTCCTCGATCATCCGTCCGGCGGCCAACCGCTTCATCCGCCAATATCTCGCGCGCCTTCACGGGGAGCCCTTCGAGCACCTCCACCCGAGTCTTGAAAAAATCCTTTCCGAAAGCTACGGCATCCTTGTCTACCAGGAAGATGTCGTGCAGGCGGCGATGGCGCT
>JBMFWU010000047.1:0-34563 GCA_049964955.1 Syntrophobacteraceae bacterium
GAAGCGGGAAGCAGGAAGCAGGAAGCAGGAAGAAACGCGCTCGCCGCGAATCTTTCATTGATTTGGGTGTTGCGGGGTGACATGAAGTACTGCGGTCGAAAAACAGCTCATTAATCGATCATCATTGGTCCGGTGTGTGTGGTTGAAATTCAGGCACGATCCCCCGATCGGACCCAATGCCTCCCGATCCGTAAATCGGCCGAGCGACGGGCTTATGGTTGACGGCGGCCGGAAACTGTATTACTCAGGGCCTGAGGGATCATGGGGTCATCGGTTCGGATTCTTTAGCGACAAACAACCACCTTGGCTGCGCATCTACCCGTATGGACAACGACATTCACAGTACAGCCCGCAAGGCGCTTCGAATAAACCTCGATGGAACGAAATACGGCACGTTCGCCGAGATCGGGGCGGGGCAGGAAGTGGCCCGCTGGTTTTTTCATGTCGGGGGGGCCGCCGGTTCGGTAGCCAAGACGATTTCGGCTTACGATATGGCGGTGAGCGACGCCATTTATGGTCCTGCGCGACGTTACGTAAGCCGTGAGCGGTTGGAGACGATGCTCGCTTACGAGTTCGATCTGTTGCGGGAGCGGCTCGAAAAGACCCGGGGCGAGGAGCGCGGATTCTTTGCTTTTGCGAACACAGTCGCGACCTGCAGCTTTTCGCATAAGGACGAGGGGCGCGGTTGGATGGGTATTCGGTTCCAGGGTGCGCCGCGGCAGGGGCCCTCGGAGATCATCATCCACGTTCGGATGCTCGATAAAGAAAACGACCGCCAGCAGGAAGCTCTCGGTGTGATTGGCGTTAACCTCATTTACGGCGCATTTTACCTGCACCGGCAGCCGGAGCAACTTATTCACTCTCTGCTCGACAATCTCACCTGGCAGCGAGTGGAGGTGGACATGATCCGATTCGCGGGATCTGTGTTCGCCGATGTGGACAACAGGCTGATGGCGCTGCAGCTCGTCGAGCAGGACCTCACCGAGGCGGCTATGTTTACCGCTGATGGCGAGACCGTTCAATGGAACGACGCTCTTTACAAGAAGCCGGTTTTAGTCCAGCGCGGCAGTTTCCGCCCGGTGACCAGGACCACGATAGACGTTCTGGAGTGCGCACTGGAACAATTTTTAAAAGAGCCGGACTTGAAGAACGAGCAGCCGGTAATTCTCATGGAGATGACCCTTCGGCATCTGACCGTGGGCGACGCGATCGATCACCAGGATTTTCTGCAGCGGGCCGATATGCTTCGCGCCCTGGGACGGGACGTTTTTATCTCGAATTTTTTGCGGCTGCACCGCCTGGCCGCCTATCTCGGGCGGTATACGGACAGGCCTGTCGGAGTAGCCATCGGCGCTCCGAGATTGCCGGAGGTGTTCGACGAAAGTTACTACAATAAAGAGGAGGGCGGCCTGTTGGGCGGCCTGGGGCAGTTGTTCAAAAATCCCGCCCGGCTCTATGTGTATCCAAGCCTCGATTTCCAGACGGGCCGGATCGTTACGGTAGAAAACTATCGTGTTGAGCCCCGGATGCGGCATCTGTACGCGCATCTGATCGAAAACCGTTTCATCCAGGGTCTTACACATGCGCACACAGACCTGCTGCGCATCCGCTCCGGTGACGTACTGGAGAAGATCGAAGCCTGCGATGCTTCCTGGGAGGAGATGGTCCCGCCGGCTGTGGCCGATGTTATTAAATGCGAAGGGCTCTTCGGCTGGCGGCCTCGGTAGGCGGGGAGCGATAGGACCTATAGGACCTATACGACTAATAGGACCTATTGGACGCATATTGTGTTTCCGGAGGGCGCCAAAAGAGCCGCACAGCGGCGTGGGGGTGCGGGGGCGATAGCCCCCGCTCTTTTGCCTTTGTTGTTGCCGCCCTCTCAAATGGAGATCGCCTCCGTTATCGCCCGGGGGATGGAGCCTTCGGAGGCGATGTTGGTGGAGATGGTCTGGATATAGAGATCGAGAGCTTGCTCGTCGTCGTTTCGGATGAGGGGTCTTGCGGGGTCGGGTGGGAGGGCGAGTTCGGCGCGTATGGCTTCGTAGAGGGGGACGGAAAGGGGCGAGAGAACTTTTCTGGGGTCATAGGAGCCCGTATCGGCAAAGGCGCGCAGTTCGACGGCCTGCACGCCGAAAAGGAGTGCTACGGCGAGGTAGGAGTTCATCAGACGGACGGATTTTCGGGTCAGTACGGCGGAATTGAGGCCCTGGCTGTTGATGTTCTGGTTGAACTGCTCGGCGTGGGTGGGATAGCGGTCGGCGATGGAATTTCCGTAGAAGGAAAGAAGGGGCATGATGGAGTTGCCGCAAATCTGGAGGCCTTTTAGTCCCATATTGACGGTTCGGGCGCTGTTTCCGACGAGAGAGGGGGGGAGGCCTCCGTTGAATTCGGGGGCGACGAGCAGGGCTATCTGGGTATCGATGTGTTTGGCCATGAGCCCCAGGTAATAGCGCATGTGGTCCATCCAGACCCCGACGTATTGGCCGAGAAAATTTCCGGTGTGGTAGCTCACCCTGTTTTGCCCATCGATGATGGGGTTGTCGTTTACCGAATTCATTTCGATTTCGACGGCGGAAACGGCGGCGTGGAAGCCGTCGAGGACCGGCCCCAGGTATTGGGGGAGGCAGCGCAGGGAGTAGCGGTCCTGGAGGGGCTGAGTTCCTCTGGGAGCGTGGCGGCCGTCGAGTTCGTTTCTGCTCATCTTCGAGCCATTGAGGAGGCGCAGCATGAGATCGGCAGAGAGTATCTGGCCGGGGTGGGGCTTTAACTGGTGAATGAGGGGGTGAAACGCCTGGTTGGAGGCCTTGAGTGCCTGGAAGGCCAGGGCGTGGAACCCCAGGCCGAGGGCCAGGAGAGTGCGTGTGTCATGGAGACAGAGGGCTGCCGTACCGGTCATGACCGATGTGCCGTTTACCATGGCGAGCCCCTCTTTGGGCTGGAGAGTGAGGGGCGCGAGGCCCAGTTTTTCGAGTGCGGTGAGGCAATCGGTTTTGTGGCCCTGAAAGTCGACCTCGAAGGAAGGGGCGGCCCCGATGAGGGCGCCGGCAATGGAGGCGAGCGGCGCCAGGTCGCCGCTTGCCCCGATCGAGCCAAGTTCTCGCACACGCGGTGTGACCCCGTTGTTTAGAAATGTCATGATTCTTTCGATCAACTCCAGCCGAATGCCCGAATAGCCGCGCAGGTGCGAGTTGGCGCGCAGGATCATGGCGGCGCGCACTTCCTCTTCGGGAAGATAGTCCCCTGCGCCGGTCTTCATGAATCGGATCAAATTATTCTGTAAAGCTATGAGTTCGGCTTCCGGGATCGTTATGTTCGCCATGGCCCCGAAGCCGGTGTTTATGCCGTAGATTTTCTCCCCCGTTTTTACAGCCCGCTGCACAAACGCGGAAGACTCTCGAACCAATTCGAGGACCTGCGGGTCACCGGTAATGGAGACTAGGGCTCCGTGTTTTGCGACCGCAGCGACCTGTTTGGTTGTAAGCCCCTGCCCCGATAAAACAATGCCTTGGATGTCTTCTTTATTCTCCATTTTTCTCCCCCTCTTTCTTGCATACAGTCATTTATTCCCGCAAAGGTAATCAGTGGCTATGTCCGGTGCCAGGAGGTAGACTTTATGGGCGCTATTTGTCGTTTGCATTCCTGCGGTAAAGTCTTAAGATTGAAAACGTTGCTATTTTCACCTGATGACTTCCAAGACCTCGACCGAAAAAGGAAAAACGATGGAAAACCCCGCAGTGAGCCATGGGTTCAGTCTTTTGACCGAACATGATACCTACCTTTTCAAGGAAGGAAGTCACTTCAGGCTGTATGAAAAATTGGGGTCGCACCTCGCAAGCGTGGACGGGAAAGCCGGCGTGTATTTTGCCGTCTGGGCTCCGAACGCCGAGAAGGTCTCGGTCACGGGCGACTTCAATTTCTGGGACCGCAGTGCCCATCCGCTTGCGCCGCGATGGGACGGCTCGGGCATCTGGGAAGGTTTCCTTCCGGGGCTTGGCCAGGGAGACATATACAAATATCACATCGTCTCGCGGGAAAACGGTTACCGGGTCGACAAGAGCGATCCATTCGCCAGGCACTGGGAGACTCCGCCCAAAACCGGTTCGATAGTCTGGGATACGGATTACGAATGGAATGACGGTAAGTGGATGGCGGGCCGGGCGGAAGCCAACGCCCTCAGTGCGCCCCACTCGGTCTACGAACTCCACCTGGGTTCCTGGATGCGCGTGGTCGAAGAGCAAAACCGGTGGATGAGCTACCGCGAGGTAGCCGATCACCTTCCTCGGTACGTAAAGGAGATGGGCTTTACCCACGTCGAGTTTCTTCCCCTCATGGAGCATCCGTTTTACGGATCGTGGGGGTATCAGACGACGGGCTACTTCGCTCCGACCTCGCGCTACGGCACACCGCAGGATTTGATGTACCTGATCGACGTGCTGCACCAAAACGGGATCGGCGTCATTTTGGACTGGGTCCCCTCGCATTTTCCGAGCGATGAATTTGCTCTCACCTATTTTGACGGCACATATCTTTTCGAACACCAGGACCCGAAGAAGGGCTACCACCCGGAATGGAACAGCTACATCTTCAACCACGGCCGCTATGAAGTAAGAGCGTTTCTCATCAGCAGCGGTCTGTTCTGGCTGGATAAATATCACGCGGATGGGCTCCGGGTGGACGCGGTGGCCTCCATGCTCTACCTCGACTATGCGAGACAGGAAGGCGAGTGGGTGCCAAACGTCCATGGCGGGAGAGAGAACCTCGATGCGATTCATTTCATAAAGCGCTTCAATGAGGCGGTTTATACGGAATACCCGGATGTGCAGACAATTGCGGAAGAATCGACCTCATGGGCGATGGTTTCAAGGCCCGCGTACCTGGGAGGGTTGGGGTTCGGCATGAAGTGGAACATGGGCTGGATGCACGATACGCTCGAATACTTTTCGCAAGACCCGATTTTTCGGAAATTTCACCAGAATCTTCTGACCTTCAATCTCTGGTATGCCTTTTTTGAAAATTTCGTTTTGCCCCTGTCCCATGATGAGGTTGTTTACGGCAAGGGGTCTCTTTTGCGGAAGATGCCCGGTGACGACTGGCAAAAGTTTGCGAACCTGAGGCTGCTGTTTGGTTACATGTTCGGCCAGCCGGGCAAGAAGCTCCTCTTCATGGGGGGGGAGATCGGGCAGTGGGACGAGTGGTATCACGAATCCAGCATAAACTGGGAACTGCTCGAGTATCCCACGCACAAGGGGATTAAAAACTGGGTTCGGGACTTGAACCGCATGTATTGCGGCGAACCGGCTCTCCATCAACTGGATTTCAGCCCCGAAGGATTCGAGTGGATCGATTTCCGGGACGCGGATGCGAGCGTGATCGCTTTTTTAAGGAAACCCGCGACCGGAGACGGCCTCATAATGGCTGCGGCAAACTTCACCCCGGTCCCGCGAGTGGGCTACCGGTTCGGTGTTCCGGCGGGAGGGCACTGGCGAGAGTTGCTCAATAGCGATGCGAAGATATACGGCGGGTCGGGCTACGGTAACTTCGGAGGCGTCGAGGCTGTACCGATCCAAAGCCATGGCCGCGAATTCTCCGTTTCGGTTACCCTGCCGCCGCTCGGGATAGTTTTTTTTAAAAACGAACCGGAGGGGGAATGAAAGAGAAGCGGGAAGCGGGGAGAAACGCGCGTGCCGCCAACCTTTCATTCCGGAAACCCGAGCTTAGGCGTGGGCTGGATCGGATCCCCCCCTTTTGCAAAGGGGGGCAGGGGGGATTTCAAAGGAGTATATAGCGGAAAGTATTTGTTAAATCCCCCTAAATCCCCCTTTTTCAAAGGGGGACTTGGGCTCGAAGCTTTCTCAAAGGGGGATGCTTTCTCAAAGGGGGATGCTTTCTCAACGGGGGATGCTTTCTCAACGGGGGATGCTTTCTCAAAATTTAACGGGGGACTTGGGCAGGGGGGGCTTGGGCTCGAATCACCCGGCCTTCCAGGTTTCCGGATGGACACTACCCTAAGGGAAGCCCCCCGCCCATAGCGCTAGTGAACCGGCTCTTCGGGCTTTGCCCTCATTCGGTGCC
The DNA here is from genome assembly GCA_049964955.1 of Syntrophobacteraceae bacterium. Lineage (GTDB taxonomy): Bacteria > Desulfobacterota > Syntrophobacteria > Syntrophobacterales > Syntrophobacteraceae > SbD1. Next base: position 6,073 of record JBMFWU010000047.1, read on the forward strand.
ACAGGGAAAAGGAGGCCTCTTTTACGGCTTCGAGCACTACGCGCACGGCTCCGGCGATTTCTTCCGCGTTTGCGCCCTTGACCATCTGGTGTTCGGCGATCTTGAGCGAGCGGTTTTGGGCGATCCCCTCCAGAATGGCGCCGCAGTCGCGGTCCCGCGTCACATCGACGCCTTCGGAAAAAAGATAATTTACGAGTTCCCCCCCGTCGGTAACCAGGAAAAGATCGTCTCTTTCGCCCACCCTGCGAATGTGAATCTCGATGCGTTCGTTGTTTGGAAGCACCCAGTCGGTTGTAATCAGGAAGCCTCCGCCGGTGGGCGCAACGTCCCAGCCCTGGTAGAAATCTTCTGCGAGGGCCTCCAAAATCTCATTTTCATCCATTTTCATCCTCCTTTTCGACCCAAAGGGTCTTAATTTACATTTTCGTCAGTTCCATCGGTATTTTCGGCAGTGGTAAAGTAATGAAACTATCATTAAGATTACATACAAATTGATCGATTCTTTAGAGTAGACCCCGACAGGAGGAGAAAGTCCATGGAAAATTGGAAGAAATGGTGGGCGCCTGGTCTCGTCGTCCTTGCAGCCTTTTTGATCACACTGATTCCGGCGTCCCGCGCCTCGGCCCAGGAGGGGCCTGTTTTAGTCGGGCGCATCTCCTATGTCGAGGGACAATTGCTCCGGTATGTCCCCGAGACCAAGAACTGGGTCCTCGTCAGAGAGAATTCTCCGTTCGGTTTGAGTGATGCGCTTTATTCGGGAGATTCCTCGAAGGCAGAATTCATTTTTCCTAACGGGCTTCTGGTAAGAATTGCTGCGGGCACTCAAATCCAGCTGATCGCTCTCAAGGATGATGCCTCGGAAATGGATCTGGAGTCCGGGATCGCCCGGTTTTACAACAGAAACCCCAACGGGATGCTCAAGGTCACGACTCCTTACGGGTATGTGCTCGCGCAGCCCAATTCGATATTTGATGTCTATCTGGGCGACAGCTCGGTTGAAGTCATCGCTTTGAACGGAAGAGTGGACTACATCCAGCAGAGCGACAACTCCTCCTACGAACTGACTCCCGGGGGAGAATCCATCATAGCCGATGCAAGCCAGGTCTCAAGCGGTCAGGACGCCGTGGACGCAGGCTGGGACGCCTGGAACTCCCGGCGCGATGACCTGCTGGCCAGAAGGATGAAGGAGGTAAGAGACACCGAGTCTTACCGGTATCTGCCCCCTCAACTCGATACCTATGCCTATGATCTCCACCGATCGGGAAGATGGGAGCGGGTCTACTACGAGGGCGAATACCGTGAATTCTGGCGGCCGACCGATGTCTCGGACAACTGGCAACCTTTTACGGACGGCAGATGGACCGATTATTACGGAGACCAGGTCTGGGTGCCCAACGAGCGGTTTGGCTACGTGACGTGTCACTACGGCAACTGGGTCCATGTCGGCGGCGGCTGGTACTGGGCGCCCCCCGTACCGCTGGGTGCTCCTCCGTCTGGCCCGGACATAGCATTTTCCTGGTATCCCGGCAGGGTCGCCTGGATAGGAACCGGCGAGAACATAGGCTGGGTACCCCTTGCTCCGAATGAACCCTATTATGCTCACCATTACTGGGGGCCGGCGGCTGTCATCGCGAGTGCTGCGGTAGCTCCGTTCGCCATAGCCAGCCTTGCGTATGCCGCGTCGGCAGTGATCGTGCCCCACAGGGATTTTTATTCCGTAGAAAACTACAACCGCGTCAGGGTCACGAACATCAATAAGACAGTGATCATAAACAATTATCATGCGGCCCCGGTGGTAAACAACACCATCTTGAAAAATTACGACCGCACACCAGCGCGGTTCAATTTCGTCAACAAGGCCCCCACGGCGATCCCGTACCACGCCGTGGACAAAAAAATCATACACAACAACCAGATTGCCCGCACTACAGCTGCTAAACTGTCAGCACCGGCCTTAAGGCACGCTGTTGCTGCAGCCAAACCGGCAAAACCCATGGCCAGGGGAACGGTGCATCCTCCGACAAAACTGACGAGCAAGCTGGTTTCCCCAAAGCAGGCCAACGCTCCGCAAACCCAGGTGAAATTCAAGACGTTGTCGATTAAAAAGCAGACCCGGCCGGCAAAAAGCTCTCCCGCCGCCCGGCCGGGAGCCGCGAAGGCGCCTGTTCACGCGGCAGCCCCCCCGGCAGCCCATCCCGCGCTGCCAAAGCCCGGAGTGCAACCGCCTGCGACTCATCCTGCGTTGCCGCCGGGAGTGCATCCGCCTGCGACTCACCCCGGGCAGCAAAAGCCGGGAATGCGTCCGCCGGTTCAGCATCCTACGTTTCCGCAAGGGATGAATCGGCCGGAAGCTCGTCCCGCGCCGCCAAAGCCGGGAGTGCATCCACCCGCAACGCATCCTGCGCTGCCGCCCGGAATCCATCCGCCCGCGACTCACCCCGGGCAGCAAAAGCCGGGAGTACGTCCGCCGGTTCAGCGTCCCGCGATCCCGCAAGGCATGAACCGACCGGCAGCGCGACCTGCGCCTCCGAAGCCGGGAGTGCATCCGCCGGCAGCGCGTCCTGCGCCCCAAAGACCAGCAGCGCGACCCGCGCCGCAAAGGCCTGCGTATCATCCGCCGGCAGCACGACCTGCGCCGCAAAGACCGGCCTACCATCCGCCGGCAGCGCGTCCCGCGCCCCAAAGACCAGCAGCGCGTCCTGCTCCGCCAAGGCCTGCGCCGCATCCGCCGGCAGCCCGTCCTGCTCCGCATAAGCCCGCGCCTCAGGAGAAGAACAAACACCCGCAGTAGCGCTGCTTTGCCAACAGGTCTGTAAACGCACAACGCCGGACCCGATATTCGGGTCCGGCGTTGTGATTCCGATCTTCTGACCCCGGATCATGTTGTCAAAATGACAAAAGCCACATCGACGGCCTGGACGATGTCGTCTACGGCAACCACCTGCAGCAGCCAGCGATCCTGATCGAAGGGCTCATGAATTTTTTTCCACTGCTCGTAGGTGAGGATCTGTAGCTCTCGTGTGAACGACTCCGGAAGCATTTCGATGCCCTCATCGCCCTTGAGGTTTTCTATGGGGATGATGAGGGTTTTTACCCCCGCTGCGTACGCCGTCTCCATCTTCACGCTGAGCCCGCCGATGCCTGCTATCCTTCCCTGCGTGTCGATCTCGCCTGTCATGGCGATATCGCGTCGAACCTTCTTTCCTGTGAAATGGGACGCCAGAGCGAGTACTATGGCGCCTCCGGCGGAGGGGCCGTCTTTTTTCGCGGATGCGCCCAGGAAGTGAAGATGAACTGAAGTGTCGAGCCCTTTGCGGTCTATCCCGAGATCGGCGGCACGGTGTAAGATGGTGGTAAGGGCTACTTTCCTGCTCTCATCTCTGAAAAGATCCTCGTTGGTGTGGACGGGTCCAATAGTAGAAGTTCCTCTTTGAATATAAACAGTTCCTCGACTTTTGCCTTGAGGTGCGTGCGGGTGCTCCCCGTATCTACATCCGCCGAACCGCCGTGAAAAGGAGAGCATTGCGGCTCGTGCGTACGGCAGACATCGATGGGGAATATGCCCCAAATGTATTTTTGGGAAACGGTATTGTCGGATACAGCCACATCTGTCCCGAGCCTCAAATTGGAGGTTTCTACCCGTTGACCGTATCTTGTGGTAGTGCCATTTTATGCAGAATGTATCCGTGGAGGTGAGTTTGCCGCGATCCTGGTGGAACAGAATCTTCTACGAAGAGAGGAGAGAATTTTTATGTTGCAGGCTGATATGGAAAGAAAACCGATAGTCAGGCAGTGCAGGGGATGTGCGAAAATCGACGGCGATTTTTGTTCCGTTTGGGTATCTCCGGCAACAAAATGGCGGCTTGGGACGTGTCCAACTGCAACACACGTCAAGGTCGAATTCCAGGAACAGGTACAAAAGGTCCGCGTAGGACAGCAGAAACAAAAGAAAAAGTAAATTCGAACAGGAAAATGCGTCCGTTCAAATGAGGAGATGCACCTGTTCCACCTTATCTGGTCGATTATTGTGGGTTTCATCATTGGTCTGATTGCACGAGCGCTCGTGCCCGGAGCGGATCACATGGGCATAATCGCCACGACGGTCGTTGGGATAGTCGGAGGATTCATTGGCGGCGTCATAGGGCATATTATCAAAAAACCGGAACCGGGCGCCAAATTTCATCCAGCCGGCTTTTTCCTGTCGATTGTGGGCGCTATCGTGCTTCTGGTAATCTCGCGATTTCTCAGATGAAGATTCCGGGGGGCTATCGCCCCCTGCGGCCCTCGCGCCGCTGCGCGGCTCATTTGATGCCCTTCGGGCGCGACATTTATCTCCTGCACCTTAGAATCCGATCCTTCCCAAAAAAGCCTTGACACCATTTCGGAGGGCTGCTAGGCGTGGTGGCCAAAATAGTGGTTTTTTATCATACATTTAAACAGAGGTGTCATGAGGATTGAAATTCCCGAAATCGACCGTCGGGTTGTTCAAGACATCAAGGCCAGGGCATTTTTCGGGCTTCTGTTTTATACCCCTCTTTTTCTGATAATTGTCGGCGTCAACGATTTTTATAAACGTCATAGTAAATTTTGTGTACTATTCGGCACTCTGATAGCCGGCATCTGTCTTTTCCGATTGCTCTACCGGCTGGTTCTTTCAGAACGGGTGAAAAGGCACAGTCAATCGCAGGACAATGCCGTTTTCTTTATCTCCGCCGGTGCTACAGGATTGATTTGGGGAAGCTTTTTCGCCTGGTTCATGGTGCTCCCCGGCGAATACACCTCCAAAATGCTGATGATCGTCTGCACAGCGGGCATTTGCGCTGGCGGTACCGTTGGATTTGCGCCCAGCCTTGCGCTCGCCGTATTTTTCGACCTGGCTGTGCAGATACCTGCGGCTGCGCTCATGTTGCTTTACAGAACCCACGAGCCTCTAGCCGTCCTGGTGTTGATCTATTCGGTCTACCTGGCGTTTATCGCCGGCCAGGGGAACCGTGAGTACCGGCAGGCACTCAAGAATGAATTCCTTTTGGTCAAAAAAACCGAAGAACTCGGTCTCTTGGCCAGAATCGACAGTCTCACCGGTCTATACAACCGCCGGTATTTCGATGAGAACATCGATCGGGAATGTAAAAAATGCTCGCGGGTAAGAACGACGCCCGTTGTAATCATCGGCGATATAGACCATTTCAAAAAGATCAACGACCAATACGGTCACCTGGCGGGGGATGAATTTCTCAAACACACGGCCGGGCTTTTCAGGTCCGTCTTCAGAAGAGACACCGATATCGTCGCACGATTTGGCGGAGAAGAGTTTATCGCGCTGTTAACCGACACTACTGCGCAAGCTGCCTTCGAGTTGGCGGAGGAACTGCGGCGGCGCATGTCGGCAATGCGAATGGTTTGTAACGGATTGGAAATATCTGCCACCATAAGCATCGGCATCGCCAGTTCGCGGGCGGACATCAAGGAATCCCGCGACACATTGATCGCGAGGGCCGATGATGCATTGTACCTGGCAAAAGCACGGGGCCGCAATCAAACGGTTGCCGCTTCGGGCGGCGAGGCCGACGGCCGGCAATACCGTTGACCTGAGGTGGGGCAGGCAGAAGCGCGGGGGCTTTCGCCCCCCTGAATCCCTACCGATCGAGCACCTCCCTGACCTTTTCCAGCAGGTCTTGCACGGAAAAGGGTTTCTGGAGAAAGTCGATGCCCTCATCGAGAACGCCGTGATGGGCGATGACATTTGCCGTGTACCCCGACGTGAAAATGGTTTTAAGGCCTGGCCTAGTTCGGGCGATCCGGTCCTTGAGATCTTTGCCGTTCATTTCCGGCATGACCACATCGGTAATGAGCAGATGGATGGGGGAAGGGTTATCGATAACGATTCCCAGGGCCTTGACGGGATTGGCGGTCGCAAGGACCTGGTAGCCGTGTTGTTGTAATATGGTTTTCGCAAGATCCAGGATCTGCTCTTCGTCTTCCACCAGGAGCACTGTTTCCACGCCCCGCAGATCTTTTGGCAAAAGTGCGGGGGGCTTCTGGGGAACCGACTCCACAACTCGCGGGATGTAGATCTTGAAGGTCGTCCCGAAGCCCGGTTCACTGTAGACGTTGATAAACCCTTTGTTTTGCTTGACAATGCCGTATACGGTCGCCAATCCCAGGCCCGTGCCCTTTCCGACTTCCTTCGTCGTAAAGAAGGGGTCGAAAATGAATTCGAGCATTTTATCATCCATCCCGCGGCCGTTGTCGCTTACGGCGAGCATCACGAACTCGCCCGGGATAAACCCGGCGTGCCTTGCACAGTAGCTATCGTCGAAACGGATGGTTGCGGTTTCGATCGTGATCTTTCCGATCCCTGAAATGGCGTCACGAGCATTGACGCACAGATTGGCAAGGATTTGATCGATTTGACCGGGATCGATCTTGACCGGCCACAGTTCGCGGCCGGGTATCCAGGCGAGGTCGATGTCCTCGCCGATGAGCCGACGAAGAATGGTGAGCATCCCCTCGACGGTCTGGTTGAGGTCGATCACCCTGGGAGAAATGGTCTGTTTGCGGGCGAAGGCCAGGAGCTGCCGGGTCAAATTCGCCGAGCGATGGGCGGCCTTGAGGATTTCCTGGAGGCTTTTGTGGGCCGCGTGGGGCGGTTCGACCTCCAGGAGCGCGAGTTCCGTGTGGCCGAGGATTACACCGAGCATATTGTTGAAATCGTGCGCGACGCCGCCGGCCAGGCGCCCTACCGATTCCATCCTCTGCGCCTGGATCAGTTGGGCCTGCAGTTGCTCCCTCTCCTCCTCGAAACGCTTTCGTTGACTGATATCCTGGATGACGCCGAACACCACTCGCAGTTCGGGGGAATATTCCGCCATGGAGTGAATATCTATTATTTTCCCATCTCCGCCCCTTCGAATTTGGAATTCCACATTATAGGGTTTGCCGTTTTGTATCAGTTCTTGCAGGGCCGAATCGAGCAGGGGGCGATATTGGGGGAGGGGCAGCTTCTGCACCTCGTGCAGAGACCACTGGCTGCCTGCCAGCCCGTAAATGGCCCTGGCCCCTTCGGAGGCAGAGATTGTATCGCTGCCGAGAGTAAACTCACAGTTGCCGATGCGGGCCGTCACTTCGGCTTTTCGCAGACGTCTTTCGCTAACGCGCAGCTCCTCGACCGCCAGTCTTGAGGCCTCCTCGGCACGTTTGCGGTCGCTCACCTCGCGCAGGGCGACTTCATAGAGCCGTGCCTTGGAAAGTGCCGCCGCCGCCTGGTGCGCCATTGTTTCGAGGAATCCTGCCCGGGACTCGAAAGCCAGTCCGGCAGCCGAACCAAGACCCAGGACCCCGAGTAATTCCCCTCCGTGCGCTACGGGCAGAACGCAAAGAGATTTCATACCATACTGTTTGCATTCCTCGAGCGTGCAACGCGGATCGCGATGGATGTCTGCCGAGTACACCGCCGCAGCTTTTTCGATAGCCAGGCCGCACAAGCACCGGCCAATGCAGTGCAAGCCGGCGGCCAGAGTCTTTCGGGCCTGCGGCGGCAACACGTCTTCGAGAACCAGTTGGTCCTCGCGAAGGCTAAAAAAGAAGGCAAGGTCCGGTTCGACCGCTTCCATCATGCCGCGCAGTGCCTCCGAGATGATCCGGGGCGGGGAGAGCGAAGCATTTACCGAAACCCCGAGTTTGTGGAGGCAGTCCAACTCCCGGGCGCGCCGTTTGGCATCCGCTTCGGCCTCTTCGCGTTCGGCAATCATCTTTACAAGAGTCTCCCGCTGTGCGGCCAGTTCGTCCTCGGCCGCCTTGTGGCGGGAAATATCTTCAACGCACCAGATCACCCCTTTGTTCAAATCCGGTGGACTATTGGAATCAATCGCCTTTCCGGACAAACTGCACCACACTGCAGAGCCGTTCTTTCTCTTCAGCTGGTATTCGACCTGGATTTGTACTCCCTGTGTCAACCTCTGGTAGTGTCTTTCCCCATATTCCCGGAAGCGCTCCTCCGATAGATGCATTCCCCGCACGCTCATTCCGGTGAGTTCTTCGGGGGACTCGTAGCCCAGGATATCGGCAAGCCGCTGGTTTGCCCTGAAGACCAGCCTGTATTCCTTCAGGAGCATTATCCCTATCTGGCTGTTTTCAAAAATTGCTCGAAACTCTTCCGGGGAGCCGGGACTGATTGTGTCAACTTTTGCCGCCGCTTTCCCGGAGTTTTGTGCGGCCGAAATACCTTTTCCCTTGTTGTCCCGGTCCATGTCCGACTCCTTCAGGATAGGAAAGAACTATACATTCCCCGGCATGAATACACAAATGATACAGACGTGGGGGAATCGAAAAGTGTCTTTCGATGTCAGTGGGGCAGGGGAAAAGCAGGAGAGGCTTCCCCGCCGTTTGTCCAGGCGGGAAAGCCTCTCAAGGTGAAATTTTCATCGGTTTGGAAGTAGAGTGAGCTATTTCGACCGTACAGGTTCGGGTGCTTTTTGTGCCTCCACGGAGGGCCGCTTTGCAATGCGAGCCAGGATTACGGCAATGACCAGCACGAGCCCGGACAGATAGAAGGCCCAGTCGAGATTTCCAGTCATGTCCCGTATGGTGCCGCCCAGCCTCGCCATGAAGAACCCGAGTCCCCAGCCCAGAAATACCAGGCCGTAGTTGAAACCCAGATTTTTGGGTCCAAAAAAGTCGGCGGTATAAGAGGGCAAGAGCGCCAGCCCTCCGCCATACTGCCAGTAAGCTATCCCTACGGCCACAAAGAGCAGCAGAACACTCTTGGATGCAATGATGGTAGGCATGGCAAAAAGGCAAATCGCGGAAATTATGCAGTTTATGGTAAACGCGTTGGCGCGCCCGATCCTGTCGGAATAGAGTCCCGTACCGACTCGGCCCAGCGCATTGATAAGCCCGCCATAGGAAACCAATATCCAGGCCGCGGCGCCTAGCAGAGGGGCGGCCAGTGGCGCGGCGAAGGCGATGATCAGGAGGCCGGACTGGGTCGATCCTATGAACAGGGCCACCAAAGCATAGTATTGCCACGTTTTGACCATGTCGGACGCAACCCAGTCCACCGTGGTCAGCGCGGCTTTTGCCTGCGCACCAGCTTTGGCAGCGGCGGGAGCAGGCGGAACATACCCCTCCGGAGGCCACGCCAGGAGTTGGCCGGCGATTATTATGACTATGGCGAAGACGATCCCCAAAATGATAAAGCTGCCGCTGATGCCGTAGTTCGTTATGAGCCATTTGGCCAGAGGCGCGATATAGAGGGCCGCACCGCCGTAGCCGCCCACTACCAGGCCCGCGATCAGACCTCGTCTATGGGGGCCGAACCATTTAAGCGCTGCGGGAGTCGGGGCCGCATAGCCGATTCCCATGCCGATGCCCCCCATTATCCCGAAGCCGATCAGAAGGCCGAGGTAGCTTTTCATCACACCCGCCAGAATGCATCCGGCAGCCAGAAAGATTCCGCCGATAGTCGCGCCCACCTTCGGGCCGAACCGATCCTGTATCCTGCCGCCCGGGATCATGAGAAGTGCGAAGATGATGACGCACAGGGAAAAGGGAGTCGCCGCCTGCGCGTTGCTGAGATATGACCAGGCCGCATTGATACCGGGCATGGCCGTTCCGACCAGGGCTTCATTGAAATGACCGTCCGGCAGCTTCGGCACAGTCAGTGCCCCACCCCAAACACTCCAGGCATAGAGAATTCCCAGACATAAATTTACGGCAGTTCCCGCGAAAGTCACAACCCAAGCTTTTCCTGGTACCTTTTCCAAAGGAGCGGCCATTTTGTTTCTCCTTTCTTATAAAAATACCGGTTGACAGAAAAGATAATGGAAAGTGCATCACAAAATACGTAGGAAAGCCTCGAGACGCGCCTATCGGAACAATGAACTTAAGGGTACGAGTATACTTCTAAAAAACCTGAAACCTGTTGCCTGAATCCAGAGCAAAAAAAAGGAAATCTGTGAAGAAAATCTGTGGTGAATAGTACAGTTGAAGAAATCGTTTGAAGCTGGAGAAAAACCGGCGAGTTTCGGACCTACCCCTGGTGGATCGCCCACACCCGGTTGGGACGGATTAAAAGTTAATCGCTTATACACACAGAAAGAGAAATTGTCAATGACGATTGCACACCCGAATGATGCGATCTGCAACCCCAATCCGCGTCTCTCATGCCCGGCTTGCTCTCAAAGCGTTCAATCTGTCCAGGAAGAATTGTTCTTTTGCGGGTTGTCCCAACGCTTTGTGGCAGGCTGCGATCTGTTGAACCGCATCGGGTGAATCCTGGAATTTCATGAGGATCGAGAGTGCATCGTCAAACCTTGCCAGGTTCATGTAGCTCACGGCCAAGCAGAGATGCAGCGGTTCGCTCCCGGGGAAAAGCCGGATGCCTTCGGTCAGAAGCTCTATCGATTCCCCGTACGATCGATTCCTTTGCCTGATCATTGCCAGTCCCAGGAAGGCCCTTTCGTGAGGGGCAAAGGACATGGCCCTTTGGAAAAGCCTTACTGCAACGGCTTCCTTATCCGGTATGGCATCGATCGCGGCATAATCCCCGTGGCTGAAGGTCATGCCAAGGCGCGAGAGGAAATCGGCGTGCAAGGGGTAGAACTCCGCGAGGTCTTCGAGTTCGATCGCGTCTACAAAAGAGGGAAGGCCTCGATAGAAGGCCTGCCGCAAGCGGTCCCGGAATGCCAGGACCTCATTTGCCACAAGGGAGGGGTCCGTTTCGAGGTACAGTATGTCCTCTATTGGATTTAGCCACACATCATCGGTGAACCGCATTTTCTCTTTTGCCTCATCGTAGAGGGCGGTACCGGGGAAGATCCGCAGAACATAGAAAACCACGCTGTGTGGCTTTATCTCTCGAATAAGCTCCTCGGTTTGGCGAATCGTATCCGTGCACTCCTCCGGGCATGCATAAATGATATAGGCACGGGCCAGGATGCCGTAGCGCGTGGTCAGGCGGAAAGCCCTCTGTATCTGCTCGTTTCGAATCCTTTTGTTAAGTCTGTTTCGTATATTTTCAGATCCGCTTTCCACCCCGTAGCTGATCTGGATGCACCCCGCTTTTCGCATCCAGTAGAGTATCTCCGCATCGACATTGCCGACGTGGGAAATGGCGTACCAGGATATGGAAAGACCCCGGTTCAGGATCTCTTTGCAGACAGCTATCGCGACATCCTTTTTCATGGTGAAGATGTCGTCCGAGATATAGAAGAAGCTGATTCCCTTCCGGTAGAGAAGCTCCAATTGATCGACAAAATAGGAAACGGAATGAAACCTCACCTTGTGTCCCCAGAAGCGGGGAGATCCGCAGTAGGTGCAATTCCCGGGACATCCCCTGGTGAGAGACAGGTGTCTGTAGGTGAAGTACCGGGCGGGGTTTGGCAGCTTGTCCAGATCCTCGACGGGTTTGACTGGCGCTGTTTGAACGATTTTGCCCTCTCGTCGGAAAGCGATTCCCCGGATGGCGGAAGCGTCTGCCCCGGGGTCCTTTTCGAGCAATCGTATCAACTCCAGAAAGCTGTATTCGCCCTCTCCGAGAACAACATAGTCGATCTGCCGGAAGTTGCGCAGAAGATGCTCCCAAAGGAATGTCGCGCCCACTCCGCCGAAAACGACTCCGGCCTTCGGGCTAACTTCCTTCACGATGCGCGCTGTCTCGATGCCGCCCCAGCGGTTGGCATTGAATATCGAAATGCCGACGATATCGGCACTTTTTTGTGCCACTATTTCCCGCATTCTCTGAGGGTTTTGGTTCCCACGGTGGAAATTAAGAATTTCAACATCGTAACCCTCGTGCAGCAAAAGTGCACCAATGTAATACAGTCCCATCGGGACAGCGCTTATGTCCTCCTCTTCGGAACGATCCTCGAGAAAGTACGGATAGACGAGCAGAATCTTCACAACTCCCCCCATTTGTCGGTCCCCTTCGGGCGATATGTCCGAGAATCGGGATGATAATAAAATTTTTCGTAATCGGGAACTGGTGTCAAAATTTTTCTGTGCGTCAAAATTTCCTCCCTCTCGGCGCATTCGCCAAGGATGCCGCAGTGCGCCGTTTTTATGACCGTTTGCGCCAAAAATGAGCAAAATTTCAAGTTTTTTGTTCGTTATCTCCAACAATAAGTTGCCTTATAGCAAGCACTTCGGGTAAATTGGCTACTAAATGGCAACCAATATGCAATAGCATTCTGTAAAGCCCGAGCGACCGCTGCTTCAATGCCCAAGGGGGGGTATCGGAAAGCAAAGCGGAGTCAGCAGGGCTGTTGCCCTGCTTTGGGCGTTCAAGCTCATTTGCCGGAAGGTTGCTGAAATTTGGAGGGAGAAATGAGATATCCGATTTTTCGTACGGACAAGAGATTCTTTTTTGACAATTCACCGCCACCGCCGCACAGAGGGTGGACACTACAGGCTTTTCAGGATTATTGCAGGGTAGAATTGGTGGAGGCAGGATTTGACCTGGCACGCAAGATATCGTGTGCATACGATCCTAAGAGCGGGAAGGTGGTCTTCTGGCAGGAACCATGCGAAGAGGTAAACAATTTTACATACAGTGTGAATTGAGTTTTCCTTTCGCCCCATCTGAGCCCCGGCAACTCCAACAGGGGGGGAACATTCTTGCATGATTCGTCAAAGCTCGGGGGCTTTTAAGGTAGAGTTCATCCGGAACCCCCTGGAACGCGTTGGGGGATTCGAACCCAAATCCCCCTTTGAAAGGGGGATTTAGGGGGATTTTGCAATCAAATCGGTTGTATACTCCTTTGAAATCCCCCCCGCCCCCCTTTGCAAAAGGGGGGAAATCCAATCCTGTCCGTTGCTTACATGAGGTTTCCGTATGCTCATCAGCTAAGGGCTTTTAAAAGCCCCCTCTTCCACTCTAAGTCACTCCTTAACGCCGCAGGGAGGGCGGACCCGGTCATCGGGCAAAGCCTCGAACGTGTTGCCGGTGGCCATCCCGCTCTCAGTATCTCCTTTAAGAAGAAAAAAATTAACAATTGTGGCTGACCGGGCCCGCAAGATGCATGCGTGCGGGGTGGCCGGACCCTGGCGGGCGGCCTTCGACTGTCGCAGCAATAGCCGTTGGACCTTGGAGGACTGGATACTTGAAGTCGCTATTTTCCTTTTTTGTGCCCGGGGGCATCATTTTCTTTTCCGCTGTGGCTCTCAGCCAAAAGGCATTGCTTCTCGGCCGGCTTTCCATAGTGTCTGCTGCCTTTCCTCTCCTGGTACTGGTTGCCGGACTGTTGCTCGGGTGGCGCTTCAACAGGAGCAGGCTGGTTTTTGCACTCTTGATACTGGGCGCAGCCGATAGAATCCTTGTGCATTTTGAAACAGGCGCTCGATTTTCAACGGGGCCGGGGAAACTTGTCTTTTTCGCTGCAGCTATTTTACTTCCTCTGAATTTCGCACTGCTTTCCGTCATCAAGGAACGGGGAATTGCGAGCCCGAGCGGCATCCGACGCATCTGTTTTCTGCTCGCCCAGCCTGCAGCCGTATTTGTGTTATGGCATCGATTCCCTCGCACATCTGTGGTCTGGCTTGAGCGTCCCATCATCAAGGCATCATTTCTCAAGTTTTTCCCGGTGCTTCATGTGCCTCAGGTCGCAGTGCTGTCCGGAATTGCAGGAATTCTCACGCTGGCCTTTCGTTACTACCGGGTGAGGGGGCCTCTGGAGAGCGGTTTTTTATGGGCGCTCGCCGCCGTCTATTGCGGCCTGTTGATGAAGGGACCCGGGATCCTCTCGACGTTATTTTTCTCTACTGGAGGACTCATCCTCACAGTCTCGGTGATCGAGGCCTCCTATGTAATGGCCTTTCACGACGAATTGACCGGTCTTCCCGCGCGGCGGAGCTTGAACGAGTTACTGCTCAAAATGGGGAATAAATATAGCATTGCCATGTTGGATATCGATTTTTTTAAAAAATTCAACGACCGCTATGGCCACGACGTCGGTGACGAGGTGCTCCGGATGGTGGCCTCAAAGATTGCCGGAGTAAACGGTGGGGGGAAACCTTTTCGATACGGCGGAGAGGAGTTTACCGTGGTTTTTCCCGGAAAATCCAGGCAGGATGCTCTCCCGCATCTTGAACAGTTGCGAAGCATAATCCAGTCGGCGGGATTTGTTATCCGTGCTCGAAACCGGCCGCGCAAAAAACCCGGAAAACCCAAAGCGACAAAAGGCGTTCAGAAAACAGTGGCGGTCACCATCAGTATCGGCGTGGCCGAAAGAGACACGAAACACTCGAGTCCACCGGAGGTGATAAAGGCGGCGGACAAGGCCCTTTATCGGGCAAAAAAGGCCGGACGCAACCGGGTTTCGACCTGAAAACGTCTGACGCTTGCCCTATAGAAAGACCCCGCACCCCACATAGGCATTCTCCCCGGGGATCGCCGAAAGATAGGTGCTTTTTAGAGAAGGAACGGTCGCCCCGGGCTTGGGCCACCAGTAGTTGACCCAACCGGAGCCCTTGGTGGCCGCCAACCGGGCCATCTGAACGTTAAAGTCCTTGCCCTTGATGTCATTCAGCGTGGCAACGTCGCTCCCTACCAGATGAGGGGCGAAGGGATGGGCCAGGATGGTCAGTTTTCCCTGGACAGTGCCGAAAAAGAGAAACCATTCTCCATCGCAAAACGGACCGTTTTTGTCTTGAGCGGCTGAGACAGTGGCTTGCAGCCCGTTTTTCCGTACCATATCGATCCCTCTTTTCACCAGATCCATTGCAACTTTTCTTCTATTGACGCCGGTCCATATCTGGAGCAGATTGGAGGAGACATCGCGCATATTCAGCACCTGCTCTTCCATGTCTTCGGAATTTTTTGCGCTGTCCTGAGCCTTGGCGGCGTTTTCCTGTGTAACGATATCAATTTGGTTAATAGCCGTAGAGATTTCCGTAAGGCTGATGCGCTGTTCGGCGGAAGCTTCGGCGATTTCGCGAATCAGGTTCACCGATTTTTCGAAGGATTGCACCATTTTTTTGAAATCTTCCTCGGAGCGACTCACCAACGATACGCCGGCGCCCGTCTTGTTTATGGCGTCTTGAATCAAGCCCTGTGTAGAAGCTGCGGCCGTGGCGGAACGTTTGGCGAGGTTACGCACCTCTTCGGCCACTACGGCGAATCCCGCCCCGTTTTCCCCGGCCCGGGCAGCCTCAACCGCCGCATTGAGCGCGAGCAGGTTGGTCTGAAAGGCTATGGCGTCAATCTCCTTGATAATCTGGCTGATTTTGAGGCTTGCGCCCGAAATCTGCTCCATGGCCTCGCTTGTCTGGGTCATCGAGGAGGCCGCGCGATGGGCCATTGCCTGGGCTTCTTCGATCAGCGCGCGCCCGATGTCGGCTTTATCGGCATTTTGCCGGGTGGTGGCGGTGATCTCCTCAAGACTTGCAGCGGTTTGCTCGAGGCTGGCCGCCTGGGTGCCCGATCCGTCAGCCAGGGAGTTGGACATGCTGTAGTACTGCATGGAACTCTGTTCCACCTCATCGACCATAGTGCGCAGCGTTTCGACATTGGATTTCAAAGGAATCAGGACGGCGCGGAGAAAGAAGGCTGTTTCCAAAACAAAAGCGGAGCAAGCCGCCGCGGCAACAATAATCAGTTTGGACTGCAGGGAAACGTGTGTCAGGAAAACGACAATGATTCCAGTGAATGTCAATGTTGCAAGGAGTATGATTTGTTTTATCCTGCGACCCATCAGAGTACCTTTCCTGATCCGGCAAAATGGGTTCCATTCCATAGTCCGCGGTGTGCGGATGGGTATTTGCCATAAATCTGGTGAAGTTATCGGCACCTTCGGCCGCTTTCATTAGCGATATTTTATCGGCGAGAAGGGAGTGTTATGCCCTGCGGACGTCAACCGTATTGTCGTAGAAAGTGCTTCCTCCGCCGTCATCGGTAAGTCGCTGGGATGTGAGAGCATTTACCGAGCGATCTCCCGGACAGTGGGCGAGCCACCAGATCCCTTCGGCAACCACGACCGACTGCGGAACTTTGGCGGTCAGGCGAAGCAGGAAGGTGACTTCGCCCAGATCGTTATACGCAGATACCCGTTCGCCGTCATGAAGGCCTTTTGCCTTCGCATCCGTTGGGTTCATGCGCAGATACATGGCCCCGTCTTTTGCGCGAAGATCTTCGCGTTCACGAAAGGAGCTGTTAAGGCAATACCGGTTGGGGGCCGTCATGAGTCGAAAGGGAAATGCGCCTTCGTTTCGGGGAAGATATCGCGGCAGTCTTTCGTGCATGCGGGGATTGAGGATTTCGATCCTGCCCGATTCGGTCAGAAACCGGGTTTTATAATCGGAGGCGATTGTGAGCTCCACCGCTTTGCCGGCATCAAAGGCGCCCCGGTCGATTCCATTTCTTAAGGGAGCAGGTATGGAGAGCAGATGCTCGATGAGTTCGTCTGGAGACTGCCGGAAAAACGGGTCGGAAAATCCCATGGCTTCGGCCAGAAGCCCGAAGACTTCCCGGTTCGATTTGCTCTCCCCGACCGGGGGGATGACGGGCCAGGCCCTTTGAATGCAGTAGGTGCCGTAGGCGCGGTATAGATCGCTGTGCTCGAGCGAAGAGGTGGCCGGAAGCACAATGTCTGCGCAGGCGGCCGTGTCGGTCAGGAACCGCTCGTGCACCACTGTGAAAAGGTCCTCGCGCGAGAGCCCTGTAAGCACCTGATTCTGGTCTGGAGCGACGGCGGCCGGATTGGAGTGATAGACGTACAGGCTCGAAACGGGCGGATTGTCCATTTGTGTCAGAGCCAGACCGAGCTGGTTCATATTGATGATGCGCGTGGGGGCGGCCATGAAATCCTCACGGGTGATCTCCCCGATGGAAAAGGCGCCGCCTGAGGAGGTGCCGGCAAGTAGCCCGCCGCCCTTTTTCGCCCAGGCGCCGACGAGGGCGGGAAGACATACGATGGTTCGGCAGGTCATAGCCCCATTGGTATACCGGGACAGTCCGCTTCCAAGCCTGATGAACGGGGCACGGGCCTTTCCGTAGGCCAGGGCCATCTGCCGAATCGTCTCGGCGGATAATCCGGTCAGGCGGGCGGCCTCCTCCATGGAAAACCCGGAAAGGACTTCGTTCCAAAATTCTTCGAACCCCTGCACGTGATTTGCCGGAAAATTCCGGTCCACCAGATTCTCAGCCACCAGGGAGCGCATCATTGCCAATGCCAGGGCCCCATCGCTTCCGGGAGAAACCGGAAAGAGGCGATCTGCAATCTCGGCCGTGGGTGTCTCGTAGGTGTCGATCACCCACACTTTGGCTCCGCGCTTTTTAGCCTCCCGCACGCTATGCAGAAAATGGACGTTGGTAGCGGCGGCGTTTATGCCCCATAGGATCACGAGATCGCTTTCCAGTACTTCGTCGGGGTGCAGACCGGGTGTTTCGCCCATGACGGCTTTCCAGCCCGCATCCTTGGCCGGCGAGCAGATGGTGCGGTCCAGCCGGGAAGCCCCCAGGCGGTGGAAGAACGGATGACCGGCATTTCTCTGAACAAGGCCCATGGTGCCTGCATAGGAGTAGGGAAGGATCGCTTCAGCCCCCGAGTCTGCTATGATCTGTTTCCAGCGCGTGGAGATACGGGCAAGAGCTTCCTCCCAGGAAATCGGGCGAAACCGAGCGGTCCCCTTTTGGCCGGTTCTAAGAAGCGGTGTTTTCAGGCGACCGGGAGAATGAACGGTATCGGCATACCGGTTCATCTTGTTGCAAAGAAATCCCCGGGTGAAGGGATGCTCCGGATCGCCGCCGACTTTTACAGCTCTTCCGTCAACAACTTCCACCAGGAGTCCGCATGTATCCGGGCAATCGTAGGGGCATACGGATCGTTTTACCACAGAAGCCATGGGCGTCTCCCTAGATCTTGACGAGTTCGCGTTTGCGAAATGCGCGTTGTGCGAACCACTGCCAGCCGCTGACGATGACAATTCCGGCAAGCACCATCGCCGCTCCCAGGATGAATTTCAGATCTGCAGACTCCCCCAGAAGCACCACTCCGAAGACGATGCCGAAAACCGGGGTGAGGAAACAAAGAACGCCCAACTGGGAGGCCGGGTAGACCGTGAGCAGCCAGAACCAGAGCAGCATGCCGACAACGCAGACTATCAAAATTTGATAAACCAGACTGGCCCACACAATATGGGTCATGGAAAAATGGAACCTGTCGGTAAGCGCTGCTCCGGGCATTAAAATACAGAAACAGGTTAGGAGTTGCATGAAGCCGGTTTGTGTCGGGGGAGTTTCAGAGAGCTTTGTCCGAATGATTACGGTTGTGGCTCCCCAGGTTATGCCTGCCAGCAATCCCAGAAAATCCCCTAAAAACATGGAACCCGACGAGAGCATCCCCGGGGAAGTGGAGTGATCGGAAAACGCCAGGGCGACGCCGCAAAAAGCCAGGGCCATGCCGGCCCATTGCATGGGGCGCAGGCGCTCTTCGGCTATGAGAAAATGCAGGCCGAACGCTGCGAAAGCGGGCGCGGTGTAAAGCATGATGACCATCCGCGAGGCACTCGTAAACCGCAGACCTTCCGCGACAAAGAGGTATTCCGCAGTAAAGAGAATTCCCGCAGCAAAACCTGGAAGCCATTTCCCGGAGGGCAGAAGCGGGGTGCCTTTCGCTCGCAGGTACAGGCCGATGAGCAGGGTTGCGATGCCGGATCGTATCGCTATTTGCAAAACGGGATCCATAGCGGGCGTCGCTGCCTTGATGGCTACCTGCTGCATGCCGAAAATTGCGCAAAATAAAATCATGAGGCCTATGGCCCTTCCATCCAGCGCACTGCGCATGCTCATCTTCCGCACCTCCGTGAGACGCCACTTTACTTGAGTCAGAAAAGATGTGCAAAACCTAAAGTCCTAAGGCCCTGTCCCTTGTATTTATTCTTACCGCTACCGAGTGTTCCCGATGATCGTCAACGAGGGCAACCGTCTTATCATCTTGCTCGATGCCATCAACGGCGACGGTCATTTCGTCATTACCTGTGTGCGCTTGTACAACGGTAATGTGGTATACCGTCTCTCGATACCGGTAGTGCATCGTGAACCCCTCCCAATGCGCAGGAAGGCACGGGGTAAAACGCAGTTTATCGACTTCGAGTCTGAGCCCCAGGAGCGATTCCACGATCAGTCGGTACATCCAGGCAGCCGAGCCCGTGTACCATGTCCAGCCGCCTCGACCGGTATGCGGTGATACTGCGTAGACATCGGCCGCAACAACGTAAGGTTCCACTTTGTAAGTGGTTGTTTCCTCAATCGATCTTGCATGGTTCACCGGGTTGATCATGGTAAAGAGTTCCCAGGCGCGCCGGTTGTCCCCCAATCGAGCGAACGCCATTGCAGCCCAGATGGCCGCATGCGTGTACTGCCCGCCGTTTTCTCTCACACCGGGGACGTAGCCTTTGATGTAGCCGGGATTCAATTCCGATTTGTCGAAGGGAGGATCCAGGAGTTGAACAAGTCCATGCTCACGGTGAACGAGGCGCTCATCCACCGCTTCCATAGCCATGCGCGACCGCTTGGCGTCTCCCGCGCCGGATAGAACAGACCAGCTCTGCGCAATGGAATCGATCCGACATTCGGGGTTGACAGACGATCCAAGAGGGGAGCCGTCGTCGAAGTATGCGCGGCGATACCACTCGCCGTCCCAGCCATGCTCTTCGACCTTGCGGCGCAGTTGGGCCGCTTCTCTTTGGCAACGCTCGGCGAATAACACGTCGCCATGCCTGCGGGCAACCTCACTAAAACGCATGAGCACTTCATAGAGGAAGAAACCCAACCAGACGCTTTCGCCTTGGCCGTGTACGCCCACCAGGTTCATGCCGTCGTTCCAGTCACCGCAGCCCATCAGCGGCAACCCGTGCCGACCGAATTTGAGGCCGTTCAGGATGGCTCGGACACAGTGTTCGTAAAGACTCGCCGCATCTTCAGAGTGTCCGGGCAGATCGTAATAGGAATCCTCCTCCTCGTTTATCTGGCGCCCCTGGACGAAGTGGACGGGTTCATCCAAGACACCGGTGTCTCCGGTGGCGAGGACGTAGCGGCTCGTTGCCAGCGGCAGCCAGAGATAATCGTCCGAACAGTGGGTACGCACACCCCGACCCGCCGGAGGATGCCACCAATGTTGAACATCTCCTTCGATGAATTGGCGAGAGGCGCAGAGGAGCAGGTGCTCGCGCACGAGGTGGGGCCTGGCGTAGACCAGTGCCATCACGTCCTGCAACTGATCGCGGAAACCGAAGGCGCCTCCCGACTGGTAGTATCCGCTTCGCGCCCAGAGGCGGCACGCCAGGGTCTGGTATAACAGCCATCCGTTGGCCAATACGTTTAAGGCCTGGTCAGGTGTTCCCACATGTACCGCGCCGAGGGTATGAGTCCAGTGCCTCCACACTACATCGAGGGCGCCGCGCGCGGCGGTTGCTCCCCGAAAGCGGCCGACCAGGTCGCGGGCATCATCGGCGGTCGGTCCGACGCCGAGCCTGAAGACAATCTCCCGCTCTTGCCCACCAGCCAGATCGAAGCTCACCTGGATCGCGCCACAGGGGTCCAGGGCTGCGCCCACCTTGCCCGAAAGGCGCGTGCGCGTCATGGCCGCAGGGGCGCGAAGAGTGCCGTTGCGGCCGATAAACTCCGTGCGATCTCCGCTCACGGTGCGGACCGTATCGTCCACGTCGAAGAAGGCAGCGCGGTCGTGAAACTCCGTGTTATAGGGGTTGCGGGCAAAGAGCGCACCGGTCATCGGGTCTATTTCGGTGATCACGTACATGCTCGATTTCGACCGCAGGTCGCCAAGGACCCATTCCGCATATCCGGTGGCCGAGAGTCGACGGGATCGTCCCGACTCGTTGCGTACTTTGAGCACCGCGAACTTGACGGGCGCGTCCATGGCTACGTAAATCCACAGTTCGGAACGGATGCCGCGCTCCGTGTGCTCGAAGACACTGTACCCGAAGCCGTGCCGGGTGACATAAGGCGTTCCTCCGCGGCAGGGCAGCGGAGTCGGTGACCAGAAGTGGCCGCGTTCCTCATCCCGGAGGTAAAACGCCTCTCCGCTCGAATCGCTTACCGGATCGTTTCCCCAGGGAGTGAGGCGGAACTCATGGGCATTCTCGCTCCAGGTGTAGGCAGGACCGCTCTCTGATACGATGGTCCCGAAGTTCGGGTTGGCCAGCACGTTCACCCACGGCGCCGGCGTTACCTGTCCGTGCGCTGTGGTAATAACGTATTCGCGCCCATCCGGGGTGAATCCGCCCGTCCCGTTGTAAAACGTCAGATCGTGACGAGGCGTCGGCGCCACCGCCAAGGGTTCCGGGCGACGGGTTCGGGTCGGGGTAAGCAGGGGTATGGTTACCTCGCCTTGACTGCGAGCGTTGATCTGGTCTGCGAGCGACCCGCGGCCGTCGGTGATGATGGCGCGGGCTACCGTTTGGATCAAGATACGGTCCTCTTCGGCTACCTGGTCGGCCGGTCTTACGAAAATGCCCCCCGGTCGATCTGTCAGGCTGCCTTCCGTTCCCGCCGCAATGAGCCCCATGATCCGGTCGTGCAGCAGTTGCCTGTAGCCGGCGTGATCTTCGTTCCAGATCACCAGGTCCACCGCCAGTCCGTTTAGGCGCCAGTATGCGTGGGCCTGCACGAGTTGGCGCACAAGGTCGATATTTGCCGAATCTTCGATCCGCAGCAGCACAATGGGCAGATCGCCGGAGATGGCGTAACTCCAAAGACCGGACTGACCACGGCGGTTCTTTATGAGGATGCCCGGGTCGGCTCGCAGCGAAGCATTCGCGTAGAGGATCGAACCGGCAAGGCGACAGTAGAGCTGAGCGTCAGCCTGCGTGGCGTTGATCTGCCGCAAAAACACCTGGCTGTGCGTCCATGCCAGGTCGAAGACGCGATCGGCGAGGCGCTTGTCCTGGTATTTTTCAACAAGGCTGATGCATGCATCGCGGGTCTCGCCGATGCCGGATACAATATTCAGCGTTACTGATTTTTCCGGATCGAGTGTTATCCGATGCCGGATGGCGACAATGGGGTCGAGGACGGAACCTTGGCTGTCCGAAAGCTCCCCGGAGGAATCCGGTGACCCGTTCATGGCCTGCGGATCGGCGATGGTGTTTCCGCGACCGATAAACCGCATGCGATCGGTCTCGTAGGAAATCTTTTCGACATTTGCCCCATGCACGGCCATCAGGTGAAACATCCATGGAGCCTGCTCGTCGATAGACCGGGGCCGGCGAGTGCAAAGAATCGCCCGTTGTGGCCGCAGGATTTCGGTCTGAACGAAGAGATTGCTAAACGTCTGATGCAGTGCGTCGGCGGCGGGCGGCGCCAGGACCACTTCCGCATAGCTCGTCACATCGATCTGTCTGCGTCTTCGAGTGCGGTTGGTGATAGTGATACGGCGCAGCTCTATGTCATCCTCGGGCGAAACAACGACCTCGGTGTAAGCGTCAAGCTCGTCGTGTCGGCAGCGAAACTCGGCTCGTCCTTCCGAAAAAATCGCCTCCAGGTTTTTCGATTGCTTGAGGGCTGGTTGATATGTCGTTGACCAGAAACTGTCGCCGGTCACATCCCGAACAAAACAGAACGCTCCCCAGGGATCTCTGGTGCTGTCTTCCCGCCAACGCGTGACCGCAATATCCTTCCATCGGCTGTAACCGCTTCCGGCATTTGTGACCATCACATGGTATCTGCCGTTTGACAACAACTGTACTTCCGGAACCGGCGTGTCAGGCCGGCTCACAACACGCACCGGCGACTCCGCGCCACTGGAAGTCGCCTCTATTTCGGCAATTTCGGTAGTGTGCGCATAGAATGCGGTGGTCTTGGGAACCCGCTCCTGCAGCAACAGCATTGTTGCCTTGAATAAGGGTTCCGACTCGAATCGTTTCTGCATCGGACGGCCCAGGAGCAGATAGGCCAACGATAGAAAACTCATCCCCTGGTGATGAGCCATGAAGGAGCGAACCACGGCGCTCGACTGTCCACGCGGCAGGCGCGAAGGAGTGTAGTCGATGGCTTCATAGAAGCCGAATTTTCCTTCGTAGCCTTCAGCGGCCAACCGTTCGAGATTAAGACACGCCTTATCGGGGGCGACCATCAGGGCGAGCATGGAAGCATAGGGCGCGATCACCAGGTCCTCGGAGAGGCCTCGTTTGAGCCCCAGGCCGGGTACGCCGAAAGCCCGGTATTGGTAGTTGCGATGAACATCCATTGCATTGTAGCCCGATTCTGAAATACCCCAGGGCACCCCGCATTTTCTCCCATACTCGATCTGAGCGGCCACTGCCGCCTTGCAGGTCTGGTCGAGCAGGGTATTTTCGTATGTCGGCATCACCAGGAGCGGCATGAGGTATTCGAACATCGACCCGCTCCATGAAAGAAGGACAGGTTCTCCTGCGGCCGTAGTCAGCAGACGTCCGAGGGCGAACCAGCTATCCTGGGGCAATTCTCCCCGGGCAATC
This sequence comes from Syntrophobacteraceae bacterium, assembly GCA_049964955.1. Classification (GTDB taxonomy): domain Bacteria; phylum Desulfobacterota; class Syntrophobacteria; order Syntrophobacterales; family Syntrophobacteraceae; genus SbD1. Next base: position 29,524 of record JBMFWU010000047.1, read on the forward strand.
GCCACAAAATTGGAAAATCTCGCCTCGGAAGCCAGAAGATCGTAGTAGCCGGCGTCCCGTCTGTGTTCGCCTACGTTATAACCAATAGACAAAAGATGACGCGTGTCGTCAAACAGGAAGCCATATTCCATGTCGGCAAGTTCGTTTGCTTCCAGCCCGAGACGTTCAATAGCCGCAAGCCTTGCTCTTGCGCGTCGACTTGCCTCGATCAGGAGAGGTCGAAGCTCATCCAGCCGCGCCTTTTCCTCGACTGTCACCTCCAGGGTAAACCGACGCTCGATTTCGGGCAGGAGCTTCGCCGCGAGGCCGGACAATTGGCGAAGCGTCGGGATCTCGTCAATACCGTCTAAGTCCGGGAGGGCGCCCTGCGAAGACAAGAGCCGCGCCCATGGCGCCAGAAACTCCAGCTCACCGAGTCCATCCCTGCACTGCCGGGCCAATGATTGCGCCCACCACCCGGCATCTCCAGGCTCGGTGGGACGGTTGGGAACATCGATGCTTGCGGCCGCTTCCTCGACTGCGTTCGTCAGCCGGTCCAACGACTGCCATGTCGCAGCGAGCGTAGTCGGTTTGGAGTTGGCCGCGAGGTCCAGGTATTCTTTAAGTTTAGCCAACTGGGCCGGGAAAGAGTCTTTCGCGACTTCTTCGAAGACCGTGAGCGTGTCGCGGAGCCCCTCGAACAATCGCGTCCCCGGGATATTGTCATCGAGAAGAGCAAACAGGCCTTGCCGCAATGCCAGTAGATGCCCGGCCAGATTGCCGCTGTCAACGGAGGAAATGTAGAGGGGCAAAAGTGGCTCAAGGGATTGCGTTTCGTACCAGTTATAGAAATGACCCCGGTGTCGCTCCAGGGCTTTCATTGTGCCAAGGGTGTTCGCCGTGCGCTCGATGAACCGCCCGGCTGAGAGGTAGCCGAAATCGTATGCGGATAGATTCGCGAGCAGCGCCAATCCCATGTTGGTGGGTGAGGTGCGATGCGCGATCACGGCGGTGGGGTGCTCCTGAAAATTGTCGGGCGGCAGCCAATTATCCTCGGGGCCAACGAAAGTCTCGAAAAAAGCCCAGGTCTTTCGGGAAAGTTTCCTCAAAAAATCGGTCTGCTCGGTCGTGAGCCTTGCTTCCCGTGGGGCGAGCGGCCGGCTGAGCCACCAGACGATGGCGGGGGAGAAAAGCCAGAGGGCAAGGATTGGCGCAGCCGTAAACAGTGCGATCGGTGTCAATAGGGCAATGGTAACAGCGGCGGCAGTTGCCATCACCGGGGCGATCCACATGGTGCGCCATGAGCCGAGAAAGTCACTGTGGCCACTACGGTCGTGAGTGTGCGACGGGTTCCATTCGAGAAGCCGCCTGTGCGAGATAAACAGGCGCCACAGAGTACGAAAAATTGCGTCGAGGCTGAAAAACGCCTCATAGGGGAGACAGACGAGCGTAAACAGTGCCTGAGCAAGGCCCCTGCCCGCCGAGCGCGCCGCTGCGCCGAGGTGCCGGCCCAGGGTCACCTCGCCTGACTTTGTGACCACATCCGAGACGCTACATATCAAAGAAGGAATCAGGATGATCCCCAGTATGGATAAGGTCCAGAAAAAGGCCGAGGGCAGCACTGTCCAGCCCAGCAACAACAGGAGTGTCAAAGCCGCGGGTGCGACACTGCGCCGCAGGTTGTCGAAGATCTTCCATCGAGAAAGCATGGTGAGCGGGTTTTTTTTAAGGTGCGTATCGGGGCCGGGAACGCCCGGCGTCACCCACCGTGCGATCTGCCAATCCCCTCGTATCCAGCGGTGTCGACGACTCACGTCCGCGCTGTAACGGGACGGGTATTCCTCGTATAACTGCACATCGCTCAGAAGCCCCGCGCGCGCGTAACACCCTTCCAATAGATCGTGGCTGAGGATCCGGTTTTCAGGGAATCGTCCGTCCATCGCCCGTTCAAAAGCATCGACATCATAGATTCCCTTGCCAATGAACGAACCTTCCCCGAACAGGTCCTGGTAAACATCGGAAACGGCGCGAGTGTAAGGATCGATCCCGGAGTCGCTTCCGAACATGCGCGCATAGCGCGACCGGTTCGCCCCGCGCAGGCTTACTGCCACCCGTGGCTGGAGGATACCGTAGCCGTCACAGACTCGCTGTTTGTCTTCGTCGTAGCGCGCACGATTCAGAGGGTGCGCCATGGCTCCCACAAACTGCCATGCCGAATCACGAGCCAGTTGAGTGTCCGTGTCGAGGGTGATCACGTACTTCACGTTTCCCAAAACTGCGGTTTCACCGACGACGAGCGAAAACCGATCCTCGGTTTTGCCACTCGGCCCCGCCCGCAGCAGCCAATTCAAATCCGCGAGCTTGCCCCGCTTACGCTCGTATCCCATCCATATCCGGTCGTGGGGATTAAAGCGGCGTGGGCGATGAAAGAGAAAGAAAATGTCGCCTTCCGAACTCCGGTACTTTTGATTGAGCGCTTCGATTCTCTGCCGGGCCAGCCTCAGCAGCGATTCGTCCTCCGGCAGAGTCTGCCGGGGTGCGTCCCCAAAGTCGGTCAGAAGGCCGAAGTGCAGATGGTCGTCTCGATTTGCCAGAAAGCACACTTCGAGTGCATCGGTCAAATCCTCTGCATTTTGAGAGCTTGTGAGCATGCTGGGGACTATCACCAGAGAACGCGATTCCTTTGGGATCCCTTTGGAGAAGTCCATTCGCGGAAGCGGCTGCGGCGTTGCCAGCAAGGTCGCGGTCCAGTTCACCATGGCTACCGACAGATGGCTTGCACACAGAAGCGAAAGAATCCCGGTCAACGCGAGCAGCCAGCCGGGCAAGCCGCTGCCGTATGCCTTCATCTCCGGCAGAGCGGCGAAGAGCACCGAAACCAGCAGGATGGCGCCCCCGTAGAGCAGCAAAGGAAACCGGCGGCCGACTTTGCGCAGAGCCTCGGAAGGCGATAAGCGCAGCTCCATGGTTCGTTCGAGTTGATCTAATCCTTTGTCAATCAGGTAGAAACCGACATGCGCCGCACGCTCGTCGTATCTTTTCCCTGCAAGGCCATCCTGAGCGAGTTGGACTGCCTTGCGCGCGACCTCGTTTTCGGAGCGCAGGCTCTTCTTCGCGATCTTCTCAATCACATGACGGTAGCGATCACGGGTTGTAAAATCCATCTTGCGGTAGATGCCCGCCGGGTCTTCACCAAGGGTCTTCTCGACAGTGCTCGTGGTTTCAACGAACTCGCGCCAGTCCGTCGCACCCAGGAAACGGAGGCTGCCGATGCTGTTGCTGATCGAAACCTGGTCCGCGGCCTGTTGATGGTTCTCCGAGCGCACCAACTGTTCGATGGTCTCGCCGGACCCGGACAGTCGCTGTTCAATCCATGTGAGCGGCATCGCCAGGGCGGGACCCTGCCCCTGCAACCGGCGCGCAAACTCCGAGACAAAAGAACTCACCATCGGCGGGTCCGACCGCGCCATATCGGCAATAACCAGAATCAGATTGGTGGGGTCCTTGCCGGCGATCTCCGTCATCCGGTCCGCCCAATAGTCTGCAAGGTTTCGGTCGGTCCTGTCGGTGGCGATTCGGGTCCCCACTCGCCGGAGATTTTCTATCAACGCCAGTCGCAGCATAATGGGAATGGCCCACAATTCCCCCAAAGTCAGGTCGGCTTCCGTCTGGTAGGCGGCCAGGAAGCTGGTGAGGCTCTCGGGGTCGACGCTTCCGTCGCCATGGGAGATAGTCTCCAGGGCGATGTCGTAGACCCGTGGAAGCCCTGCGGATGGGCCATCGAGCAAGCGCGGCAATTGCCGGCTGTAGCCCTTTGGCAAGTGACGCCTGGCTGTGCGTATCTGCTCTTCAATTAAATAAAAGTTGTCGAGCAGCCATTCCCCGGCCGGAGTAATCCGTCGCTCCGATTTGACGGCTTCGGTCAGCAGGCTGTGAACCGAAAGCAGAACACTTTCATTGTCTGCCAACCGCTTCAGAAGCCGGTTCGTAGGGCGGCCCCGGGTCAATCTGTGCCAGCCGGCGAGGGTCCGGCCGTGTCGCTCCATCTGATCTGCGCTGAACAACTCGGAGCGCAGCGGGGGGGCGTCGTTGGCATACTTCTGTGTCAAGCGTCTTATGCCGATGCGGGCTCGCAAACGCTGCACGGCACGGCTGACGGTTTTGATCCTCAGCTCCATTCACTTGCGCCTCTTGACCTTCCTGACCATATTTTTCCTTCGCAATTCTCGCGCGCCAGGTTCGAGCCTTTACCTCGAAGCTGCCCATCTCAGGATTATCCCTGCGACTTTCTCCCCCGAATGCTCTTTGGCGAGGTACCAAAAATCGGGATAGATGCGTCCGTAATCCAACGAGTCCCTCATTCCGACGACGAAGGAGACGGTCTTCCCTCCATCATCGAGATAGAGATCCCCCTGCACACACCCCCGCGCCTGTGCGATGGCTTTCCGAATCGAGGCTTTTGAGAGCATAGTTTTCCCCCACAAAAAAAGCCGAAGCCTTTTACGGCTCCGGCTAATTTTCATCTCACTTTTTTTGCAAAATGTTAACTAGAGCTTTTTCACGTTTGCGGCACTTGGCCCTTTGGCGCCTTGCTCTTCCGCGAAACTGACCCGGTCACCTTCGGTCAAAGACCTGAAACCCTCGCCCTGTATGGCCGAGTGATGAACAAATACATCATGTCCGTTGTCAGCTTCAATGAAGCCAAAGCCTTTACTGTCATTAAACCATTTTACGCGACCTTCCACCATCTTCATAATCCTTCAAAGTTTGTTCTTTTCACTGCTCTTTTGGGGCGGCACTCGGAGTTACCTCGAAACCGCACCATTTATATTGGGCGAAAGATCGATTTGTGTATAACTCGGAATAACCTACTCCACTGCACATGACTATAATAACCCACGAATTTAAATATACAAGGCCGGTGGTGTGATTAATTCACTTCATCACATCAAAACATTAAGGTTGCATCAATGTGATGCATCGATCGTAGACTCGTTGCAAGCCTCAGTCGCCAGGCCCCTCAACTCCTCCGCAAACTGTTTCAATTCGTCGCCGCCGATG